>CAZWNS010000008.1:17551-28900 GCA_964635245.1 uncultured Spirochaetaceae bacterium
CGTCGGCCTCGTCAGACTCGACCGCCTCGTCGGCCCGCGCCTCACCGAAAGTCTCCACAAAGTCGTCGCGATCCACCGCTGCGACCCGTACCTCCTCGCCGTCTCCGCGGTCGAGAGACAGCGGGGGGCCGGCGGGAGCACATCCGGAGAGGGCAAGCGCGAGGGCGACGGCACAGACGGCGACGGGACGGAACGCTCTGCGGCTGCTCGTTGCGGGTTGAATCAGGAGCCACGTCACGGATGAATACCTCAGAGCGCCACGATGCTCTTTGCCAGCAGCTCGGCAACTTCGGCGCGGCGCGACGGCGGGAGGGCCTGCGAGGAGCGAACAAGACTTTCGAAGCGTCCGCGAAAGGACTCCGGCAGCACCGGCAGATTGCAGGTCTGTTTGTAGAGGAGTCGCCCCGACGGCTCGAAGCGGTGGTTTATGGCAAACAGCACGCTGCACGCGCTCCGCACGAAGCCCGCGCTCGAGATAAGGCAGAACAGGTCGTCCTCCCGCATCACCGCGGCCGCGAGGTCTCCGAGATAGTGTTCCATACGCGCCTGAAACGCTTCTCGGAGCATATGCCAGAAATCCTCCGAAAAGGCATCGAGATCCATTCGGACTTCGTTCAGCCATTCCGACTTCTGATAGATGACCTGCCCCTCTTTGAGACGGTAGAACACATAGGTGCCGCTGTCGCGGAAGGCACCACCGGCACCGTGCGCGCCCCGGATAATGCGGTTGAACCGATCGATGTCCTTGTACTCGAGGCGGAAGGGAATGTCGTCGAGGAGGAAGCGGTCCTTTCGGGTGAGCTTCAGCGTCTCGAAGGCAACGACGTCGATCAGCTCCCGCTGCCGGGACTCCGGATCGGGAATGTCGCCGGAGCAGTACACATCAAGACTTACGAAGAAGTAAGGATCGTAGATGTCCTCAAAGCCGGTGTCGACGAGCGAAATCGTGTCCACTCCTTCCCAGCGCTTGAGGATACCGACGACCCGGTTGACGGCGGACTCGACTCGGGGTTTCATCGGCCCGATTATAGCAGAATCGTGCGCGTTGCACACCTGGGGTATCGCGCCGTATGATGAGCCCCGAATCATGCTGCTGACCGCGCTGCGCCTGCCGGGAAACATCGAGGGCCGCCTCGCCGAGCTCCAGGCCCGACTGTTTCGGGAACGGGGGATGCTTTCGGCCCGCGCGCTCCCGCCTCTCGTCCCTCTTCTCTGGAGCCGGCGCCCGCCCGATCTCTACGCGGTCGATCCGGCACCGCTGCCGCCGATGACCATAGGCGGCCCGGCCTTCCGGGCCACCGGCGTGGTAGTCGAGCTCTCGCCGCCCGGCCCGCTGCCGGCGCTCGCCGAGCGCCTCGAGAAAGCGGCCGCGGAACGGGGCAACGAGCCGGCGGACGCGCCCTTTTCCCTCGGCGCGCCGGCGATACTGCTTGCGCCCCTCCGGCCCGGCGACGCCGCCGCCGCCGACGATGCCGCCGCCGCTGCCGCCGCTGCCGCAGCCGCGGACGCCGCCGCAGGCGCCGCCGCCGTCCGCGAAACTGTCGTTCGCAGCTTCACTCTCGTGGTTGTCGACGTTCTGCTGTGGGAAGGGGACGGCCCGGAGCGAGTTGCGTGGGAGGAGATCGCCCGACGACGCCTTCGCAAGCAACCGGAGTAAGGCGGCCGGAGCGCCCGCGGCGGCCTCGGGCCCCCGGCGCACTGCTGCGGCCCCCCGGCTGCGGCGCCCTGCGCCGCCCCCGGGCCGCGGCGCCCCTACTCGCCGGCGGTAACGACGAGGTTTCTCCCGGCTTCTTTGGCCTCGTAGAGCGCGGTATCCGCCGCCTCGGTGAGCTCGTTCATCGTGCCGTGGGCGGGAAATCCGGCTATCCCGCAGCTGAGCGTCACGTAGAACTCGTGTTCACCGGCCTGCTGGCGAACGTGACTGAAGCTTTCGCGGATCTCGGCCATGATACGTGCCGCGTCCGCAGTGGTTGTGTCGAACAGAATCACCGCAAACTCCTCACCGCCGTATCTGCCGATGATATCCGTGCGGCGCAGACGTTCCTGCAGCAGGCGAGCGAGGCTCTTCAGCACCCTGTCCCCGGTGAGATGGCCGTAGGTGTCGTTCACCGATTTGAAGTTGTCGAGGTCGATCATCGCCAGGCAGAGGCTACTCCCCATCCGCCCGGCGCGCTGCAGCTCCTGCCCGAGCTTCTCACGCAGGTTCGAATGGTTCAGGAGCCCGGTGAGCGAGTCACGCTCCATAAAGAAGCGCATGCTGCGCGAGCGCTCGGCGCGGATGCGCACCGCATTCACGAGAGCGATCGGATCCACCGGCTTCGAGATGAAATCGTCTCCGCCCTGGCTGATGGCGCGAAACTGCTTCAGCGGATCGGTTTCCGAGGAGATAAAGATGATCGGAATCCCGACGTATGCCTCCTGCTGGCGAATAAGCTTTGCAAGCTCGACGCCTGTCGCTCCCGGCATGTACATATCCATGAGGATGAGCTCGGGCTTTTCCTCCACGAGGATCTCGAACACGTTCCGGGGGTCGGTAGCAACGGCGGTCAGCATGCCCGCCTTCTGCAGGGTCAACGCGAGGTAGGAGACCTGGTCGGGATCGTCATCGACGATGAGCACGTGATACGGCCGTGCCTCGTTTCGAGCGGCAAGCGATTCCACCGCATCGATCAGCTGAGAGATCTCGAGCGGCGAGGCAAAAAAGGCATCGCCGCCGAAGCGCACCGCCCCCAGCCTGACCTCGTACGTATCCGACTGTGAGACGAATATGATGCTCAGGCAATCGCTGTGGGCATCCTTGAGCTGCGGCAACAGGCGGCGGCCCTCGTCATCGTCCCGAATCATATTGACGTCGATGATGACGATGACCTGTTGATCCCGGTCAAGGCGCGCCTCGATCGCCTTCGGTCCGTCGATACGCTCGACGGGAAATCCGAAGAAACCGAGCTGGTGAAAGAGATCGTCGGTGGTTGCCTCATCGGTGAGCCACAGCAGGACGATGCGCTCCCGGTAGCCGTCTTCGGAGGGCCCGACCTCTTCCATCGTAGCCGATTCAGGAAGCGAGATCTTGGTCGATGTCTGAGGTTTTCCGGCCGCCGCTTCGAGCTCGTCGACGAGGGTTTCGAGCTCTTCCTCGTCCCCGGGGTTCTCCCCGGCAAGAAGCGTCCGCGCGCGATGCTCGATGCGGCGGGCCACCGCCGACACATCCTTGAAGCCGAAGGTGGACCCGGAGCCGGCGAGTCTATGCGCGAGACCACGCACCTGCTCGAGGTTGTCCGCGCTTTCGCTGTTTGCACGCACACGGGATACGGCCGCGCGCAGCTCCCGTACTCTATCCGGAAGCTGCCCGGCAAACTTGAGGCTCAGTTGCTCAAGCCGTTCGCGGACCTTACCGGACAACAGACTCATCGACACCTGCTTCACACATTGATACCTCACTATAGTGATAACTCCGCCCCGTATCAAGGAATATCCCCGGCCGCGGGCGCCGGGGTCTTGCCTTCGAACAGGCACAGGTCGGAAACGGGGCAGCGATAACACGCGGGCTTGCGGGCCGTGCAGACGTAGCGGCCGTGAAAATTGAGCGTCATGGACAGATCCGTTCTGATGTCGGGGGGAACGATGGCTACGAGCTCCCGCTCGACGCGGCTCGGCTGAGCTGCGGCGGTGAGCCCGATGCGCCGCACCACCCGCCCGAAATGCGTATCCACCACGATCGACGGCCGGCCGCACAGCACCCCGAGCACCACATTGGCGGTCTTCCGTCCCACGCCGGGCATGCCGGTAAGCTCGTCCATGCCGCAGGGAAGCTCCCCGCCATACTCCTCCACGAGGGCCTTCGCAGCCGCCCGGATATTCCGCGCTTTCGCCCGGTAGAAGCCGGTCGAGAATATGATCGATTCGATCTCCGCCGGCTCCGCTGCGGCAAGTGCATCCGGGGTGGGAAAGCGCCGGAACAGCTCGGGGGTTACCCGGTTCACCTGCGAATCGGTTGTCTGCGCGGAGAGAATCACCGCGATGAGGAGCTCGAACGGCGATGAGTACTCGAGAAGCGGTTTCTTCTCCGGGTAGAGGGGGTCGAGCCGCTCGAAGACGGCCACCGCACGCTCGGTCGGCGTCACCGCGGCCTTCGTCCGTGGCGGTGTCGACGATGTCGCCGGTAGCCTGCGGCAATCTCGCCGAAACTGAAGCGCTCGGGCACCGGATCATACCCGCCGTCGAACAATCCGCCCGAGCAGCGCGCCACCCGGGCGCTGCCGAGCGCGAGCCCTTTCAACGCGCCGTACTTGAGTATCGCCTCGACGGTGTAGTGCGAGCAGCTCGGGGTATAGATGCAGGTATCCGGCAGCATGGGCGAGATGAGCCGGCGGTAGGCGTACACGGGAACAACGACGATGTAGCGCGGGACCCGCGCGAGAACGTGCCCCGCTCCGGCGAGCACGCGGGCGAGCCGTCGCGGCCTGCCGTGGCCCGGACGCGGATCAGTGCTCATGGGCCTCGAGCTGAAAGGGTTCGGGAAGCAGATCGCCGAGGCCGACGGTCCGCTGTATGCCGTCGAGGTTCGCAAGGTGTATCGGAAAATCAGGCGGGCAGAACTCCGCAAGCACCTGCAGGCAGATAGCGCACGGCACCGATGCCGGGTCGGTATCGGTCACGACCACGAGGAACTCCGGTCTCGGAGACTCCGCTGCGGTACGCATGTTGAACACCGCCGCCCGCTCGGCGCACACGCCGGCGCCGTAACTCGCGTTCTCCACGTTGCAGCCCGCACAGATGAGGTCACTGTCGGCAACCTTGATCGCGGCGCCCACCCGGAACCCGGAGTACGGCGCGTAGGCGCGGTCGCGGGACAGGACTGCCAGGTCGAAGGCGCGTCGGACATCATCCATAGATCGATACACTACCACGCGGTCCGCCGCCGTGAGAAGCGCGGTGTCGAGAACCGTGATACCCGCCGCTCACGGTCCCTCCTGCCGCGCCCGCGGCGCAAAGAACAGCGACTCCACCCGCGAGAACACCCAGTCGACGATGAGGGCGAACAGCGCGGCCGTCATCGCGCCGGAAAACACGAAGGCCACGTTATCGCGCACGAGCCCGCCGATGATGATAACCCCCAAGCCGCCCGCGCCCACGACCGCACCGACGGTTGCCGTTCCGATGTTGATGATGACCGAAGTTCGCACCCCCGCGGCTATCACTCGCGCGGCAAGCGGCAGCTCCGAGAGAAAGAGAATCTGCAACCTCGTCATCCCGATGCCGCGCGAGGCGTCGGTGAGCTCGCGCGGTATGCCCTCCATCCCCGAGATGGTGTTGTTGAGCACCGGCAGGATGCTGTAGATGAACAGCGCCACAACCGTCGGTCTGAACCCGAAGCCGAAGGCCGGGACAGCGAGGGCGAGCACCGCCACCGGCGGGAAGGTCTGCGCGAGGGAGCTCAGGTCCTGCACGACCGAGAGAAAATCCCGCCCCGGCGGGCGCGTTACGAACACCCCGAGGGCAATCCCGATGAGGGTCGCCGCGACACTCGAGACGGCAACGAGCACGATATGCTCGCCGAGCAACCTCGGCAGGGCTGAGCGTGCGTAGATATGCTCCGACTCGTCGGGAAAGAGGTTTGTGAGCGCGACCTCCTGCACGGCTTCGCTGAACACGAACACGGCGAAGGCGCCGATGACGAGCGCCGGCACCAGGTAGGTCACCACTCGCCCGCGCGCGCTCATCGCACGAACCCCGTCTGGTTCAGCGCCTCGATGTCGGGCAGGCGCACCTCTCCGATCACACGCTCATCATCGTCGAGCACCGGCACCGCCCGCATGCCCTGTCCCAGAAGCCGCGACAGGGCCTCCCGCAAGTCCGAAAGCGGGCTGACGGAGACATCGCGCGCGCGGACTCTGGTCACGTGATCCGGCGACGCCGGTCCCTCGCTCACCGCAGACGCGTCGAAGACCCCGACGAGGTGGTGGTTATGGTCGTGAACCCAGTACAGACCGGAGCTCTCATGGCCGTTGCCGGATTCCGCACCGACCGCGACCGTGGCGATATCGGCCTCCGCCACGAGGTCCGCTCTCTGCATGTGCTCTTCCACCTGAAAGCAGGCCAGGCGCTTGAGCGCGCGATCGTTTCCCACGAAGTTTCTGACGAACTCGGTTGCCGGTGCGGCGAGAATGCGCTCCGGCGGGCCCTGCTGAACGATTTCGCCGTCGCGCATGAGGATGATCTCATCGGCAAGGCGGATCGCCTCGTCGAGATCATGGGTAACGAACACCACGGTCTTTCGCAGCTTGCGCTGCAGCGCCACGAACTCCTTCTGCAGGACTTCGCGGTTGAGGGGATCCACGGCCCCGAACGGCTCATCCATCAGCATGATCGGCGGATCGGCGGCAAGCGCCCGGGCGACACCGATGCGCTGTGCCTCGCCGCCGGACAGCTCGTGGGGATACTTTTCGCGATAGCTCCCGGGATCGAGACCCACGAGATCGAGAAGCTCGTCGGCGCGCTTGTAGCGCTCCGCCTTGTCCGAGCCGAGGAGCCGGGGCACGATGCCGATATTGTCGCGCACCGACATATGGGGAAAGAGCCCGACGCTCTGTATGACGTACCCGATTCCGCGCCGCAGCTCCTCGGGGGCGAAACTACCCACCTTTTGCCCGTCGACGAGGACATCGCCGTCGGTGGGCTCGATCATGCGGTTTATCATCCGCAGCGACGTGGTCTTTCCGCAGCCCGACGGTCCGATGAGCACCGTCACCCGGCCGTTGGGAACCACGAAGGACACGCCGCGAAGCGCGTCCACCGAGCCGAATGTCTTGTGTACACCTCGAAATTCGATCATGCCTCTACGTTCCTGATGCCCCGTGGCGTCGCGACGCCGATGAGCACGCCGAGCAGACGATCGACGATGATCGCGAGCGCCACGATGGGGATGACTCCCATGACGATGAGATCCGGGGCGGCCTGCCCCAGTCCCTGAAACACGAACGCGCCCAGCCCCCCCGCGCCGATGAGCGCTGCCACGGCGGTATTCCCGATGGCCTGTACCGCGGAGGTGCGAATGCCGCTCAGAATTATCGGGATCGCGAGGGGAAGCTCCACGAGCCGCAGCAGATCACGTCTGCCCATGCCCATCCCGCGGCCGGCATCGACCACCGCGCGCGGAATCACGGCCATGCTCGTGTAGGCGTTTCGGGTGATGGGAAGAAGGGCGTAGAGCGTGAGCGCAATGAGCGCCGGGGCGTTCCCGATCCCGCGAATACCGAGCTGCCGCAGCACGGGAAAGGCCTGCGAGATAAACGCCAGGGGCGCAATCATAAGCCCGAAGAGGGCCAGGCTCGGAATGGTCTGTATCCCGTTCACCGCCACGAACACCGGCTTCTCGAAGCGGGCGCGGCGCCAGGCAAGGAGCCCGAGCGGCACCCCGATTGCCACCGCCGCGCTCACCGACAGACCGGAGAGAAGGAGATGATTCCCGAGCTCCTGCAGGAACCGGTCTTCGCGATTGTAGAACTCCTGAAGAACGGCGAGATCATCGAGAAACCCCGCCGCCCCGACCGCCACCACCACGGCAACGGGCAACAGCCCGATACCCGCCTTCGTCGCCGGCGGATAGGTCGCGTTCCGCAGCGAGCCGTCGAAGATGACGAAGGTCGCAAGCATGAGAAACCAGAATCCGATCTGCGGGCTGAGCCGCGCGAACTGCATGTCCGGGGTGATGAGCCGCTCGCCGGCGAACGCGAGGAGCAGCACGGCGGTTGTGAACACACCGAACCCCGCCACCAGCTTCGCGAAACGGATCCGCGCCGATTCGCCGAGGGCGGCGAGCGCGAGGCTTGCCACGGCACACCCCGCCAGCGCCCCGACCAGAATCGGGTCCTGCAGGTCGGCAATGCCGTGCAGCTCACCTTCCGCGACCCGGTTCGGTTTCAGGAGAACGAACGGAAGAAAAAGAGCCACGATGGCGAGACTTGCGCCTGCCGTCGTGACCCGCTCTATCCTTAACTCTATGGACTTCACCGGAAGCCCCCTCGGGGGTCTCGACGTCGACTACTCGAGAAAACCGTTCTCGGTAAGGTAGTCCCGAGCCACCTGAGCAGCGTCCTCGCCCTGCACGGCAATACGCGCATTGAGGCTCTGCAGGGTTTCCAGATCCAGCGACGAAAACACCGGCTCGAGTACGGACTCGATCTCAGGGTACTCATCGAGCACCGCCTGCCGCACGATGGGCGCCGGTCGGTAGTAGGGCTGCACGTTTCGCGAATCCTCGAGAACCTTGAGGTCGAGCGCGCTGAGGTTGCCGTCCGTCCCGTAGGCCATCGCGGCGTTCACACCGTCGGTCTCACGCGCGGCGGCCTGGGTGGTCGTCGCGGTGTTGCCGCCTGAGAATGTAAGCAGCTGATCGCTCGAGAGATCGAACCCATAGGCCTCCTCGAACGCCGGCAGCGTATCCGGCCGGGTGACAAACTCCTCGGAGGCCGCCAGCTTGAACTCGTCGTTGTCCTCGAGATAGGAGGCGAGATCATCAAGCGACTCCAGGCCCTCGGACTCGGCGAAATCACGCCGCACCGAGATTGCCCAGGTGTTGTTTGCCGGCGACGGCTCGAGCCACACGATACTGTGATTCTCCATATCCAGACGCTGTATCGTCTCGAACCCCTCCTCGGCGTCTTTCCAGGCATCCGGCGAGGCCGCATCGGGATAGAAGAACGCACCGTTTCCCGTGTACTCGGGATAGATGTCGATCTCATCGTTGGTAATGGCTTTTCGTATAACATCGGTCGGACCGAACTCGGTACTGTCGTCAACCTCAAAACCCTCGGCTTCGAGAAGCTGAACAATCATGCTGCCGAGCAACGCACCTTCGGTATCGATCTTCGAGGCCACCGTGACGGGACCCTTCTGCTCCTGCATCTCCTCCCCGGAACCGGCGGCACCCGCGAAAAACACGGGAAGCAACAGAAACACGGCAACCACCATCGTGCGAAATGATTTCATACAAAACTCCTTTCGGTTGCAGGCAATACCATAAGATAGGCAGGCGCACCTGTACCGTCAACAAAGGAGCCTGCGGACCGGTCGTTTCTCGCGCATCCGCCGTCAGTCGAACGGCCGTGCACCGAACTCGCCGATCATACGATAGGGATACCCCGCATCCGGCCTACTCGCCTCATCGAGGCGGGAGAACTCCTCGTCCGTAAGCCGCAGATCCACCACCCCCAGATTGTCCTCGAGCTGCTGCGGGGTGCGGACGCCGAGCAGCACGGAAGCTACGGTGGGACGCCCCAGCACCCACGCGAGCGCGACCTGAGAGTATGTCGCCCCGCGAGCCTCGGCGACCTCTCCCACCGCGTCGAGGGTGCGCCAGTTTCGCTCCACGTTGCGGCGGCTCCAGGCCTCCTCCGCGCCCTCGGGCATCACCGCGAGACGGCCCTCATCGGGACGCTCTCCCCGACGGTACTTGCCGGAAAGGAATCCACCCCCGAGCGCGCCCCAGGGGATCTCGCCCACTCCCTGATCATCGAACAGGGCCTCGAACTCCCGCTCGATATCTCGCAACACGAGACTATGTTGATACTGTGCGGCAATGTAGCGCACCAGCCCGCGCGCCTCGCTTACCGACAGTGCTTTCATCAGCTGCCACGCGGAGAAGTTGCTCACCCCGATGTAGCGGATCTTGCCGTCGCGCACCAGGTCGTCGAGTGCACGCAGCGTCTCCTCGAGCGGCGTGACCGGATCCCACATGTGGGTATAGTAGAGGTCGATGTAGTCCGTCCCGAGCCGTCGGAGACTCGCCTCCACGCCGTCGGTTATGTGTTTGCGCGACAGACCGATATCGTTCGGCCCCTCGCCCACCGGCATTCGCACCTTGGTGGCCAGGATGATGTGATCACGTGCAACCCGGGAGAGTGCCTTCCCGACGATCTCCTCCGATCGCCCACCGGCATATACGTCGGCAGTGTCGATGAAGTTCCCACCGGCGTCGATGAACCGATCGATCATCTCGAGCGACGACGCCTCGTCGGCGCCCCGCTCCCCCTCCTCCCCGAACACCATCGTGCCGAGACAGACCCGTGAGACGATGAGTCCGCTGTTGCCGAGTGGTCGGTACTGCATTGGCTCCCCCTGCGTGTGTGGCGGTTTCTCGTTTCGAACCTACTTACGGAGACGCTGATGGGCAAATGCCCGGTGCGACGGCTACCGGGTAGCACGCCGCCGGTGCACGACGACGTCGGCCGCGGGCTCGTCAATGACGACGAAGGCGTAGGGCGAGGTAAGCGCCGTCGTGACGACGGCATCCTCGGCGGGCTCATATGCGGTGTAGCAGAGGTGGACCGTTTCGCCTTCATCGCTGCGGCAAGCCGCGTCGACCTCGATCGAGTAGCCACCCGAGGGTTGTTGCCCCATGAAGATCGCCACGGCGGTTTGCGAGTCGTAGCGCACCTCCGGCGGCTCGGGCTTCGGCACCCGCGTCCGCGCCACGGGGGACCACAGCTCCTCGATCTGCCGCCGGGAGGTCGCTACCGCCGCGAGCCGCTCCCGCTGCGCGGCATTCGCTCCCGCTGCGAGGACCGAGAACGGCACGGCCTCGGCCGCGTCATCCCCGGAGCAGGGACAGGGTGAGTCGGCATGTGCGTCGGTGAAGGCGTCCGTGTCCTCGGGCTCCGGCGCCTCGCGGGCATCTGCCGGTACGGCGAGCCCCACTGCGAGGGCCGCCGCCAGGATCACGATTGAGAGCAGCGACGACACGGAGCGGCGGGCACGCGCCCTATTCGATGAGACTGTAGCGGTAGTTCGGCTGCGCATATTCGACGTCCTCGTGCGTACCGAGAGTCCGTATGGCGGCCTCCACGCCGCCACCCCCTCGCAGATCGATGCGGTAGAGACGCCCGCCGATAGGTGAGGCCCCGGCGGCGCCGATCCCGTCCGCGAGCGAACGGGCGGCGGCAACGCCACGGGCGGCATCGGCCCGATCGGTAAGCTTGACGATAATCGAGGTTTCATCGAGCTCGGCTCCGGCTTCGGGCAGAATTGCGCCATGTCGCTGCGTCGGGCGTTTCCCTCGGTTGCGCCCCGCGCCGTCGGCGGCCAGGCTCGAGACGGCAGCACTCGAAATCCCCCCGCCGCCGGTCCCGTCGCCTCCGCCCGCGTTGCCGCCGAGCGACCGCGGCTGGACGGGGTAATCGCGCCCGGCGTTGATCAGATACTCGAGCGCGGCTTCGGCGTCGATCAGCCCGTGCCCGAACTGCTCATCATGCCCGGGCTCGCCGAGGTCTTTCGCGGTGTCGGCAAGGATGGCGTAGACGGCATCCTGGTTGAGGTTGGGGGCGTATGAGTAAAGCAGCCCGACAACGCCTG
>CAZWNS010000008.1:29000-32654 GCA_964635245.1 uncultured Spirochaetaceae bacterium
GACTCATACGGCTCATACTCCACGACCGTGGGATTGCGGCACCCGGCGAGGACGAGCAGAAGCAAGCCGACAATCGCGACAAGGGAGCCGACAGTTCGCACGAGACAGGTGGTGCTTCGGTATCGATGAAACGCAGCCGTCACGGAGACGACAATACCACGCAGCGGGGGTTGAGCACAGCCTCGACGGCGAACGGATTTGCGAACAGAAAAGCCTTGACGCGAGCGGGAAAATAGAATATATTCTAGTCATGCCGTCGACCACGATACATTTTCCGGACGAGACCCTCGAGAAAATCGACGCGGTGGCGAGGCGCCGCGGGATGAGCCGCAATCGGTTCGTTATCGAGGCCTGTGAAGAAGCCGTGGCCGAAGATGCCGGCGAGTGGCCGACGGGCTTTTTCGAGCTCGATCTCTCCGAGGAGGACTTACACCTGCTTCGCACGGCCGGCAAAGAGCTCGAGGAGACAGTCATCCGAAACAGGCGCAACCGGGGCGCGCCGATATTGTGATGGACCTCCTCGATACGACGGCGTTCTCCGCCGCGATGCGCAACGAAGATGAGATGGTCGAGTACCTCCGAGGGCGCCGACCGGGGACCGTGGCAGTCGCGCCCCCGGTACTGGCTGAAATCGAGTACGGGCTGCGGAGGCTGGATCGCGACTCGAGGGCCCGAAGCCTTCTCGAGGCGCAGAAGGACCGCCTGCTGGGCCGGCTACGCGTACTCGACTGGGACCAACCATCATCCGAGCACTTCGGCGATATGAAGGCCTCTCTGGAGAAGGCGGGGAAGCTCATAGACGACGTCGACATCGCAATCGCTGCAATCGCGCGGTCACACGCCGCACGGGTCATCACGGCAAACCTGGTCCATTTTCGCCGCATCGAAGGCGTGGACTCCCGTCACTGGACCGACGGGTGACGCCCGGCCACCGCCCGATCGCGCCGGGATCACATCACCCTAATTCTCCATAATCAGAATCTCGACCCGACGGTTCTTCCGCATGCCTTCCTCGGTCGAGTTGTCGGCGACGGGCTCGCGGGCGCCCATGCCGCGGAACAGGAGTCGCTCGCGGTTTCGCACGCCCTCCTCGATGAGAAAGTTGCCGACGGCGGCCGCGCGTTCCTCGGAGAGCTCCTGCCTGCCGGCATCGGTGCCGGCAAGGGCGGTATGCCCGGTGATGAGGATGTCGCGCTCGGGGTACTTCTTGAGGATGGTGGCGATGCGCCGAAGCTTCTCATGCTCGGATTCCACGAGGAGCGCGGAGTCGGGCGGAAAGCGGACGTCGTCGAGGGTGATGGTCACCCCATCCTCGTCGCTCGAGACGCTCGCGTCGTCCACGTCGAGCTCCTCGAGATCGCGCTCGACATCCTCCTGCACGCGTTCGCGATCGAGAGGATCGGCGTTGATCACCTCCGAGGCGGCGGTTCCCTCGAACTGTATCGTCTGCCCGTTCGCGACGTTGAAGACGAAGACATAGCTCTCCTCGTAGCCGGCCGCCCGGCCGCGGTCCGGATCCCAGTAGTAGGTCTGATCGGCGGAGCCGGTGATGCGCACCGGGTACCAGGGATCGGTGCCGCGCTCGGTCGGTCTGTGAAAGACGTTGTACCGAATCGCGAAAGCGGGATACTCTCCGTCCTTCCATTCACGCATGCCGAGGTACTCGTACTGAACGGGCACCTCGCTGCGGATGATGCCCTCTACGCCGAGCACGTTCTCGAGATCGAATACTTCGGTCGCGGTCGCGGTCCACGTATCGCGCACCTCGACCGGGTCCTCCGGGAGAACGGGGATATCCTGGGTGGGCGGCACGAGAAACGACGGCTCTATGGTGTAGTGTCCCAACTCGTCGCGCCAGAACTCGGAGCTGAACTCCTGCCCGTAGTTGTAGACGCCGCTTCGGGTGCTCGCCTCGTTGGAGTGGCTGTAGCGGAAATCGATGAAACCCGCGTCGTCCTCCACTTCGGTGACCTCCACGGTGATCCGGTTGAGCGCGCTGTTTCTGTGGCTGAATACTCCGTCGATGAACACGTTCTGATCGACGGTCGAGAGCACGCGGTACTGATCACCCTGCCGGTACTCGAAGCGAAAGAGCTCCTCGGCGTCGACAGCCGCGGCGCCGAGCGTAAACAGACATACGGCCAGCAGGGCCGATCGGAGGACCATCGGTCTCACCGGTACTCCCGGTCCCCCCGGTCCCGCCGACATCCCGGGCCGCCGCGGGCGGTCTCGCCGGCAGGCGCGGGGCCGCCGGCTGATGAGCGAACGATTCATGTCAACATCTCCATATTCTGTCTACTCGGCACACCCGGACAGAATCTTGACAAAGCACGGGGGGAAAGATATCGTTTTCGCAGACAGCGTGACAACGGTCCGAACCTGCGGATATATGCCGTGACAGCAGAGAGCCAGGCGAAACGTCTGCCGAACATCAAGAAGTTCTCATCCAAGCGTCGCAGTAAGGAGCTCTCACCGCTTCAGCAGGCCATTTATCCTCATATCGTGAAGGGCAGGGACTTCGTCGTAGAAACCGGACCGGGCGTTGCGCATCATGTAGAACTTCTCTTACCGCCCCTGATTCGCGTTCGCCCCGAAAAGCCGGGTATCAAAGCACTTATCATCACCCGGGAACCGGCGGACATAAAGGCCACCGCGGAGCTGATTTCGGTCGCGTTCGACGGGAAGTCGGCGAAGCGCCGTTCCGATCAACTCGACGTCGTCGAGCTCGGCGCTTCCGACGCCATGCGCAGGGAAGCGTCGCGCATCGCGAGCAACCCCCACGTCGTTATCGGCAGCACCGAACGCCTCATCGATCACATTCGCCGCGACAACCTCGACCTCTCGAACGTCGAGGTCTGCGTTATCGATGAGCCATCGGCCGAGCTCGCCGGCAGCTTCAATGCCGATCTGCACTACATCTACTCCAAGTTTACCGGCTATCCCCAGACCTCCGTCTTCACCGAGACGCAGCACGAGGGCATAGCGGATCTGGTGCCCCTTCTGCGCCGACCGTCGACCATACCGGTGTCGAGCTGGCGCAGGAACGGCACGGACACGAACGGCAAGGTGGCAACAGCCGACGCGGCAACCGGCGGTACGAGACGATCCCATTCCACACGGAAGGAGAGTCAAACCGTGAGTACGAGAACCGTTTCCGATCTCATGAAGGACGAAAAGCTCAAGGAGCTCATTGACGAGATAATCCGGAACATCCACGAGAACGAAGATCCGGACGAGATGAACGCGTTTCGAAAGCTCATCAGGAAACGCGTACCGTTCTTTCGTCGCGGCTATTTCGCCGCCTACCTGCTCAAGCACTACGGCGCTCCGTCGAAATCTGCAAGACCGCCGAAGCCGAGCAAACAGACCGACAAGAGCGGCGATTTCGCCACCGTGTTCGTGGGCGTGGGAAAGAACCGCAAGGTGTTCCCGCGCGATCTCATCCAGCTCTTCACCAACGTCGACGGCGTAACCGCGGACGACATCGGGCAGATCAAGATCCTCGACAAGTACTCCTTCATCGAGCTGTCGAAGGATAAGGCGCAAGCGGCTATCGACGAGCTCAGCGGCAAGGAGTATCGCGGTCGTAAGCTGAACGTGAACTACGCCCGCAAGGTCGACTGACGCCGGGCGCGCCGCCGGGCGCGCCGCCGG
>CAZWNS010000008.1:32754-53641 GCA_964635245.1 uncultured Spirochaetaceae bacterium
CGCCGGGCGCGCCGCCGGGCGCGCCGCCGGTCAGAACATGACGCGGCTTACCAGCAGCAGGGCAATATAGAAATTGACGCCGGTCCCCGCGAGAAGACCGGCAACAGCCGCGATCTCGAAGACCTGCGCCGCCCGCTGGGATCGTTGCGCCAGTCGCGACGGTTCGCCCGGTATGACGAGTAACGCCGCCATCGGGTCATCCGGCCGCCGGAATGCGGCTGCCGGCCGCCGGAATGCGGCGGGGGCGGGTGTCCCGAAGACGACGTAGCGTGCCGCCCCGCCGTCGGCGCCACCCTTCCCGTCACGCTCGGCCACGCTCACATCGAGCCGCTGCGCCCCCGCGTGAACGAGCTCCGCGGCGGCGGCCGCATCGACGACCCGCATGACGTAGGGCTCGCCGTCGGGAAGGTGCGCCTGCCCTTCCTCGTCGAAGCGGTGGCGAAGCGGCAATCGCAGAATGTCGCGTTCGGCGCGCAGGTACCGTCCCCGGCGCCACATGCGCCGATACACCGGAAACGCGACGAAGCCGGGCGGCAGCAGCGGCAGGACCGGGATCAGGGCACAGCTGACCGCCAGTATCGCCGCGGCGCGATCCGCGGGGATGCGCAGCAGCATGTAGGCGGTGAGCAGCAACGCCAGCGAGCCCACCGCCAGGGAGGCGGGGGTCAACAGATTCCAGTACTCGTTTCTCTGCCGTCCCGTCCACACCGAGTTGTGCAGGACCTCCTCGTCCGGACCGTCGTAGAGGATGAGCAGAAGCTCATCTCCGCGCGCGGCACGGAAGACGGGACGATCGCCCTCGAGACCGAGCGGTCCGGCCACGAACATCGGAGTTCGCTCCGGCAGCGTGGTGAGGCGGGACCATGGCACGCGGTCGGGTGTTGCCTCCGGGTAGTGCCGGGTGAGGTCTTGCTGAGAGGCGGCGGGAAGCAGGTAGACGGTCGTGTCGGCGATGTCCGCCGCAACCGAAATGCGTCCGTCGTTCAGCCAGATTACATCATCGTCCCCGATGGCTTCGAGGCGGCCGAAGAACCGGTAGCGGCCCGCACCGGCGGCGCCGTGCCGCAGCTGAGACAGGGCGCCGTATGTCACCGTGGGGAGAAGCGATGAGTTCACCACCGCGGTACGAAACCGCCGCCATCGCCGGCGGACGGAAAACGCCCCTGCGCCCGGAATGAAAATGAAGAACGTACATGCGATGCCGAAGACCAGATACCAGGTATTCATCTTGTGGAACACCGCGAACTAGGGTAGTCTGATACTACCATGGTAGAGCGAATGGTCGTAGAGCCCGTGCACACCAACGTGTACGCGTTTGCGACGGCGAAGAAGGAATGTATCGTGATCGACCCCGGCGCCGACGGCCCGGCCATCGTTCGACGCCTTGAAGCCATGAACATGAAGCCACGGGCGATTCTCCTCACCCACGGACACCTCGACCACTCATCGGCGGTTCGCTACATACAGGACCACTACGAGGAGGACATACCCCTCGCCATTCACAAGTCCGACGCCAAGATGCTCGGAAAGAAGGCGATGGACATCCACCACGCCCTCTTCGCCGGCATGGGTCCCGAAGGTGAGGCCCTCTTCCAGGAGCTCTATGCACCTCTCCCGGAGCCGGACATCAAGCTTTCGGACGGGGACACCATTCTCGACACCGACCTCACCGTCATTCACACGCCGGGACATACGCCGGGCAGCGTCTGCTTCTATTCCGAAGAGGAAAAGGCAGTGTTCACGGGCGACACCCTGTTTTTCAAGGAAATCGGCACAACCGACTCCGCTAAGGGAAACCGCAAGCAGCTGCTCAAGAGCATCACCGAACGGCTGCTCACCCTCCCCCCTGAGACACGGCTCTACCCGGCGCACGGACCTCTGTCTACCATCGAGCGCGAGGCGAAAAACAATCCGGTGCTGCGAAAAGAAGGGGTTATCTGAGACGGGCTATACGAGACCGTTGAGGATACTGCCGAGGGAATCCGCCTGACCGGCGTATCCGGACGCGGAGAGCTGCTGCAGGATCTGATGCAGCTGAGCGGAATACCGCTCGATCATGGCGTCCACCTGCTCGGCGGAGGCGCCGTCGTCGTTTGCGGTGAAGCGTTCGACGCTCTTCAAGCGGGCGAGCCTGTCGATAAGGCTATCGAGGGCTTGAAGCTTCTGGATGCTGAAACCGCCGCCGTCCGCGCTCGGAGGAACTCCCTGGATGTGTTTCAACCGCGCATAGCCGAGGGGACTGTTCACCGGAAGCGAAAGCTTGCCCAACCCGTACCGCGCCTTCACCAGGCTCGTCACGGGGACCGTTTGGGGCCCGCCGGAAATACTCGTATCAAGCATTTCTCCATCCTCCGTCTATGGTTATCGGAATATGGAGACGGGACCTTAGCGGTGGCGAGAATAATAGTGTCGGTGTTCCGGCGCTGAAGCACGGACGGGGCGCCGTGCCTCAGCGGTTACGGCGCTCGAGTTCGTTCTGGTATTCGATGCGGTAGAGCGCGTAGGGAATGGCCTCGAGGCGCTCCTTCGGAATCGGCTTGCCGCTCTTGAGGCAGATACCGTATTTGCCTGCCTCGATCCGGGCAAGCGCGGCGTCGATCAGATTCAGCCGCTTCATCTCCTGAGCGCCCAGCGCGTCGAGAACCCGCTTGTCAATGTCGGTGCTCGCGATGTCAACGAGATCCTTCGAGTCATCGGTATCTATGATGTTTTGGAAATCCTCATTTTCCGCCATCAGGTTCTCGAGAATCTCCTGCTTCATATCGAGAAGCTTCCGTTTCATGCGCTCGACAAACTCTTTGTCCATCTCATACCTCTGCTGAAATATGGCGACTCACAATGATAGAAAGGGGTGGAAAAGTCAACACTTCTCAGTGTTTCCGGATGTGCATTCGCGGCGTGAGAGGAAAGCTGCGTTGACAAAGCCCACGGTTTCGCATAGCGTTACCATAACGAAATTTATACTGCCCCAGGAGGTTTCGTGGCCAAAGAAGAAGCCATCGAAGTCGAAGGTATCGTGAAGGAGTCGCTTCCGAACACGATGTTTCGCGTTGAACTGAAGAACGGACACTTGATCCTCGCCCATCTCTCGGGCAAGATGCGCAAGCACTACATTCGCATCGTACCCGGAGACAAGGTGAAAGTAGCACTCTCCCCCTACGACCTCAACCGCGGTCGCATCGTCTACCGCGAACGATGACGTAGCACCACCCACAGTGCCCCGGAGCCGCCGTCGCGCCGCTTCGGCGTACCCATCGCCCCGGTATCGGGGTGCGTTTCGATGAACCGGCGAACAGCAGCACCAAGCACGCCGCCGTTCTGCGAGTGCAGACCCTTGCCGTGGACGATGAGCACCTTCCGATAGCCCGCGGCAAGGCCGGTCTCGATGAACCGAGCGGTCGCCGTCACGGCCTCCTCGACGGTCATTCCGTGCAGATCGATCTCATCCTCGATAGGAAGTGCGGCCGGGCTCGGTTTGCCATGCGTTTTCGGGATCGGATCCTCCTCGCCCTTCTCCGCCGGATCAGGCGGATAGCGGTCGAGAAGTGATTCCAGCCGTTGCCGGCGCCGGCGCTGTGCCTCGCCGTCCGCGCGACGCTCGTTCTCTTCCCATTGCCTGAGGATGTCCTCGAAACTCATCGCTCGCTCACCAGAAGCATCTGCTCTTCCATCCACCCCTCAACACCGAAGCCGGTTCGGATCAGGCGGTACACTCCGTATTGGTCCCGCGGCTCCACCGCCGTGCCCGCCGGAAGGGAGAGCCACTGCCGGGCGTCCGCCACCGGCACCTTTTTGAGAGCGGCCTCCGGCTCCTGCACGACCGCGGTCGGACGCGTCACACCGTGAACCGCGTACACCATAAGCATCGCGGCTGCAATCATCAACAGCACCGTCGAGATAAACCCGATCGCGTGGCGCGCACCACCGCGCCGCCTGAGCCCGAAGACGAGCCCCGCCAGGACGTAGGAAAGCACGAACAGCGCCACCAGCGCGGCGTCGGGGTGCATGCGGGCCTTCACCTCGACCTGGCGGTCGAGCTCGTACTGCTCCTCCACCCAGGCCAGCCCGCCCCGTGCGCTATCGAACATGGGGCGGATGCGCAGCGCCTCCCGCAGTGCGAAGACACTTCGGCCCTGTTCGTCGGCCAGATAGGCGGCGTAGCCCAGGTTGTAGAGGATCCCCGGGCTGCGCGGGTACTCCTCCTGCAGTGTGGTCAAAAGCCATATCGCCTCGTCGAGCCGTCCCTCATCGAGCGCGGCAACGGCCTGCTCGAGCTCCTCTTCGGGGAGATCGCGCGCCGGAGTGGCTGCAATGATCACGACGGCGACCGGCACGATCAGCAGCGATACTATCCCCGTGCGCCTGGTCGCCACCCCCGCCGCGGCCAGCACGATGACCAGAAACGGCGGTAGAAACAGAAGATAGAAGGCGGGGATACGGTACATCTCCACCGGCTGCACCCGCTGAATCTCGGCGACGCTCAGGGCGTCGAACGGCGTGCTTTCGCGGGTCTGAGCTACCGTCGCCTCGGCGGCCCGCACGTCCAGGGTGAAGCGGTGGGGTCCCTGGCTTCGAACGCGCCCGGTAGCCGGCTCGAGCCAATAGAAGCGCTCTACCACAATCTCATGCTCCCCTGGTTCCTCGGGAGCTACGCGGAGCCTGAGCTCACGCGATCCCACCAGTCCCGAGGCGACGGGAGAAACCTCGCTCTGCTCACCGATGGAGCCGACGGTCGCCTCTTCGGCATCAACCTCGGGAAAACGAAAGAAGTCGAGGTTGCCGGTTCCCTCGGCACGCATGGTGAGCTCCGCGGTGTCTCCCTCGGTGAGGAGGGTGTCCGAAATCTCCACGGAAAACCCATACGCACCGACCGCCAGGGTGCTGCGCACATCCTCGGGAAGGGGCTGCACAACCACCTCGCGGGCCTCGGCCCGGCGCGCCAGATCTCCGCGGCCGACCATCGCCGAGGGAATCCGCAGCTCGCCGGGAGCCGAGGGGGTCATGAGAAACGTCGCCACCGGATACCGCAGCAACTCGACCCCGGAAACGACCTCGCTGGCCACCGAGCCGAGCCCCTGGACCTCCTCGAACACCGCGTCGGTGGGCGGCTCGACGTCGATAGCGCCGGGGAAGGAGAAGCTCGTGGCATTCTCTATCTCGAGGTAAACGGGGACGGTCTGCCCCTCGTACACGGTCTCGGTAGGCATGTGCCAGGCCGCGTCGAATGGGACGCGAGAATCGCCGCTCGAAAGGCCGATCTCGATGAGCCGGCGTTCGGTCTGCCAGGTGTTGCCCTGCCGGTCGGACACCTGTATCGGGTCGAGAATAACACGCCCCGCCGACTCCGCGCGAAACGGGATCTCGATCTCCACGCGGCGTCGTTCGAGTCCCCGGAAGCCGCTCCGCCCGTCTTCGACAATGGATGCACCCGAAAGCTTGGTGATCCTCTCCGGGTAGTCGGGCTCCTCGATAGTGAGATCCGACACCGGCAGGTCCGATGCGCGGATGACCAGAGAGAATCGATCACCTGCGGCGATCCGGGACGGCTCCACGGTAAAATCGAGCTCCTCCTGAGCCCTCAGAGCGGGCGGGGCGGCGAGCACTGCCGCGAGAAGGAGGAGACCCGCTACCAGGCGGGCATATCCGGCTCGTCGTCGGTCTCTTCCGTGGCAAACCACCGGCTTCCCTCCTTTCGTCTGACATACTCCAGTACCCGGACCGATTGGGCCGACGGCCCGTCTTCGCCTCCGCCTGCGGAGGGATCGCTGCGCACGACCTGCTCGCTCGCGCGGATCTTCTGAAGGGCCAGCTCCAGATTGACCTTGGCGTCGACGCTTGCCGGATCGATCTCGAGGGCGTGTTTGAATTGGGTGTAGGCGTCCTGATACCGGCCGCGCTCGTAGTAGAACACGCCCTTGTTGAATGTTACACCGAAGATGATATCCCTGTCGTCGCTTTCCTGGGCACGTTGCCACATACCGAACGCCGCCTGCACTTCGCCGAGCGCGTAATAGACGTTTCCGAGGTTGTAGGCGATTCGCGCGCGATACTCTGCGTTTTCCCATGCACGGAGATAGTCCACGGTCGCACGCTGGAACCTGCCCTGTCCGTAGGAATAGTTACCTCGGACGACGCGCAGGTGTGACTCCGCCGCGCATCCCGAAAGCAGGACGGCTGCCGCCGCGGCGATAAGCACTCGTCTCATAGGACCCCCTTCCATCGGAACACGCGCACGAACAGGCTGAGCGCCAGCGCTATCACCGCGGACAGCACGAACACCCGAAACCGTGGCACCGTCACGAGGCGAAACCCCTCCCGCTCGCGCCGCTCTTCGAAGCCCCGAATCTCGCGGATGATCCGCCCGAACGCGTCGCCCCCGGAACCCCGGAAGGCGGATCCGTCGGACGCGCGCGCGATCCTGTCCATGAGACCTGCATCGGCGCGACTCAGCACGACGTTTCCCTCCGAGTCGGTCAGCCGGCTGCCGTCGCCGAGTCGGATCGTCGAGCCCTCCGTGGAGCCGAAGGTCACCGCGAAGACGGGCACGCCGGCGGAGCCTGCAACTTCGGCCGGTCGGAGCGGATTGCCGCGGTGCTGTTCACCGTCGGAGAGAAGCACGAGGACGCGATTGCGGTTTGCGCCCGCCGGAAAGGCGGCGAAGGCGGCATCGAGCCCCTGCTCGAGATCCGTTCCCGCCGCGGACAGTACTTCCGTATCGAGCGAGCTGATGAAGCTCTCCACCGCTACCCGGTCCTCGGTCACCGGAACCGTCCGTACCGCCTGGCCGGCAAACACGACGATCCCGAACCGCGCCGCAGACCGGTCCTGCACGATAGCGCGCATCATGTCGCGTGCCTCGAGAATGCGCGCTCTGTCGCCGCCGTCGGTCGCCCGCATGCTGCGCGAGACATCTACGGCGAAGACCACATCGAGACCGCTGCGGTCCTCCTCCACGGATCGCTGCCCCCAGGAGAATCCCGCCAGCGCGAGTATGGCGAGCGCGACGGCAAGCGAGAAGAAGAGCGAGGAGAAGAACCACTTCACAAAGTACACCGTCAGCACCGACTCGCGACGGTCGCCGGCAAGGAGGCCGAGATCGTGGCGACCGTTGCGAAACTGATAGAACTGCAGTGCTGCCAGGGGAATCAGCGAGAACAGCAGCCACAGTATGCGGGGATGCTCGATGCTCATAACACCTCCCGCAGCAGGAGCTTGCGAACGATGAAATCGAAGAGCAGCGCTCCCAGGGCAAACATGATGAGCAGGCGATGGAGCGGCTCGGTCTTCACCTCGATGCGCACGCGCTTCTCGGTCGTCTCGATCGAATCGATGGCCTCGAACACCGACTCGAGGGTTCCGCTTGTCCCGGCGTAGAAGTAGGCTCCGCCGGAGAGCTCGGCGATTTCGCGGAGGATCTCCTCGTCGAAACCGCCCTCGAAGGTGCCGCGATACTCCTGCCCCGTCTCCGGATCGGTGAACTCGATAGACGCTTCGGTTTCGCTGCCGATCCCGATGGTGTAAATGCGAACTCCGATCTCCGTCGCCACCCGCGTCGCGGTCTGCGGAGGGACCTCTCCCGCGTTATTCTTGCCGTCGGTGAGAAGAATCATCACTTTCTCCGGCGCGTCGCTGGAGCGAAGATGCAGCGCGCCGAGCGCGATGCCCATGCCGACGGCAGTGCCGTCGCCGAGTTCCATGATGCGCAACTCATCGAGCGTGCCGCCGAGCTTCTCGTAGTCGGTCGTGGGCGGCACGCGCAGCGCGGCCTCCCTGCCGAAACTCACCAGGCCGATCGGATCGTTTTCGCGTCGCTCCACGAAGCGGCGGATGGTCTCCCGCGCGCTCTCGAAACGGTTGACGGGCGCAAAGTCCTGCGCGGCCATACTCGGTGATTCGTCGAGGACGATCATCATGTCGATCCCGCGGTTGAGAAAAACCCGCTCGCGCGTCACCTCGGCCGGCCCGCCGAGGGCAAGCACCAGCGCGACAACCGCCGACCAGAACGATATCACGGCGAGCGCGAACACCGCGCGGCGGAAGAAGAGGCTCGGCACGAAGCCTCGCGTGTTCCACACCCGATAGGCGAACTGAAGTTTGCCGCCGCGCTGCGGCCGGAAGTGGCGGAAATAGATCCCTACCGGCACGAGCACAAGCAGAAACAGGTAGCCGGGCGTCTCAAATACCACCGTGGTCACCTCTTGCCGCGGGCGTCTTCTCATCCCGCGTGCCGCCGCGTCGATCGCGCTTTCGCTCTACGTGGCGAAGCACCCGCATGACCGCTTCGAGATGGTCCGACCGTGCGCGGGTCGAGGCCCGCTGACTGGCAAACTTCACCCGGTCCCCGAACTTGAATACCTCGAGCACCGCCTCGCGGTCCTCCTCGGTGGGGATGTATCGGTCGAGCTCGACGGCAAGCTCCTCGGTGGTCGCCGAAAAGGCCTCGGTGTGCATCCGTCGCGACAGATAGGAGCGAAAATCGAAGAGCAGCTGAATGTAGAAATCACGGTCGCTCATACCGTCCATGTCGTTTGCGAGCTGGCGCAGCGAGCGATTGATGCGGCGGTACGGCAACGCTTCGCGATAGCGGGTTATCAGGTCACGGAAACGTCTGCGGCCCCATCGGAAGAAGACGAACCACGCCGCGGGAACCAGCACCAGGACCGCCACGGCGGCAACAAAAAGGGCCTCCGTCGCCGGCAGGAGCAGCTGATCGCGAAGCGGCGCCAGTTCCGAGCGGTTCTCGTCGAGGATGGAGGGCACGGGCACGTCGATGCCCCGCAGGTACACGTCCCCGAGCTGCATCGGCGGCAGGGTCTGGGTGCCGGGTCGAAACGGCGTGAAGGACACGCGCAGCTCCCACCCGCCGGAGACGGCGGCGAGCCGCATGCGGTGCAGCGTGCCCCAGGAGATCGACGGGGTCTCCTCGGGAAGGCGGGGAGCGGTTCCGGCGGCGGGGCGAAACGCAACGCGCATCTCCACGCGGTCGCCCACGTAGAAGACCTGGGGCAGGAAGGTGGTGCGCTCGATCTCCGCCTCACGGGCTTCTTCGCTCTGCGCCACGGCCGGGGGCGCGGAGAGCACGGCCAAAAGCAACGAAAACAGGACCAGCGGGAGCAGCGCAGGCGGGGCCGGTACCGCCGTCGCGTTGCGCAGACGGAGGCGCAGGCGGAGGCGCGCGCGCAGGCGGGGGCGCAGGCGGGCGCGGCTCATCGGGACTTTCTCCTGCGGAAGAACTCGATGAGACGGGCAACGGGGTCGTCCTCGGTGGATACCTCCAGTGTCGCGATACCGCGGCGGCGACAGTCGCGCTGCCACTGCAGACGCTGCACCTCCCAGTACTCACGGTACTGCTTCCTGAACTTTCGCGAGCGCCCGGAGGCGAGCATCGTACGCCCCGTCTCCGGATCCTCGAGCTGCACGAGGCCGGTGCGGGGATACTCGAGATCCATGGGGTCATAGATGCGGACCGCGATCACGTCGTGGCGCCGCGAAAGAAGACTGAGCTCCCTGAGGTATCCCGTCGTCTTGAAGTCGGAGAGCACCACGCAGATGCCGCGCCGCTTGAGGGCCTCGCCGGCCGCGCGCAGCGCCAGCGACAGGTCCGAGCCCACACCCTGCGGCTCGAAGGCGATCATGTCCTCCACGAGTCGGGTTGCGTGTTTTCTGCCCTTCACCGGCGACACCCAGTGCTCGATCCGGTCGGTAAAGAAGACGGCGCCCACCTTGTCGTTGTTCTGCACCGCGGCAAACGTCAGAAGCGAAAAGAGGATACTCTGCACCTCGCGCCGCGACTCGTGGCGGGCACCGACACTGAGGGAACCGGAGAGGTCGGCGATCATGAACAGGGTGAGCTCGCGCTCCTCGCGGTAGGTCTTCGCGAAGGCACTTGCCATTCGCGCGCTCACGTTCCAGTCGATGAGCCGCGCGTCGTCGCCCTCGACGTACTCCCGCACCTCGTCGAACTCGATTCCGGGCCCCTTGAACACCGAGCGGTAGTTACCGGCGAGGAGGCTTTCGACCAGCTTGTTGGAGAGGAGCTGAAGTTGTTTTACACGAGAGAGGATCCGCGCTCGGTCCATGAAAGCGTCCGGGTCGGCAGGTCGGCCCTACGGGACCGGCACCGCCGAAAGCAGATAGTTCACCACGTCTTCAGTCGTGAGCTCCTCGGCCTCCGCCTCGTAGGAAAGGACGATACGGTGACGAAGCACCGGTCGGGAAATCGATTTCACATCCTCCGGCACCACATAGTCGCGCCCCTCGTACAGCGCTTTCACCTTTGCACAGCGGTAGAGGTAGATCGTCGCGCGCGGTGAGGCGCCGAACTCGATGTAGCGCGAAAACGAATGGCCGCCGCGACTCGTCTCGCGGGAGGCGGTCACCAGGGCGACGATGTACTCCTCGATTCGCTCGTCCACCGAAACCCGGGCCACGATGTCCTTCAGCTTGCGTATGTCCGGGCGGAAGAGCACCGGCTTGAGCGCTACCTCCTGCGGGACGCCGATCCGTCTGAGGATCGCCAACTCCTCCTCGGCCGAGGGGTAGTTGACGGTGAGCTTCATGATGAAGCGGTCGAGCTGCGCCTCCGGAAGCGGATAGGTTCCTTCCTGCTCGATGGGGTTCTGGGTGGCAAGCACGAAAAAGGGGTCGGGCAGTCCGTAGGTCTGATCACCGATTGTTACCTGCCGCTCCTCCATGGACTCGAGCAGCGCCGACTGCACTTTCGCCGGTGCGCGGTTTATCTCGTCGGCAAGCACGATGTTGGAGAATACCGGACCCTTGCGGGGCACGAACTCGCCGGTCTGCTGGCGGTAGACCATGTTTCCGACCAGGTCGGCCGGCAGGAGATCGGGAGTGAACTGTATGCGCTTGAAACTCGAGTCGATCACCGCGCTGATCGTTTTCACCGCCAGGGTCTTCGCAAGCCCCGGCACCCCTTCGAGGAGGACGTGCCCGTCGGCGAGGATACCCATCAACAATCCGTCTATCATCTCGGCCTGCCCCACCACAGCGCGGGCGACCTCCTCGCGCACCCGGGCGAGCATCCTGCTCGCGTCCCGGATCTCCGCGTTGGCCTGCGTCGACTGAAGCTCACTCATAATGCATCTCTCACGTTCTGTAATCAGCGTTCTCTCGGACGTACTCGCAGGAGAGATCGGAACCGAGCACCTGCGCGGATCCGGCCCCACCGTCGAGCGATATGGTGACGGCCACCTCGAGCTCGTGCCGGGGATAGCCGCGGGCGGCCGGATCGGTGGAGGCGGCCGAAAGGTACTGCGACAGCCTGGTTTCCTTCTCCCGGTCGAGTGCGAAGGCGCCGGACTCGAACACAACCTCTTCCCCAACTGTAACGCGCATCCGCTCCACGTCCAGAGCAAGCCCGTTGTTTCCGGCATAGTCGCCGACCGCCGATACAATGCGGCCGACGTTCGGGTCGTTTCCGTGCACCGCCGCCTTCACCAGCGGCGAGTTCACCACCGCCTTGGCCACGGCCTTCGCATCATCCGCGTCCGGCGCCCCATCGACGCTCACCCGGATGACGTGCCCCGTGCCCTCGCCGTTTCGCACGATGTCGGCGGCAAGCTCGCGACATACCCGGTCGAGCCCGGCGCGAAAGGACTCCCCGTCGGCCGGCGGTTTGCGGTTGGAGCTCATCGCAAGCACCATGTCACTGGTGCTCTGATCGCCGTCTATGCTGATGCTGTTGAAGCTGTCCTCCACGACCCCGGCGAGGGCGTGCCTGAGCTCCTCACGGGAGACGGTTACGTCGGTGAGGATGAACACCAGCATCGTACCCAGGTTCGGCTCCACCATCCCGGCGCCCTTTGCGACGGCCACGATGCGCCCGTCTCCGACCGTCGCGTGGCGTACTTTCGGGAAGGCGTCGGTTGTCATGATCGCCCGCGCCAGGTCCACGCAGGGACCGTCGTGAAGCCCTGCGATCAGCCCCGGAATCGCCGCCGTCATCTCAGGCACGGGAAGCGACCAGCCGATCACACCGGTGGAAGCCGACAGGCAGTCTTCGGGATCGAGCGCGAGCCGTCGGGCGAGCTCTTCGGTGAGGCCGAGCGCGTCCCGTGTTCCAGCGGGCGCGCACACGTTCGCTACCTTGTTGTTGACGAGGACCGCCTGCATCGTCTCGCGTTCCATCCGCGCCCTCGCGATCTGAACCGGCGCGCCGGTAACCCGGTTGGAGGTAAACACTCCGCCGAACGCCTGCGTCGGCTCGTCGGCCAGCAGCAGGGCCAGGTTCATGGCGTACGCTTCTTCGCTTGGTCGCTCTCGCGGTACGAAGGTCAGGCGGGTTGTTGAAACCCGAAACCCCTCCGGAAGTACCGACCGGGGGGTCAGGGTGTTCACATACTCCCTCTCACTGGTGAACACCGCCATTCCGCCCATTTATAGTACGATTGGATACGCTTTGCAAGCCGACCGCGGGGCGGTAGGATGAGCGCATGTTCGACGCCCCGCTTGCCCCCGAAACCGTCACCGGGTTCGTGCTCGGGATCATCCTCGTGCTTGTCCTCGTGCTCCTCCTCGTTCTGCTTCGCCGCCGGCAGGCTCCCGCCGGCGAGGCCGCCGGGGTGCTCTCCCGCCTCGAGGATGTCTCGCGCTCTCTCGCCGAGCTCGAACAGGTATTCTCGGTGCCACAGTCGCGCGGAGCGATCGGCGAGACCCTGCTCTCCCGCCTTCTCGAGGACTGGTTGCCGAAAGGCACCTTCGAGCTGCAATACTCCTTCCGCGAAGGGACACGGGTCGACGCGGTGGTGAAGCTCGGGCGCTACATGGTGCCGATCGATGCGAAGTTTCCCTTCGAGGCGGCAAAGCGGGCGATGGAGAAGGAGGCCGGCGGCGGTGCCCCGGGCACCGGAAGGCGGGCCGGCGGTTCCCGGGGCGGCTCGCGCGGGGCCGGAGGTGGCCGCGGTGAGCTCCGCACCGCCTTCATGCGCCACGTCAACGACATCGCCGAGCGTTACATCCGCCCGGCGGAGGGCACGCTCGGCTTCGCCCTCATGTACATCCCCTCCGAGCGCGTCTACCAGTTCGTATTCGTCGACCAGGGTGATGATCTCCTCGGCGAGGCCATGGGCCGCGGCGTCGTGCCGGTGAGCCCCTCGACGCTCTTTCTCTATCTGCAGACCGTTGCATACGGGCTCCGCGGTTTCGCCGTCAGCAAGGACACCCGCGCGCTGCTTGCCCGCCTTACCGCCGCGCGCAGCGAGGGCGCCGAGCTCGCCAACGCCCTCTCGGTCGCACGGACCCATCTGAAAAACCTGCACAAGGCGCTCTCGGAGGTCGACGAGCGCCTCGACCGCCTCACGCAGAAGCTCGACCTGTCGCAGGAGGAGGATGCCGGATGAGCACCCGCCCCGCCGCCGCCCGGCCCGACGGCGCGGGCGACGCCGCCGCCGCCGCCGTGCGGGACGCCGCGGCCGCCCTCGGCGAGCGCGTGCGGGAGCTGTCCTTCGGGGCGCCGGTGGCCTTCGTCTACAACCCGCTTTCCTACGCGTGGGCTGCTCATGAGCAGTACATCCTGCGCTACGCATCGGCCGGCGCCCGGGTGGTGTTTGTCGGCATGAACCCCGGCCCGTGGGGTATGGCGCAGACCGGAGTTCCCTTCGGCGAGGTGGCGAGCGTACGGGAGTGGCTCGGCATTCAGGCGGACATCGGGCGCCCTCCGCGTGAGCACCCGAAGCGACCGGTGGACGGCCTCGAGACCGCCCGCAGCGAGGTGAGCGGGCGCAGGCTCTGGGGCCTCTTCCGCGAGCGCTTCACCACCCCCGAGCGCTTCTTCTCGCAGCATTTCGTGGCGAACTACTGCCCGCTGTTGTTTCTCGAAGAATCGGGACGAAACCGCACCCCCGACAGGCTTCGCGTCACGGAGCGGGACACCCTGTTCGGCGCCTGCGACGAGCATCTGAGACGGCTTCTCGCGGCCCTCGAACCCGAATGGGTCATCGGCGTGGGCGGGTTCGCCGAGGCGCGCATCCGGCAGGCACTGGGGGCCGATCCCGGCGTCGTCTCCCGCCCGCGAATCGGCCGCATCCTTCATCCGAGCCCGGCGAGCCCGCACGCCAACCGCGGCTGGGCCGCGGCCGCGGTCCGGGAGCTCGAGGGCCTCGGTGTGTGGCCCCTCACTCCGCCCGGCGCTTGAGGGTGAGCATGACCGGCAGATGATCCGAGTATCCGCCCTCCCCGAACCCCCCGCCACCGCCCGGCCGCCGGGATGCAATCGGGCGGCCGTCTTCGGTCGTTGCGAACCGCGGCCGGACCACCTCGAACGATGCGAGCTCCCACCCTTCGGGGTCGAGCAGCCCGGCGGAGACGAGCGTGTGGTCGAGACGGTGCCAGCCGCCGCGAAAGTAGTAGCTTCCGGCGGCATCGGTTTCGCCCCACGGCGAGTAGAGCACCGCCGCGCCCGCGGCGGTCGTCCCGGCGGCGGCCTCGCATGCGGCGGCCGCCCGCACCGCGGCCCGACTCCCCGATACCCTCAGCGCCCGGAGGGCCGGCCGCCGCGAAGAGTCCGTGTTTCCCCCGCCGAGGGGCATGAGCGCAGTGGGATAGGCACGGCCGGCCTCATCAAAGGCCCGGGGCGACTCGTTGAGATCGCCGCAGACAACGATCTCCGCGCCCGGTTCCGCGGCCTCGATGGATCGCATCCGGCGGGCCACCACGCTCGCAGCCGCGCGGCGCGCGGGCTCGGTCTCCCGCGCCCCTCCCGATTTCGACTTCCAGTGATTCACGAAGAGGTACAGCGGTGCGCCGGCGGTTTCGAGACGGACCTCGAGTACCGGCCGGAGGGTGACGCCGGTGCGAAGCCGGCTGTGCACCGGCGCGTGCACGCGCACCGCGGCTATCGGCAGTCGCGAAAGGAGAGCCACCTCCACGGCTGAGCCGGGCGTCTCGCTTGCCGCGGCGTAGCGATAGCCCGCCCACCGCAGATGATCGCGCGCGAGCTCCGCGACCACCCGCCCGTGCTCGACCTCCTGAAGACACAGCACGTCGGGGCCGCCGCGATCAGCCCGGCGGATGACCCGCGCGATGCGCGCGGCCTTGGCCTCGGCAGCCTCCGCGGTCCACCCGCCCCGCGCGGGGTCGAACTCCGGGTACTCGCTGCCGTCGGCCGTCGCGTCGAAGAGGTTCTGTACGTTGTACGAGAGGATAGTGATGTGCTCCAGGCCCCGGCCGGCGCCCGGCCCCGCGATGCCGCACCCGGCCATGGCGCAGACTGCGATGACCGCCGTCGGCGCAGCGAGAAAGCGCACCCCCGGCCTCCGTCGAACTCGCGCGTATCCCATCACCCATGTATACGGGGAAAACCGCGCTGCTGCTTGTATGTTGCGCGGAAAAAGGCCGGGGCGGCCGGCTACGCACCGCGGTGCGCGTCAGAGCTCGCTTCGGCTCGAGGCGATCCTGGAGATCAGCCCGTATTCTCTGGCCTCGTCGGCGCCCATCCAGAAGTCGCGGTCGGTGTCCTTCTCGACCTGCTCCAGTGGTTGACCGGTTTCCTCGGAAATCAGGCGGTTGATGCGCGCACGCATCTTCTCGATTTCCCGCGCGTGGATTTCGATATCGGTTGCCACACCGCGCATGCCGCTCAACGGCTGGTGGATGAGGTAATGGGAATTGGGAAGGCCGATGCGGTGTTCCTTCTTCGCGGCAAGCAGAATAAGGGCGCCGGCGCTCGCAACCAGTCCCATGCCGATGGTGTGAACCTCCGGCTTCACGAAGCGCATCATATCGAAGACGGCATATCCGGCGTCGGCATCGCCGCCGGGAGAGTCGATGAACGCCTTGATGGGCTCGTCGCTCTGCTCCTCGAGCAGCAGCAGCTGCCGAACGACGCGTTCCGCCAGTGGTTTGTTGATCTCACCGGAGACGAGGATTGTCCGCGTCTTCAGCATGCGCTGGATGAGCTGCTCGTTTGCCCGGACGTTCTCGTCTTGCTCCTGCTCGTCGTCTTCGTTTCTCGCTGCGATTCGATCGTCTATCATTGTCTGGTGGCTCCCTTGCTGGGCTGTAATCTGCTATAGTCGGGAATATACTAGCGTAGCGAGGTGAATCCAAGGACGATGCCACGCACCGGCTTTGTCGCGATCGTCGGCCGCCCCTCTTCGGGAAAATCCACACTGCTGAACGCACTCTGCGGACACAAGGTTTCCATCGTCTCGCCGGTGCCTCAAACCACCCGCAACAAGATTCGCGGCATCCTCACCGAGCGGCGCGGCCAGATCGTATTCCTCGATACCCCGGGATTCCACACCTCCGAGCGAAGGTTCAATCTTCGGATGCGTGACCTCGTCACCGAGTCCCTCGAAGAGGTCGAGGCCGTGCTCTACGTCACCGACGCCACGCGGCAACCCGGCCCGGAGGAATCCGAGCTCACCGGGGTTCTCGCCGGGATTTCCGTGCCGGTGGTGTGCGCCGTCAACAAGGTCGACGACCAGAAGGCGCGCCCCGACGTTCTCGCCGGCTTCGTCGCGGCCCGCCTTCCCGACGCCGATATTCACCGCGTCTCCGCCCTCGCCGGCACCGGCCTCGATGAGCTCACCTCGGCGCTTTTCGGGCACCTCGAGGAGGGTGAGCTCTACTATCCGGAGGAGTTCTACACCGACCAGGACCCCGCCCTGCGCATCGCGGAGGTCATCCGCGAGAAGGCCATTTCCGAGCTCAAGCAGGAAATCCCGCACGCCCTCTTCGTCGACATCGCCGACATGGAGATGCGCGACGAGGCGGCGGCGGAAGAGCTCTGGGTGCGCGCCTTCGTCACGGTGGAGCGGGACTCTCAGAAGGGCATCGTCATCGGCCGGGGCGGCGAGCGTATCCGCCGCGTTCGCGTCGAGGCGGAGGCCGAGCTCGCCGAGATCTTTCCCTACCGCGTCTCCCTCGACCTGCGGGTGAAGGTGCAGCCGAAGTGGCGCACCAACGAGACCGTGCTCAACCGCCTGCTGCGTTGACCCCCGGCAGGCGGCGGTATAGAGTTGGCGTATTATGGTCAAACCGAAGATCGGCGCTTCAATACTCGATGCGGACTTCCTGCATCTGAAAGATCAGATCGATGCAGTGGTGGCTGATGCCGATGAGATCCACCTCGACGTTATGGACGGCGTGTTCGTGGACAACATCTCCTTCGGCCCGGCGATCATCTCCCAGGTGAGGGCCGCCTATCCCGAGGCGTTTCTCGACACTCACCTCATGATAAGCCGTCCCGACGCCATGTGGCGGCACTTTCAGAAGGCCGGGAGCAACGTGGTCACCTTCCACTACGAAATGACCCCGCACACCTACATCATCTGCAAGGAGATGCACGATGCGGGCATTCAGGCCGGGGTCTCGGTGACACCGGCGACCGACGTTGCGGTCCTCGAGCCCGTCACCGAGTACATCGACCGTGTGCTCACGCTGACCGTGGAACCCGGCTTCGGGGGGCAGTCCTTCATCCCGGAGATGCTCAGGAAGATCGAGAGGGCTCGCTCGCTCTTCGGCGATGATGTGGACATACAGGTCGACGGCGGCATCAAGAACACGACCATCCTCGACGCAAAGAACGCCGGAGCCAATGTATTCGTGCTGGGCAGCTACATCTTCAAGGCCGAAAACCCGCGCGAGCGCGTGCTCGAGGTGAAGGACCTCGTCGGGGCCTAGCGCGGGGTCGACGCCTCCATGCGTCGCCGCCGGCTGCGTGCCCTACGCCGGCTTCAGTTCCGAGAAACTGCCGCCGGCGCGCGCCACCACGACGTGCGGATTGCATCGCGTGAACAAGCCGTTCTCCACGACACCCGGGATGGTGTTCAGCTCGGCCTCCATCGCAACCGGATCAAAGGGACGTTCGAACGCAACGTCGAGGATCATGTGGCCGCCGTCGGTTATGACGGCACCCATCTTGCGTTGCGCGAGACGCAGCTGCGGCCTGCCGCCGAGCCGCTGAACGGCACGTGTGGCGGTAAGGCGAGCCTCCCGTACAACCTCCACGGCAAGCGGAAAGCCGATGCCGAGGTTTTCGACGAGTTTGCTCTCGTCACAGACTATCACGACCCGTCGAGCGGCGTAGGCAACGATCTTCTCCATCAGAAGCGCCCCGCCGCCGCCCTTCGTCAGATTTCGGTCCGCGTCGACCTCATCGGCCCCGTCGACGGCGACGTCGAGCTCTCCGTCGATCGCGGGATCATCGAGGTCGAAGACGGCGATGCCGGCCGCCCGAGCCTCGAGAAGGCTCTGGCTGCTCGTCGGGACACCCCGGATACCGGAAAGACGTCCGTCGGCTATGAGCTCGCCGAGGCGGCGGATGAAATGGACGGCGGTGCTGCCGGTACCGAGCCCGACCCGCATGCCGCTGCCGATGAACCGTTCGGCCGCATGCTCGCCGACCGCCTTCTTCTGCTCACTCATATCGGATGACATCGCCTGATCCTCAGTAGTTCTCGAGTATTCGAAGCACGCGCTCGCGACCGATCGTCTGCATGAAGCCGGCAAGCCGCGGTCCCTTTTCCTTGCCGATGAGCACCCGATACATGAGGGCAAAAAACTCCCTGGAGGCGATGCCGTGGGCCTGCGCGATCTCATAGAGCGCCTGCTCGAGCTCCTTCTCTTCGCGGCGCTCGAAGTTCGACTCCACCTCCGCGCGCACGTCGTGCAACGCCGCCCGCTCCTGCTCGCCGACCGGCTCGGGCTCCTCCGTCCCCGTGCGGAGGGTGAATCGGAACTCCTCGGGCGCAAAGTTCTCGATCCAGGCCCAGGCGCAGCGCGCACGCCGGCGCATCCGGCGCCCGCTCTCCTCGTCGGCATCCTCCGTCCCCGGAAAGGCGGCAAGCGCCTGCTCGACGTCGCCGGCGGATATGAGGAGCAGGTTGCAGAGGTGGCGGAAGGGCACCTGAAGCGGCATGCGCGCGGGCGCCTCGGTGACCTGGGACAACTCGTAGATGCGCGATTCCTTGGCGCGCTTCTTCTCCCCGACGTCCTGCACCCCGTAGTAGATCCGCTCGGTCCTGTCGTAATCCTCGTAGATCTTTATCACATCGAGGTCGAAGGAGATGGAAAACTCGACATTCGGCCGTGTACCGGCAAACAGGTAGCGCACGACCTCCGGCTGATAGATCTCGAGCACCTCGGCAAGCCCGACCACCTCTCCGGTCGATGAGGATATCTTTCCCCCTCTCCCCTTGATTCCGATGAAGTCGTATTGAAAGGACGTCGGCGGCTCGATTCCGTAGACCTCCCGCGCGATAAGCGCCCCGGTATCGAATGATCCACCCTCGGAGTGGTGGTCCTTCCCGGCCGGCTCGAAGTCGACGCCTTCCTCGGCCCAGCGCATGGGCCAGTCAACGCGCCACAGGAGCTTCACCGCGGCGGTCTCGCGCAGATCCACCGTCTCTTCCCGTCCGGTCTCATCACATCGGTAGGTAAGCCCGTACTCCCCGTCCCACCCGAGGACGGTGGTGGTGTCTTTGTTGGTGAAGGTGCTGAACACCGTGACCGGCCACCACTCCCGCGGAAGCGGCTGGGTGCGGTGGCGGTTGAGCAGCTCACGGATGGTCTCGCGGTACTCGAGCGCGCGGCGGATGCCCTCCGCGTACCGCGAGGTGCGGTAGCGCTCCGCCTGGTAGATGTACTGCGGCTCCACGCCGACGTCGGGGAGCAGCGCCTCGAGTGCAGCCTCGTTGGCCCTCGCGAAGCTCTCGTGCTCGCCGGCGGGATCGGGGATCAGCGTGATGGGGTAGCGCAGGTACTGCTCGTAGGCCGCCGGGTCGGGCAGGTTTTTCGGAACCTTGCGGAAGACGTCGTAGTCGTCCCAGGAATAGATGAAGCGCGCCCGGTGTCCCTTCTGCCGCAGCGCCCGCACGACGAGCTCGACGGAGATGATCTCGCGAAAGTTGCCGATGTGCACCGTGCCCGAGGGCGTGATGCCGGAGGCGCAGGTGTAGTGGTCTTTCACCGACCCGTCCGCGCGCTCGGTGCCCAGCGGGCCCTTCTCGCGCACGATTCTGTCGGCGTGAATATCGGCCCAGTGCACCGACTGCGCCGTTTTGCTCGATTGGTTCATGAGGCGTCCGATTATAGCGGTGGCCGGGACCACTTTCAACACGGACGAGCGGCAGCCGGTCAAGCCCACCGGCATTTCGCGCCGATAAGCACACTATGAACGGACTGTCACTGCGCCTCGTGGCGCTTACGCTGCTGCTCTGCGCCTCCGGCGCGTGGGCCGCGGATTTCGAACGCGAAGGTCTTGCCTCCTGGTACGGCGGGAAGTTTCACGGTCGGTTGACCGCCAACGGCGAGCGCTTCGACGCAAACAAGCTGACCGCGGCCCACAGGACACTCCCCTTCGGCACCGTCGTGAAGGTCACCAACACCCAAAACGGACGCACCGTTACGGTGCGCATCAACGATCGCGGTCCGTTCGTCGACAATCGCATTATCGATCTGTCCCGCGGCGCCGCCGAGCGCCTCGAGATGACGGGCACGGGCGTAGCCAGGGTGGAGCTCGAGATTATTCATCCGGGTGAGGCCGACCCGGGCACGCGGGTTATCCAGATCGGATCGTTCTCCATGCGCGACAACGCCGACGCCGTGGCCGTGCGCCTCTCCGCCGCGGGCTTCGATCCCCGGATCGAGGAAGCCGACGGCGGCATCTACCGCGTAACCCTCATGGACGTGCCCGAGGAGAAGCTCGAGGACTACAGAAGCCGCCTGAGCCGCATCGGCTACTCGCACGTGCTGGTCCGCCGCCGCTGAGCGCGGCCGGCACGCCGGCCGCACCCGCGGTGCATCCCTGTCCGCAGCTTAGCTTTGGACCCACTCGTAGACTACGGGCGCGCCGCCGCCGGAAGCCCCGTCGCCGACCGCCCGGTGCCCGGCCGTTCGGCCGATCGGGCATTTCGTGCAGGTCGTC
>CAZWNS010000009.1:0-34087 GCA_964635245.1 uncultured Spirochaetaceae bacterium
CGCCGGGCGGCTCCGTATCGTGGTGGATGGAGGTTACAGTCGGCAGCCTTTGAGCTCCTCGCCTCTACCGACGCCGCGTTACGTTTCGAATGAGACCCCGAACCATGCGCCCGACGCCGTAGGACGCCTCCCGCTGCACGCCCTTCTTAACCGAGTCGAGAAGCTGGTCTTTCAGCGAGGCTTCCGCCCCGGCACCCGTGCCGGCCCCCGCTACTCGGGCCCCCGCTACTCCGTCTCCTGCGCCGGTGCGCTCGAACACGTACTCGCGCTTCCAACCGTGCGAGCCCTGTCCGGCGGACGCGAAGATCCGGGCGACCGTAGTCGCATCGAAGTCCGTCTTCGCGCTGCGAAACATGCCTCCGACGTCGGCGTACTCGATAAACAGGCGATTGCGTTCGCCCGCGGTCTGTAGAAACTCCTCGTCACCGAGATGTAGAATGCAGTGATCGAGAGAGTCTCCGATCTGCTCAACCGTGCTGAGGATCTGTGACTCCGACGGGTCGGCGATCCGCCCCCCATTGGAGTCTTCAAGGATAACGGCCCGACCCGGCATGATCGATTCCCTCCTCTCGTGTACAAGAGATCGGCACGTCCTGTAGTGCTCAGGAGTCAGTATAGTGCGAGTCCCGGCCTTTTGCATGCCGTTTATTTTTCACGTTCGATCGGATTCGCGCCGGGCGAAACGCCCGCGGCGAGTGGGTCCCGTACGTGCCGCACTGAGCGCGCTTTTGCTGTTCCTCGGACCACCCGACGAGGCGGCTGCCATGGGCTCACGCCTGCACTCCGAAGAGGTCTATACCTCCCGGACGCTGAGCAATGGGTACCAACGTGGGGAATCACTTTATTTCCTCCTGAGCTACGGGCTCTATCGCGCACCACGCGGCGTAGCGCGCTTTCCCGACGGCGGCAGAGCCCGGTATCTCTTTCACGAAACGTATCTGTACCGATTCGATGCGCGCAACGACCGACTCGAGCGTCTGTTGGAGCTGGAGACCGGCCGCCCTGCGGGGCTCGATGTGCGGTCATCCTATTTCGAGCAGCAGGACGAGCTCCTCTACGTGGTCTTCAAGGTGGGGCACGGTTCGCGGGATGAGCCCGAGGCGTGGCGTGCCGCATGCTGGGATACGCGCGGGGATCAGGAGATCGACGTGGATGCGGCCACCACGCGCGCGCTTCTCGAGCGCTTCCGCTACGACGGAGAACGGCGGCTTCCGATCTCCGCGGTGACGTCCGCCGTCGGCGACGTCACGGTCCGGGAATGGGGTTTGCCGTCGCCGCTCGACTACGCCGAGAAGCGCACAGCTGAATACGCCGAGGATCTCGTCCACTTGCGCGGTGATCAGCCCTACAGAGACGCGATCATAGCCGAGATAGCGGCAGGAAGGATCGATGCCGATCCGGCCGAGATACTCGCTACAATGGAAGAACGCGCGAGTTCCATGGAGGAACCCAACCGAGGGGTCTATGAGCTCTTCGCCCGTGACACCGTGGAAGGGCTCGAGAGGATCCGCTGATTGAAGCGGCCCCGTTTCCGGGGCCGCCGTTGTTGCGTATCCGACCTATCTGATGCCGTCGACCGACGCCGCGCGAGCGCTCGGGGGCCACGCCCGCCGGGGCTCAGTTCGCCGTTACCGGCACCTGCGCCTCGGCTTTCTTGATGTTCTTGGCACGGAAGTGGATCTTGCCGTTTCGGATGCTTACCACCACGTGGCTGCCCTCGTGGAACCTGCCTCTCAGGATTTCCATCGAAAGGGGATCCTCCACCTCTTTCTGGATGGTCCGTCGCAGCGGGCGGGCACCGAACTTAATGTCGAAGCCCTGGTTGATGAGGTACTCCTTGGCCTTCTTGGTGACCTCGAGCACGATCTCCTTCTCCGCAAGGCGGGTCTGGACCTCGCCGAGCAGGATCTCGAGAATGCGCCGGACCTCGCTCTGCTGCAGACTGTGGAAGACAACGGTCTCATCGACGCGGTTGAGGAACTCCGGACGGAACAGCCGCTTGAGCTCGTTCATCGCCGATGACTTGATCTCCCGGTAGTTCATCATCTCCTCGTCGGTCTGAAAGCCGACCAGCGAGTCGCGGGAAATCTCCCGCGCGCCCGCGTTCGACGTCATGATCATGATGGTGTTGCGGAAGCTCACCGTGTGCCCGAGGTTATCCTGCAGCTGCCCCTCTTCGAGGACCTGGAGCAGGATGTTGAATACGTCGGGATGCGCCTTCTCGATCTCATCGAGGAGGATGACGCTGTAGGGCTTGCGGCGGATCTTCTCGGTGAGAAGCCCACCCTCGTCGTAACCCACGTAACCCGGAGGCGCACCCACGAGGCGCGATACGTTGTGCTTTTCCATGAAGTCCGACATGTCGATGCGCACGAGCGCCTCGTCACTGCCGAACATGAACTCCGCGAGGCTCTTCGCAAGAAGGGTCTTTCCGACGCCGGTCGGCCCCAGAAAGATGAACGAGCCCATGGGCCGCTCGGGGGCACTGAGGCCGGTGCGGGACCGACGGATGGCCGAGGATATGGCGTTGATGGCATCGTTCTGACCGATGACGCTCTTGTGGAGCTCTTCCTCGATATTGAGAAGCTTCTCCTGCTCGCTCTGCGCGATGCGTGCAAGCGGAATGCCGGTAATGTCGGCGAGCACGTACTGCACGTCGTCGGAGTCGACTACGTTCTGCTCGGTCTTGAGCGTCACTTTCCACTGGTTCTTCAGGTCCTCGACCCGGCTCTTGAGCCGGCGCACCTCGTCGCGGACGGCGGCGGCGCGCTCGTAGTTCTGGGAGTTCACCAGCGAGAGCTTTTCCTGGTTCAGGCGGTCGATCTGTCGCTCGAGATCGGCGAGCTCGGTCGGGCGGACGCTGTTGTGGATGCGCTTTCGCGACCCGGCCTCGTCGATGAGGTCGATGGCCTTATCGGGGAGAAATCGATCCGGCACGTAACGCCGCGAGAGGAGGGCGGCCACCTCGAGAGCCCCCGGGGTAAAGGACACGTTGTGATGGTCCTCGTAGCGCTCCTTGATCCCCTTGAGTATTTCGATGGTCTCTTCGACCGAGGGCTCGTCGACGAAGATTGTCTGAAAGCGTCGTTCGAGGGCGGCGTCCTTTTCGATGTACTTCTTGTACTCGTTGAGCGTGGTCGCACCCACACACTGGATCTCCCCGCGCGAGAGCGCCGGCTTCAGCATGTTCGATGCGTCGATCGCACCCTCGGCGCCTCCGGCACCGATGATGGTGTGAAGCTCGTCGATGAAGAGGATGACGTTTCCGGCGTTGATAATCTCCTTCATCACACGCTTCAGCCGCTCCTCGAACTCACCACGGTACTTGGTACCGGCGATAAGCGAAGCAAGGTCGAGGGTGAGCACTCGCCTGCCGATGAGCACCTCGGGCGCCGAGCCGTCGACGATCTCCTGCGCGAGACCTTCCACGATCGCCGTCTTGCCTACGCCCGGCTCCCCGATGAGGACGGGGTTGTTCTTTGTTCGGCGCGCCAGTATCTGGATGACGCGATCTATTTCCTTGTCACGCCCCACAACCGGATCGAGCTTATCCTCACGCGCCAGCTCGGTGAGGTCGCGTGCAAACTCATCCAGCGTCGGCGTGGATTTCTTTCCCGTCTGTGCCTGCTGCATCTTTCTCTTCTGCTGCGGAAGCCGGGATGCCGTCGCACCACCGCCGGTGGTGGACCCGCTGAGCTCGGCAATCACCTCTCTCAGTGTCTCAATGGTCACATTGTGCTTGCCGAGAAACTTCGTCGTATCGCCGTTCGGCTCACGCAGGCACGCAAGCAGCAGGTGCTCGGTGCCGATGTACTCGTGTCCGAGATTTCTCGCCTCCTCGGCGGAGTCTTCGAGAACCTTCTTACCCCGCGGCGAGGGGGGCACATCACCGAGGATGAACCCACCGCGCTTCTTGGGAATGGCCTTCTCGAGCTCGAGTTGCATCTTCGCGGGGTCGATCATGACCTTTTCGAGCGCTTTATATCCAAGTCCGCCTCCCTCTTTGAGGAGGGCGAGAACGATGTGTTCGGGGAGCAATTGGTCCGAGTGAAAGCGCTTTGCCTCGTCCTGGGCAAGTATGGTCAGCACTTTCTGTGCTCGCTGCGTTAGTCCTTTGAACATTCAGATCCTCCCGGAGTCAGCGCTGTGACTCGAGGTACCGCCGCAGCAGTACCGCTCGCTGCTCATCTTCGTTCTCCTGTGTATCGTCGATGCCGTAACCTTTCAGTGAGTGAACTACATGAGAACGTTGTGTAAGGAAAAACAACGATGTTGCCTGTGCCAACGTCATCTCCTGTGCCATGCCCAGCGCCACGCCCAGTCTCAACCACGACAGTAGCCTGAATGCTTCCGTCCGTGTCAGGCAACGTGAATACGACAGTATTCCCATCGCCCGGTACACGGCGTCCTCGGTTTCACCCCTGCGGGAGTCCGTCAGGCTCTCCCGCACATTCCGCTCATAATTTACCAACTGCATCGTCGCACGTTCAAGCTTTTCGACGAGCTCTTCCTCGCCGATTCCCAACGTCTGCCGGGACGCCAACTGATATACATCGCCGAGGGACTCCGTCCCGTTGAGCGCGAACCCGCGCACCGAGAACCCGTCCTTCCAGACCGCGGCAAGCGCCTCATCGAGAAGCCCCATACGCCGCAAGGCCGGAAGATGCAACATGGTCGACGCACGCAACCCCGTGCCCAGGTCGTCGAGGCGCGCGGTGAGATAGCCCCACTCAAGCGACACCGAAACGGGAAACTCATCCTCTAGACTATCGTCAATCTCGTCCGCATCGTCGAGTGCTCCGCGCACATCAAGTCCGCCGCGAAAGCTTACGATGCGCAGGTGATCGACATTGTTCACCTGCACGGCCAGCCGCTCGTCGTTTCGCAGGTACACGGGCCCCGCGTCCGCCGCCGGCTCGGCCGGAAAGAAGTTTCTCTCCACGAGGAGCCCGCGGAATCCTTCTTCGTCGGTGTCAAAGGCGCCGAACTCCTCGTCGCGGTCGGCGAAGTACTCCGCAAGGTTGTCTTCGAGCTCGACCCGCTCGCGCGGCTGCATGAAGCCGGGAAACGCATACCCCACGAGGTTGCGGGCAAGCCGCACCCGGGAGGACATCACCACGTCCTGCTCCGGCCCCTGATCCGAGAACCAGCTCGTATCGTGCTTCAGATCAGCCATCGCTTACCTCGCGGTCCATGACCGAGAGCTCATCGCGCAGGCGCGCCGCCGATTCGTAGTCTTCCGCAGCCACCGCCGCATCGAGGCGCCGCCGCAGACGCTCGCGATCCACGAAGAAACGCTTGTACATGAGCAGGCGCTCCGGATACTTGCCCGCATGCTGAGCGGGGCTCGGTCTCCGTTCGAGAATGGACCGTATCTCTCCCTCGAACACCGCGTAGCATTGAGCGCAGCCGACCTCACCCGTCTGTCGAATATCACGGTAGAGGCGGCCGCAGCCGTCGCAGCGCGCGTCTTCCTCGGCTTCAGGATCGGCGGTGAACGCACCGGAGACCAGCTCTTCCACGCTCGGCGTCGGCATGGTGGATTCCGGCTCGATGCCGAGCTCGAGCGCACAGCCCTCGCAGAGCATCAGCTCCTCGGTCCGCTTACCCCAGACCCGTTGTATCTTGATGACGGCTTCTCGCTCACCACAGATATTGCACAGCACATGGCCTCCCTGTCTCCAGTCTACATCGCATGCGCCGGCAATGCAAAAGACCTGTGACGGATTCCGGTTTTCGGGCACGCTCGATACGATCGTAATTTAGTTTATTTTCTCGCAAAAGGAAAGTTCCGTGATTCCCGAGAGACGCTCTTGGGGTATCAAGAACCCTGTTGGTGAAGTGCCGATAAGTCGTTTCCGGTTACGGAGTTTCGCGGGATTGAGCCCGTCGAGCCGCAGCGCGAACGCACTATCGTGAATAAGAATCGGCATCGCCTGGAGATAGCCGTATCCTCGCCAACACGCTCCTATATACGTCGCATGACGTCGAGGGGGCGAATCCGCCCGGCTCGGTAGGCCGGCACCAGCGCCGCAAGGGTAGCCAGCAGCACCGTGAGTGCGGCCACCACGAAGAGCTGGACAGGATCAACCGTAATGGGGATCGTCTCGAGATAGAACTCCGAATGGAAAACATTGAGGTTGCGCGGCACGTCGTCCACCAGCGGCGACAGCAGGAAATACACGCCGCCCTGTATCCACCCGGCGACGGACTCGATACCCGCGAGGACGCCGTTTATGTTCACGGCAAGCGCCAATCCCACGGCGAGCCCGAGTGCGGCTCCGAGCACACCGGTGAAGAACCCGGCCAGAACAAACACGCGGCGGATCCCCGCCGGGCTCGCGCCGATACTCTTGAGAATGGCGATTTCCGACTGCTTCTCGAGCACGAGCATCACCAGGGACGAGGAGATATTGACCGACGCCACGACCACTATGAGGGCCATGATGAAGACCAGGAGATTCTTGGTGGTACGAAACGACATATAGCGCGAGCGCTCGAGCTCGTACCAGGTAAACAGGCGCCACTCGGTGCCCAGTGTGCGGGCGATCTCGTTTGCCAGATACCGCGCCTCTCCGCCGCGTCCGCGTGCGAAGAGCGGATTCGGGAGAGCGTACGGCTCGGAGATCTTGATGCCGAGCACCTGTCGGCTCGACCCCGCGGGCAGCACCCGCATTCCGCGCTCGAGCGGCATGAAGGCCCACAGTTGATCGAGCTCCTGGTATCCGGTGCTGATGACGCCGGAGACTGTAAACCGAGACACACGAGGCAGGAATGCGCCGTTGTCGAGCGGCCTGACGGTGAGAAGCCGCACCGGGTCGCCGGGCTCGACGTCGAGCTCTTCGGCCAGAGCGCGACCGAGGACGACGCTGTTCTCGTCGGCAAGGTCGAAGCTGCCCGCCTCCACCTCGACGTACCGCTGCAGCCCGCCATCCCGTTCCCACGCATCGGGGGGAATTGCGCGGATGGTGACCCCGCTGCGCCCCGCCTCGGAGGAGAGAAGCCCCATGCCGCGGCGTTCCGGCGTCACCACCGTCACATCGCGCATCCCGGCGAGACGATCCGCCGCCTCTGTGACCTCTTCGGAGGTCATATCGGGTGCGTGTGTGGCCTGGAGATGGTAGGTGCCCACCTCGATGAAGCGGTCGGTTATGCCCTGTATCATTCCGTCGGCAAGCTGCATCACCACGACAAGCGGCACAAGGCTCACCGCAACGCCGATGACCGCCGAGCGGATCCGCGCACCGCCGCGTTCACCGCGCCCGGCGAGGTAGCGGATCGACAGGAAGAGGGAGGCGAGCGGCTTCATGCGGTAGATACCCGCCCGTGTACGAGGTGGAGGTGTTGCTCGCCCCGCGCGGCGAGGCTCTCGTCGTGAGTGACGAGGAGGAGCGTCTTGCCGTACTCCCGCACGAGGTCGAAGAGCATGTTCTCTACGGTGCGACTGTTTCCCTCGTCGAGGTTGCCGGTGGGTTCATCGGCGAGAATGATATCGGGGTCGTTGACGAGCGCCCGTGCTACCGCAACGCGCTGGCGCTCGCCGCCGGAGAGCTGAGTGGGGAAATGGTCCATCCGATCCGTGAGGCCGACGTCGGCGAGGAGCGTACGGGCACGCTCGGTGGCCTGATCGCGTGTGGCGCCGCTCATGAAGGCGGGCATCATCACGTTTTCGAGCGCGGTGAAGTCCTTCAACAGAAAGTGGAACTGGAATACCAGACCAACCACGCCGCTGCGGTACCGGGTCAACTGAGACTCCGGCAGGGCATTCACGCGGTACCCGGCCGCCTCGATGCTGCCGCCGCTCGGCGTATCGAGCCCGCCGATCAGGTTGAGCAGAGTGCTCTTTCCCGAGCCGCTCTCTCCGGTGATGACCACCGTTTCCCCCGCGGCGACCCTCAGGTTGACGTCGGTCAGGATGTGGAGCTCCTCCGCGCCGGTGACAAAGGTCTTTGCTACATGTGCCAGATCGAGAATCGCGGTACTCATTCGTTTCTCAGGACCTCCGCCGGTTTGATACGCGCCACGCGAAACGAGGCGAAGTAGGCGGCCGCCGTGGCGGAGACGAGCGCGAAGAGGAAGATGCCGGCGGTCTCCCAGAGGACGGCTCGCGTGGGCACCTCGGTGATGTAGAAGTAGGCCGGCGAGAAGATCGTGAACCGACCTTCGCCCATGACGCCGCCGAGAAGCTGCAGGAGGCTGCCGATCGCGTTCACGACCCACTCGGCGAGGGCGAACACGCCGTTTACGTTCTCCGAGACCAGAAGCCCCAGCGCCACGCCGATGACCCCGCCGAGCAGGCCGATCATGAGCCCCTCGAGGGTGAACACGGCGCGGATACTCCGAGGCGGTGCACCGAGGGCCTTCAGCACCGCGATCTCCTCGGTTCGCTCGACCACGCTCCTGCGCAGGGACTGATATATGTTACCGCCGACCACCACGAAGATCAGACCCACCAGCAACATCATGAGCGTCTTCTCCAGACGGAGGGCGCCGAATATGGAACGGTTGAACTCCCGCCACGACACCACCGATGCGTCCGCGGGCAGCACCTCTTCGAGCCGCGCCGCCACCAGTCGATCGTTAAACCGGTTCGCCAGCTTCACGCCCCAGGTCACGGCGTCCCCGGCGGCAAAGCTCGCCCGCGCTTCATCCAGGGAGACGAAGCCCCAGCTGCGATCGTAATCGAGGAACCCCGTCCGGAACAGTCCCCGGACGGTAAGCCGGGTCTCCTCGGGATTTGCCGCGTTGAAGTCCTCGCCACCGAGGTTGACGAAGGTGAGGGCATCGCCCACGCCGATGCCGAGCATGCGCGCGAGCTCGACACCGATCACGACGCCCCCCCGTGAGGCGATATCGAAGCGGCCGGCGACAATCTCGAGATTCTCGGCGAAACCCCGGTCGCGCGCACGGATGTCGGCGGGCACGCCGCGGAGTACGACCGCCTCCGGTCCCGTGTAGCGGCTGCGGGCGAGGGTCTGAAACTCCTGGAAGGGTACCGCCGTGGCCACACCGCGGACGCCGTCGAGGCGGGCGGCAAAGCCCCGCTCGGGGGCGCCGGCGTCTCCGTCGGTATGGACGGCGCCGGCGGCGGTGAGCCCGCGCAGACGCAGGTGGTAGGAGTTGATCTCGAGAATACTCTCGATGGTGCCGATCTGAAACCCGTTCATCACGGCGAGCACGGCGACGAGCGTCATGACGCCGACGGCGATGCCGGTTACCGAGAGTACCGAGGCGGTATGTCCCTGCTCGCGGCGCCTGGTCCGGAAGTGGCGCCTCGAGACAAACAGGATCCAGTTTCCCCGCATAGCGCTATCGCCCCGACACCAGCTCGCGCGAAACCGGGTTGTCGTCCCGATAGATGACGCGGAGGAAGGGCTCGCCGTCGCGGTAGGTAATCTCCTCGCGCGTGCGATCGCCCGCGTAGACGACCTCCCGCACAATGCGGCCCCCTTCCTCCACGACGCGCCGCTCGATCGCGCCGTCTTCGTCGTAGTGGTAGCGCTCTACACGTCTGCCCGGTGCATCCTCCCCGTCGGTCACCGCCCGCTCGAGCCGGTCCCCGGCGTACTCGTAGGCGGTTGTCGAGACCACCTCGCCGTCGACCTCCTCCCTCGAGGTAACCATGCGTCCGTCGACGTAGCGCTCGACGCGCACGCCCGGCTCCGTCGGCCGTGTGTGCGTCACCGTATACTCCTCCGGCGACACGTAGTGGTACTCCTGCTCCGCGAGGAGCTCGCCGTCGCGGCGCTCGGCTCGATAGGCCACCCGGCCGCGGGCATCGTAGCGGAGGACGCCATGGGTGTCTCCGGATCGAAACGACTCTTCGAACAGGCGCCCGTCGGCGTACGCGTAGGAGGCCGACCGCAGAAGCGATCCGTCGCGCTCCCGGCGAACGCGGCGGATGCGGCCGCGGGAGTCGTAATCGAAACGGTCGCTATAGCGCAGCGCACCGTCGGCATCGAAATGCCGCTCCGCGACGCGCCTGCCGTTCTCGTACTCGACCTCGAACCGGTCGATGAGAAGGCCCGTATCGTCGTACTCGAGCTCCTCACTGATACGGCCACGCTCGTCGAGCCTTCGTACCTCACGAAGCACGCCGCCCTCGTAGCGCTCCTCCTCGACGACGCGGCCGCGTGCATCGAGCTGCAGGCGCTCTCGTTGCACGGGCTCACCGTTGCGGTAGAGCGTGCGCTCGCGCACGCCGTCCGAGCGATCGACTTCGAGAACGTACTCGTAGCTCTCCCGTTGCGACTCGGAGATCCGCGAAACCGCGATGGCGGCGGCGTTCGAGCGGAATAGCTCCTGTGCACCGATGAGCGCCGGCTCGAAGAGCAGTACCGCGAGTAGTGCGACGGCGCTCGGGGTCACTGCGCCACCCCCAGGAGCTCTGCAAGGTATGCCGTCGCATCGAAGGGCTCGAGGCTGTCGTAGGTCTCCCCCCGCCCGAGGAAGGCGCAGGGGATGTCGAGCCGACGCGCTATGGGTACGAGGATCCCGCCCTTCGCGGTCGAGTCGTACTTCGCGAGGATGACGGCGTCGATGCCCACCGCATCGTGGAAGATCTCCGCCTGCCGCAGCGCGTTCTGCCCGGTGGTCGCGTCGATCACGAGTATCCGCCGGTACACGGCCTCGGCGGCTCGATTCTTCACGATCTTGTCGATCTTGGCGAGCTCGTTCACGAGGTTCTGCCTGCTGTGCATGCGTCCTGCAGTGTCGGCAAGCACGAGACGATCGCCGCGCGAGCGCGCGCTCTCGAGTGCATCATAGATGACGGCTCCGGGATCGGCGCCCGGGGCCTGCTTCACCGTGCGGATGCCGAGACGCTCGCCGTGGAGGGTGAGCTGCTCGACGGCGGCCGCGCGGAAGGTATCGCCGGCGGCGAGGACGATGCCCTCGGTGCCTGCGGCGGTCCGGTAGTACCGGGCGAGTTTCGCGATGGTCGTCGTCTTTCCCACGCCGTTTACACCGAGCACGAGGAAGACGTTCAGCCGCTCGGGATCGAGCTCGATGCGGGTCTCCGACAGATATCCGGCAAGGATATCCGCAAGGGCGGTGAGGATGTCGTCGCGGTCGCGGAGCTTCTGCGAGCCGGCACGTCGCCTCAGCTCGTCGACCGCCTCCATGGTCGCCGCCGAGCCCATGTCGGATTCGATGAGCAGGTCCTCGAGCTCCTCGTAGAACTCCTCGTCCTGCGGCGATCGCGTGAACAATTCCTTCAACCGGGCGCCGAGGCCCTTCCCTGCCATATGCTGCTCCTGCCTCGCTATCACGTGTGCAATCAGTTCTTCAGTCGTGCGCGTACTGTCCGGCGCGGATGTACTGTATCAGGTGTACCATCATGTTTACAAACAACCCTGTGCTCACGGCGGCGGTGCCCCGCGCACTCCACAACAGGGTATTGGCCGTACCGGCGAGCCGCCTCGCTTCCTCGTCGCTCAACTCCGGCGACGGCCGGCCGCCCGGGTAGAGGGCCGCGATATCCTGGTACATTCCGTTGAGCATGACCGGGACCGGAATGGAGAGCGCGAACCAGCCGAACGCCCGGTAGAAGCGGTCGCGGCGCTCCTGCACGAGCTCCGGCCAGTTCCCCGGATCGGGCACCAGCTCGCGGCTCACCCGGTCGGGCGCGGCCCGGGACAGCACCACCGTCTCGTCGAGGAACCCGTCCCGGGAGAGAATCACCGTCCGCGTGGCCTCGGGGCGCGCCAGGGTGATCGGGGTCACGCCCTGCCAGATCGAGCCGAGGTACACATCGGCCCCCGACGGCCTGCTCTCGATCCGCACCGTATCGGCCTCTCGGACCTCGGAGCTCAGATCGACCTCGGTGGTCCGCGAAGGTCGGACGTTCACCACTCGGCTGCGCTCGTCGATTCCGTCGCGCGCGACCCGCACCTCCCGCCGACCGGTGCGCGCATAGTCGACGGTCACCTCCCCGAACCCCACGAGGCGATCATCGACGTAAACTGCCGTATCGTCGCGAGAGGTCGTCACCGACAGGGTGCCCCACGGGCGACCGAGGAACACCTCAGCGAGGTCTTCCCGTACGGGAGCAACGAGGGCATCCGTACCACCCGGCTCTCCGACAAACGTCTCTTCGTAGACCACGCGCTCGAGGAAGCGGTTATAGGCCTGTACGTCCACCACGATACTTCCGTCGAGCTCCTCGATGCTGCCCGTGACCAGGAGGTCGAGGTCCTCCTCCCGCGCGAGGCGCGCGCGAAGCTCGTCGGGGTCGAAGGGCTCGGCGTCTTCCTCGTCGAACGAAAGCGGTTTGCGCTCGGCTACCTCTATCGTGCCGGGATCGACCGCTCCCACCGCATCGAGCTTCGCCCGGGCCTCGGCGACCTTCTCCTCGGCGGCCTCGATCCTGCGGCGGCGCGTATCCTCCCGCCCGGTTTCGAACCGGAGCTCGGCCCGCGCCGCCACCGCGGCGTCGAGCTCATCACCGGCTTTCCGGATCGCCTCGTCGAGCAATGAGCGCGCGATCGCCTCGCGCTCGGCATCGGAGAGCTCGTGCTCGGGTAACGTCGACAGCCGCTCCCGCAGCAGCCGCGGGATCGAGCGAGCAAGGAGCTCATTCTCCTCTGAGAGGTCCTCTCCCGAGAATACCTGAAAGCCGACGAGATACTCATCGCGCTCGTCATGGGGAATCTCGACATCGACGTCGAGCTCGCCGCCGCCTGCAGCTTCGGCGGTCGGCGCGGGGATCAACACCAGCGCCGCGGCACAGAACGCGCCGGCAACGCATCCCGCCACGGGAAACCGCTTACGAGGCATGTGACCGTGCAACCTTGGACACCGCGGACACCAGGCGCTCCGTGGTAAACGGCTTGACCACGAACTCCCGCGCCCCACGCCGAAGCGCCTGCATCACCATGTCCTTCTCGCCGAGGGCACTGCACATGACGACCTTTGCGCTCGGGTCCAGCATCAGCAGCTTCTCCAGAGCCGTGATTCCATCCATCACCGGCATGGCAATGTCGAGGAGCACCACATCGGGGTGCTTCTCGGCAAAGGCGAGGACGCCGTCGCGGCCGTTTTCGGCCTCCCCCACGATGCGAAAGCCGTCCCCGGAGAGCGCCTTGCGGATGGCTGCGCGCATCATCGGAAGGTCGTCGACGACGAGAACGCGGATCGACATGAGCTACGACGCGTCTGCCGTACGCAGCGCCCACATATGCCGAAGGTACTCTTCGATGAATCCGTCGATATTGCCGTCCATGACCGCCTGCACGTTGCCGACCTCCCTCCCGGTTCTGTGATCCTTGACCATGTTGTAGGGATGGAACACGTAGGAACGAATCTGATTGCCCCAGGAAATGTCCCTCTTCTCCATGGCGGACTCCTGCTGCTCCTTCTCCTGCTCGGCGCGATAATGCTCGTAGAGCCGGGACTTCAGCACCTTCATGGCGGTGGCGCGGTTCTTGTGCTGGCTGCGCTCGTTCTGGCATTGCACCACGATTCCGGTCTCCAGGTGGGTGATGCGTACCGCCGAGTCCGTCTTGTTCACGTGCTGACCGCCGGCACCGCTCGCACGGTAGGTGTCCACCCGAATATCGTCGGGCTTCACGTCGACGTCTATGTCCTCCTCGATGACGGGCGAGACGTAGACCGAGGCGAAGGACGTATGGCGGCGCCCCCCGGAGTCGAACGGCGAGATGCGCACCAGGCGATGAATGCCGGACTCAGCCTTGAGATACCCGTAGGCGTAGCTTCCGTCCACCTGCAGCGTCACCGATTTGATACCGCCTTCTGCTTCCTGCAGGTCGAGGATGCGGGTCTTGAACTCGCGCCGCTCCGTCCAGCGCTGGTACATCCGCAACAACATGCTGACCCAGTCACAGGCTTCGGTGCCCCCCGCTCCCGAGTGAATCGTGAGGAAGGCCGAATTTCCGTCGAGCTCATCTCCGAGCAGCTCCAGTACCCGCAGCTTTTCGTAGCGCCGCTCCAGACCCTCCAGCGTCGTTCGGATGTCGGACTCGAAGGAGGGGTCGCCCTCCTCGACGGCGAGGCTGTAAAGCCCTTCCAGGTCCTCGAGCTCGGCGACGAGATCGCGCCACGGCTCATAGCGGTCACGCAGACGTTTGAGCTCGGACATGGTTCGCTCCGCCTTCTCGCGGTCGTTCCAGAACTCCGGCGCCGCGGTCTTCTGCTCGAGCGTCTCTATCTCCTCCTTCATGCGGTCGGAGTCAAAGACGCCTCCAGGTGTCGAAGATATTCTCTTTCAGCTCCTCCAGCGGAGCCTGCAGTTCCTGCAGCATGATGTACCTCCCGGCGTGAGTGGGGTTCGTCCCGCAATATAGCGAATTCCGCTGCGAATTGCCACCTGGCGTGGTCGTCGAGCAGGGACGCGGAGCGGCGCCCCCCCAGGAGACCGGAAGATCAGCAATCGTTCCTGCCGCATCCCTTCCACCCCGCCCGCGCTCGTGAGTATACTGAAGGAGTACGCCCGGGAACACACACACGATAAGGAGAGCACAATGAGCGATTATCATGAACCTACGGCGGAACTGTCCGCATTGCACCGCGATCAGGTGCGGGTGCTCCACAGTCTCCGCGAGGAGGTCGAGGCGGTCGACTGGTACAATCAGCGCATGGCCGCATCCGGCGATCCCGCAGTCCGCGAAATACTCCAGCACAACCGGGACGAGGAGATGGAGCACGCGGCCATGGCGCTCGAATGGCTTCGTCGCAATATGGACGGGTGGGAAGCGGCGCTGCGCACCTACCTCTTCACCGAAGGCAGCCTCCTCGAGATCGAGGAACGCGCCGAAGGCGGCGAGGGGACCGGCAGCGAGGATTCCGATCTCGGCATCGGTAGTCTGAAAGCGAGGGGAGGAGAATAGTGAGTATACTTCGTCGCTCAATGGCACCCATATCAGAGGCTGCCTGGGAAGAGATAGATTCAACCGCGCGGCAGTGTTTCGAGACCACTCTTTCGGTGCGTCGGTTTGCCGACGTAGTCGGCCCCAAAGGGATAGGATATTCCGCCGTCCCTACCGGTCGGATCGAGATGCCGGACTCCCAGCCGAAATCCGGAGCCCGCTACGGCCTGAGGCGAACACTTCCCATGCTGGAGGTTCGCGTACCCTTCGAGCTCAGCGTCTGGGAGCTGGACAACATCACCCGCGGCGCGCGCGACATCGACCTCGAGCCACTCGAGAATGCAGCTTGGGAGGCCGCCCGTTTCGAAGAGGAAGCGGTCTACAAGGGGCTCGCCGATGCCGGTATCGCCGCCCTGAAGGACGCGAGCTCGCATGCCGACGTCCCCTTCGGCAACGATCTGAACAACATGATTCCGGCGGTGGCCTCCGCGGTCACACAGCTGCGTAAGTCGATGATCGAGGGCCCGTACGCGTTGATTGTCACCGAGCCGGTGTGGAATCACCTCCTCAGCGCGGTCAACGGGCGTCCGCTGAAGCATCACGTGGAGTACATCCTCAACGGCCCCGTCATTTTCAGCCCCTTTATCGGTCAATCGATGCTGGTGTCCATTCGGGGCGGGGATCTCGAGCTCGTGCTCGGGCAGGACCTGTCGATCGGTTATGAGTCCCACTCGACCGATTCGGTACGGCTCTTCTTCACCGAGTCGTTCGGCTTCAGGGTCATTGACCCGAAGGTTATGATCTTCTTCAAATAGGAACGCGCTCGACGGCTCCCGGGGGGCGGAGTCGCAGCTTCGCCCCCTCCTACGATCGATCTATAGACAGGTCGATTCACCGCCGATTATAGTGACAGAGATGAGCCGCCGCGCGTTCTCCGTCGCAGTCCTGATTCTCGCGCTCTCGTCGATTGCGGCGGTACCGCCTGCGTGGACACAGGAGGACGGGGTGTTCGCTCCGTTTCCCTCGCGACTGCGCGTCGCCGTCCGCGATCCGGAGGTTCGGCTGACGTGGCGGGATGCTTCGGTGGGAGTTGCCGGCTATCGCGTCTATCGTCACACCGAGGAGATCACGGCGGACAACATCCGGGAGGCCACCCTGCTCGAGACCGTTCCGGCGGGCACCGAGACCTACCTCGACCGCCCGGAGCCGGGGCGCTATCATTACGCGGTCGTCGCTGAAACCGAGGAGGGGAGCCTCTACCGCGTGCTGATCCCCTTCCGTAATCGCACCACCGATCCCGTGTCGATCACCGAGACGGTCGAGCCGGAGGAAACCGGCCCCGAAGTCCGCGGCATACGGGCCTCGCGCACGGAGGACGAGGTACGGCTCGATATCGATGCGATCCCGCCGGACGGGCCTCTGGTGCTCTTTCGAAGCGCGCGGCCCCTCGACTCCATGGATGCGCTCGCGCGCGCGACCCGCGTTGCCGAGCTTGCCGCCGAGGACGCTCCGGCAATCGACTTCCCGGTCCCGGGCGTCGGCTACTACTATGGCGCCTTCCCGGCCGAGTCCCTCGCAGACGGCCGGCCGCGCTTCGAACCGGGGGTCACCGTAACCGCCGAGCCCGTTGAGATCCCCTTGACCACGGCCCGAGTCACCCTGCCCCCGTTCGAGGGCGGACCGCGCTCGCGCAATCCCCTTCCCTTCCTCCGTATGTCGCACCCCCTCGAGGACGCAAGCCCGCTTTTGCCGCAGAACCCGGTCGCGCTGCAGCCGAAGCTTCCCCTCGATACGGAAACGGAGGCCGCGGTCGGCCGCATTCTCGAAAGCCTCCCGGAGCCCGAGGTCGCGCGGCCCGAGCCGGTCATCCTCCGGGAGGATCGAAGTGCCGCGGAAAAGGGAGCCGCATACGCCCTTTCGACGATCGCAACGGGTGCCTTCGAGGCCGGTAACTGGGAGGAAGCGGAAATGCTTTTGGAGAACCTGCTCTCGACCTCCATTCCGGCCACGGTCGCCTCACGGGCCCACTTCTACCTCGCGCAGACCTACTACTTCACCGACCGTCCCCGCACGGCCTTCCTCGAGTTTCTCCTTGCTCAGGATGATTACTACCTCGAAACCCAGCCCTGGATCGATCGCATCCTCTCGGACCTGGCGGCCGAGGCGCCCGCCGCCGATACGGCCGGCGGCTGATCCCGAAGGCTGAACCGGACTACCGGGTCGTCTCGCCGCCGAGGGAGAGACTGAGCTTCTGCGTCCACTGCCCGCCGACCGCGAGATCGAGCTGCCATTGAGGAAGGAGGCAGGAGCTCTGGTAGCACCCCGCATTCGCCCCGCTTCCGACGTACACCGGCGCGACGCTGAGAAAGGCGGGATCGCTGTACTGCAGCCGCATCGTCACCGCCCGCGCAAGGTCGTAGACCCTGACACTGTTGACGCCGTCAATGGAATCCGCGGTTTGTGTCGAAAGTGTCGCGCCGGAGCCGCTTCCGGCGAGAATACGGGCGGCCTCCCCGGTGTTGGCGCCGAGCGAGAGATTGAGCTCCGAGCCGAAACCGACCCGCAAGTGTTCGTCGCCGCGATTGCGCACGTGATAAACGACGTGCAGGTTCCCGCCGTCGAACGCGTACTCCTTTTGCACTTCCACCGGCACGCTCGCCGGCCCGCTGTGCACATGACCGAGTGCCGCAAAATGGATGCGATAGCCGTCTCTGCTGAGCTGCCGCACGGCGTAGAGACGGGTAACGAAATCGCCGAGCTCGGCGCCGTCGCTCGTCGAGCCGCTGTCGGACGCAAGGGAAACGCCGTGATCGGGGTCGAAGAAATGATCCACGAAGAGGTTGCGGGTGTACGGCAGGCGGTTGCGCCCGGCAGGCACCGATGTCCCGATGTCGGCGGAGAGCGCATCGCCGTAGTTCCAGGGAGACGGCAGATAGTCGAGCTCGAATACCACCCCCCCTTGCTTGTGGACGTAGGCGTTGAGCTCCGGACCCTGGTAGAGAAACTCAGAGAGACCGTCCATGTCGAAATCCACGGTGATGATGGAGGGGCTGAAGATGCCCTTCTCCCGCGTGACCTTTTCCGCCTCGATCAGCGAGGAATAGATCTGCTTTCGCAGCCGGTTCGAGTAGATCCCGCCGCCGAGCCCGCCGGCCCAGTACGCCGAATTGCACTGTCCCCGCCACAGCTCTTCGCGGGCAAGCTGCTTGCGATACTTGTCTCCGCGGATCTGGTTCACGAGGATGTGGATATAGTGCATCTTCGCGTACATAAGATTGCTCTCGGCGTGACGGGTCAGGAGGCTGCGAAACGATGTCCCGGGGAGGTAGCCGTCCGACCGGGCCTCGTCGGAGACCTCGTGCACGGCGATCGACTCCTGCCCGCAGTAGTCGGGGTCGAATGCGGCCTGGGGGAAATAGCCCCGGTTTCGAGGGGTAGCCTTCTTGAGATAGCGGCTCGGGGTGGCCGTCATGGCCCAGGAGGATTCCTCATCCAGCAGGGCAAAGAGGCCCCGCACCAGCGTCTCGTCAAAGCCCTGTCCATCTTCCGCTTCAGGCTCCAGCCACTCGCCGGGACAGAGCAGCGATACCACGCGGTCCTCTGTCTCGGTCGCCATTTCGGAGAGATATCGCCGAATGCCGTCGACGCTGCCCTCGGCGCAGGATTTTCTCAGCTCGCTCGAAATGGGAAAGACGATGATCATCTTCCCCTCGTCCTCGGTGATGCACGGGGCGTGGACGGGAGCCGCCGACATGCCGCCGGCGTCGAACTGGTAGTCGCTGAGGAAGGTATACTCCATGCCGCTCGTCTTCAGCAACGACGGCAGCATCGGGTCCCACACCTGTCCGGTAACCCACAGGCCCCGGGGTCGCTTTCCGAAGAGCTTGCGCAGATAGGTGGTCAGCCGCTCGATCTGTCCGAGGCGGTCGGCCCGCGGAATGAGCGGAAAGATCGGCTCGTAGAATCCGCCTCCGAGGAGCTCCACCTGCTTTCGGCCCACAAGCTCGGAGAGCACGTCGATGAACTCGGAATGACGGCGTTCGAGCCACTGGAGGAGCTGTCCGGAATAGTGAAGGGTCGCCCGCACGTGCGGCGCGTTGTAGAGTGCGCGAATGAATGGCTTGTAGGACTTCTGGTAGACGCTTTCGACTTCCTCATCGGAAGCACCAACGGGCTGACTGTTTGTCGTACCAAAAATCAGCTTAATTTTTTTCATTCGAATCCCGATCGGGCTGCTCACCGACGGACACGGCCCGATCACCGTCGGCGGCTGGTTGGGATTCTACGTGGGCTGCTTTCCTTTGTAAAGTTTCGCCAACCCGAATGATGCATCTCGGCGGGCATTTTTCCGCCCCCGCGGATCGGTCTCCCGTCCGACTGTAGTCGATGCGGGAAAGATTGTTCTCCACCACGTATCCGCCCTCGGGCGACTTCTTCTCGCAGAGCCTGCAGGCAATGCAGCCGACCGAGCAGTACTTCCTCACGTTCCTGCCGGTGTCGGTGTTGTTGCACGCTACGATATAGTCTGCCGAGTACGGCACCCATTTGATAACCCCCGTCGGGCAGATCTCGATGCACTTCCCGCAGGAAATGCAGACGTCGGTATCTACCCAGACCTTGCCCTCCTCATCATAGTCTATTGCATCTACGGGGCATACGCGAATGCAGGAACCGAGACCCAGGCACCCTTCCTTACAGACTTTATCACCGCCGTAGAGAAGATAAAGCCCGGTGCAGTCCTGCATCCCCCGATAGTTGAACTCGTAGCGCGACACGTCGCGTCCGCCCCGGCAGTGCACCTGCGCGACCATCTTCTCCCCCGAGAGGTCGATCTCTCTGCCCATGATCTTCGCAACCGCCGCCGCGGCGTCGTGGCCGCCGGGGCCGCAGAGGGTCAGCTTCTCATCCTGCCTGACGATCGCCTCGGCGTAGGCGCTGCAGCCGGCGTATCCGCAGGCGCCGCAGTTCAGTCCCGGAAGCGCGGCCTCGACCGCCTCCACGCGCTTGTCCTTCTTGACCGCCAGGGTGTTCGAGGCAAAGGCGAGACCGATCCCGAAGAGAGCGCCGAGAACGCCGACCACCAGAAGCGCGTACAGTATCGTCATAGCCATAAGCCGTCGAGCTCCTCGATCTCATCCGATCAGATTGTTCAGTAACGCGTTGTCGAACGCCATGAACGCAAGCGCCATCAGCCCCCCGGTAATGAAGGCGATTGGAGCGCCGCGGAAGTGCTTCGGAACCCACTCGCTCTCGAGCTTCTCCCGCAACGTCGACATCAGAAACAGGGCAAGCATGAAACCGAGACCCGCCGAGAAACCCGCCACGAAGCTCTCGAGCGGCCCGTACTCGTTGCGTACCGCAATGAGGGCGATTCCGAGAATGGCGCAGTTCGTCGTGATCAGCGGCAGATAGATACCCAGAGCCTTGTAGAGCGGCGGCGAGACCTTCTGGACGACCATCTCCACAAGCTGCACGAGGGTCGCGATGACCAGGATAAAGGTGACGGTCTGCAGAAACTCAATACCCAGGGGCACGAGCAGCAGGCGGTAGACGGCCCAGGTTGTAATGGAGGCCATGGACATCACGAAGGTGACCGCCATTCCCATGCCCACCGCCGACTCCACCTTTCTCGACACTCCGATGAAGGGGCAGAGACCGAGGAACTGCGTCAGAATGAAGTTGCTGATAAACACGTAGGTTACGATGATGCCGACATAGCTCATGGCGTCCTCCTATGCAGCCTCGGGCTCCGACCCCGCGGCGGTCCGGCGGCGCACGCCCCCGGCGTCCAGCTTCGCCTTCAGCGCGTTGAAGCCGGCCATCAGGAAGCCGATGGCGAGAAGCGCGCCGGCCGGAAGCGCCATGACCCGTGCCGGCGAATCCACGATACCCGGGATGTCGATCGTGCCGTCGAACGCCCCCACCGGAAAGAGGGTGACGGTGCCCGCCCCCAGCACTTCGCGCACCAGCGCGATGGCCGTGAGCCCGAGGGTGAAGCCCACCGCCATGCCGAGACCATCGAGCGCCGAGCTCGCGGTCGTGCTCCTGCTCGCGAAAGCCTCGGCACGACCGAGGATGATGCAGTTCACCACGATGAGCTGAACGAACACGCCGAGTGACGCCGAAAGCGCCGGCAGGTAGGCCTGCATGGTCAGATCCACGATGGTCACGAAGCTTGCAATAATGACGATATAGGCCGGAATGCGCACCTTCGGCGGGATGAAGTCCTTCAGCAGCGAGACGAACACGTTCGCACTCAGGAGCACGAACAGGACCGCCGCGCCCATACCGAGGGCGTTGACCACCCGTCCGGATACCGCGAGGGCGGGGCAGAGCCCGAGTGCCATCACGAAGACGGGGTTTTCCCGAAATATGCCTTTGTTGAACTCATCAAGCTTCATCTCAGCCTCTCCTTCACGAACCGTGAGCCCGTCCGCAACGCCTCGGCGACGCCCATGAAGGTTACGGTCGAGCCCGATACCGCCTCGGCTTCCTCCGGGGAGAGATCGCCCGTGGTGGCGGGGATGGGCTGCTCCCCACCGGTGCCGATGAACTTTCCCTCCATGTAGCCGGCCCGCTCGGCCTCCTTTCCCAGACCGGGCGTCTCCGAGTTCTCCATGAGCACGGCGGAGAACACCTCGCCGTCGGCGGCGATACCGGCCAGAATCTGCATATCACCGCCGTAGCCCTCACCCACGAGCTCGACGACGTAGCGGGGTGCCGGCGCCCGGTCCGCCCCGACGGGGTAGTAGGCACGCACGCTGCCGTTCCCCTCCTCATCGACGTCGACGCGGTCGCCGACCTGCGCATCGTCGACGATCCGCCCCAGCGCCTCATCCAGCGCCTGCTGCCGGTTCTCCGCGATGACCGGTGCGGTGAGGACGTTCACCAGCGCAAGCACCAGCGCGGCAACGGTACAGATGACGGCCAGTCGACTCCCGATCGCGACGAAGGTGTGCATCACGCTTCCTCTTCCGCGCCGGCCCTGCCGAAGATGCTCGGTTGGGTGTAGCGGTTTATCATGGGCGCGGTCATGTTCATCAGGATGATCGCGAGGGAGACGCCTTCGGGAAAGGAGCCGTACACACGAATGAGAAAGGTAAGGAAGCCCGCACCGGCACCGTATATGATCATCCCCTTCGAGGTCGTCGGAGAGCTCACCATGTCGGTCGCCATGTAGAACATGCCCAGGACGAGCCCTCCGGCGAACGCGTGAAAGAGCACGTCGCCGGTGAACAGTCCCGTCCCGAGCGGCAGTCCCCCGAAGAGCCAGGTCAGCACGGCAAACATGCCGAAGTAGGCGGTCGGGATCTCCCAGGTGATGATGCGCGTGTAAAAGAGGTAGACGGTGCCGAGCAGAAGCAGAAGCGCGGAGACCTCCCCGATGGAGCCGGGGATGTTCCCGACAAAGGGATCTACGTAGCCGCCGGGTATGTTGATGCCGAGCGGGCCGAGAATCGTATCGTTGAGCCGGCTCGTTATGGCGGTGTCGAGGTCACTGCGGGGGAATCCGATGCGGTCGAGGTAGCGAATGGGATTGCCGACCGATCCGCCGGTCTCGATGACGCCCGACTTGACCGCGCCGAGGATGGTGGCGCCGCTGTGTGCGTCGGCGGCGGGAAGGGTCGCCGGCATCTTCCAGGAGGTCATGTGACCGGTCCAGGAGAAGAATACGAACACCCGCCCGGCGAGCGCCGGGTTCATCCAGTTGCTGCCGAGCCCGCCGAAGGTCCATTTGACCACCGCGATGGCGAACACCGAGCCGATGATCGGAATGTAGGCCGGTATTGCCGGAGGCATGTTGAGGCCGACGAGGAAACCCGTGAGCACGGCGCTTCCGTCGTAAAGGGTGTTCCCTCGTCCCATCCACGCCGCGATGATCCACTCGGTGACCGCCGCCGCCACCGTAGCAGCAAGCATCACCAGGAGGGCGGAGAACCCGAAGACGTAGACGCCCCACGCGGCAGCGGGCAGCAGGCAGGCGCTGACCGACCACATGATGCGCGCCGTCGACGCCTTATCGTGAAACTGAGGCGAGCTCGTGACGACCAGCTGCTTGCCGAGCGCGTCCGTGCGCACCTGCTGATCAGGTGGTCCCTGCCTGCTCATCGATCAACCTTTCTTCCGGGCAACACGCTTGCCGATCCGCATGCCCTGAACCAGAGGAATATGCGCCGGGCAGACATAACTGCAGGCCCCGCATTCGATGCAGTCCATGAGGCCGAGCGAGAGTGCCGGCGCGTACTCTTCGTGATCTATATACTTGAACAGATTCGTCGGCTGCAGCCCCATCGGACAGACCGCGATACAGCGGCCGCAGTTGATACAGGCTGTCCGCGGCGCGTCGTTGATCTCGCGGGAGGTCAGCGCGAGGATGCCCGAGGTGCCCTTGGTGAGGGGTGTATCGAGGTCGTAGATCGCGAATCCCGTCATCGGTCCGCCGGCAACCACCTTTTGCGGAATCTCGGCGAACCCGCCGCACTCTTCGATGAGCTCGCCGAAGGTGCTGCCGATGCGTGCTTTGAGGTTGCCGGGCTCGCGCACCGCCCCGCCGGTGACGCTGACTACGCGGTCCACCAGCGGCTTGTCGAAGACCACCGCCTCATAGACGGCGTTCAGGGTAGCGGCGTTGGAGACCATGCAACCGACATCTATCGGCAGGCCGCCGGATGGGACTTCCCGACCCGTGATCGCCTTGATCAGCTGTTTTTCTCCCCCCTGCGGATACTTGGTCTCGAGGCTCACAACCCGGAAACCGAGACCTCGTTCCCCCACCCGCTCCCGCATCTTCTCGATAACCTGCGGCTTGTTCTCCTCGATGCCGATCGCGACGCGCTCCGCGTCGAGGATGCGCGCGGCGATCTCCAGACCTTCGATGACCTGGTCGGTCATCTCGAGCATCAGCCGGTGGTCCGCCGTAAGATACGGCTCGCATTCCACCCCGTTGAGGATCATCCAGTCGCAGCTCTTGCCCGCGGGACGGGTGTACTTTACGTGGGTCGGGAAGGTGGCGCCGCCCATGCCGACGATGCCCTGATCGCGGATGGATGCGAGGAGGGATTTCGCGTCGCGGCCACGCCACTCGGCCGGCGTCTGCCGTTTGCCGAGTCGGTCGAACTCCCCCTGCAGATCGATGACCACCGCGGTGGCCGTCAGGCCGCCCGGAAGATAGACTTCACGGAGCTCCCTCACCACGCCGGGTATCGGAGAGTGGACGTTCGCACTTACGAAGCCGGCCGCTTTTCCTATCAGCTGCCCCTCGCGAACCTCGTCGCCGGGACCGACCAAAGGCTCCGCGGGCCTGCCGATGTGCTGCTGCAGCGGAACAATGCACGCGGAGGGAACCGCCGCATTCCAGATGCGCTTGTGTTGCGAGAGCGACTTGCGCTGATATGGATGTACTCCCCCCTGGGGGAACGTCTTGCGTCCGATCATGCTGCCTGCCTCTTGCGTCTGAGCACGGGTATGGGGGCACCGCCCCCGGCCGTCATCAGAATCCGGATGCCGAGGAAGAGAAACGGTGTAAACGCTAGCAGTGCCTGCAGACTGTAACGCGCCGGGTGTGTACCGGCCGAGTATAGCCCCGGTTCCGAGCTTCGCACAACCCCTGAGGGTACGTTCCCGTTGACAAGAAGCGCTCCGATTCCGGTCTCCTCCGCGGCGATGACGTCGTCGAGCCACGCACGGTCGTAGCGCACCATCACCTCTTCCTCGCGCACCGTGAGTGCCCCCTCCTCGCGAAAGCGCGACAGGGTTACCGTCTCCCCGGGGGCGGGCAATCCGTAAGCGGCTCCGTAGACGAGTCCCTCCTGATAGGCGCGGTGGGCGACGTAGTCGGCGATACTCACCGTGCCGGACCCTGCGGACAGGCCGAGACCGGCCAGCGTTTCGAGGCTCATCTGCGCTCCGTCGGTCACGGGAACCGGCCGTGGAACGTCCGCCACGCTTGTCTGCGGCAGCAGCACGGCGGCAAACGGTGCGGCCACCACGAACAGCGCAACCCACGCCGCCGTGGAGGCGTAGCGGGAGACGGCCGACGCTGCCGCCGGCTGCTCACGAAGCGCCACGGGCACGAAGAGACGATGATCCTGCACCCGCCGCTTGAATACCGCCCGCGCTACCGACAGCCCGGTCCAGGCCGCGAGTCCGAGGCTGGAGAGGAGAATCGGCGCAAGGACCGCAATGTCGCCGTCCGGGTGAACGCCGAGAACGATGGCCCACGTTGCCGCCAGCACGAGAGCGCTGTGCCGCAACTCCCGGCGCCCCGCCCGCCACTCACCGTACTGCAGGCGATGATCGAGGTAGCGTCGGCCGCTTTCGGCGAACATAACCCACGCAAAGTAGATGAGCCCGGCCGCCACAAACGTTCCCGCTCCTCCGAAGGCGACGGTCCCGACCCACGGCAGCGCGCCGGCAACGGCGAACCGGCGGGCGCGGCCCGCGAGGAGGATCACCGCCGCCGCCACGGCGGCGAAACCGAGGACGTAGACGACCCTCACCGGGCTCCGCGATTCGGCCAGCTCCCAGCCCTCGATCCCGCCGCCGGCTTCCATCGCTCGGCGAACACCGCGGCGGACCTCACCGATAGGGGCATCGGACCGCAGGTAGAGAATCTCGTACTCCTCGCCGGGCCCGGCGCTGAAGAGCCCGGGAAGCTCGCGCAGGAAGGGATCTCGACGCGGGTCCATCGGCGCGAGGCGCTCGTCGAGATCGGCCAGCGCGACCTCCTCGAGGCCGCTGAAATCGGAAATGCGCACCGTCGCCGTGCCGCGAGTGAGAACCCCCTCGAATCCCTCCGCGCGAAGGTCGGCCACGAGGCCGGAGCGGTCCGCGGACCGCGGGACGAGCAGCGTGTAGAACCCGCTCCAGGTGGAGGACGGATCGTTCAAGCGGGGCGTGAACAGAAGAAAGGCCGCCGAGGAGAGGAGATAGATAAGCAGGAGGCACCCGATCAATATCGGGCCGCGCCAGTCAACACCGCGACGATTCATTGGGCTCGCTACAGGAGGCTGAAACCGGTGGCGATGAAAAACCCGAGCAGCACGCCAACCGACACCTCGGCCGGCGTGTGACCGTTTATCTCACGCACGGCTGTGAAACGGACCCCCATCCTGTCCCGGAGCTCGAGTCCGAGTCGGTTGAGCGCCTGGGCCTGCAAACCCGCGGCCCGGCGGACACCCAGGGCATCCCGTATGATGAGTATCCCATAGAAGAGCGACAGCGTAAACAAGGGTGAAGACAGCCCGTACTCGAACCCCATCGAGGTTGCCAGAGAGGTCACCAGCGAGGCGTGACTCGAGGGCATGCCGCCGGTCTGCCAGAAGATGGTCTGTGCCACGTCTTTCGAGCTCGAGGTGCGGCTGCGCAGGGTCTCGATGACGGCCTTCAAGACCTGGGCGAGAAACCAGCTGAAGAAGGCCGAGAGAAAAACCGGACCTGCGAACAGCTCGTATAGCGCACCTTCTCCATGCGGTTCCATTGAGCTCATTCTTTGGGGCGGCGGATGGTTTGTCAAGCGCGTGCCTCTCATGAGACACTCGGGAGGTGAGCCCGCCACGGACGTCCCTATCCCTCGGAGAGCACGACGAGGGTCGGCGCCTCGATCGGATTCTGCGCCGGCTGCTGCCCGATGTGTCGCTCGGCCGCATCTACGCCCTGATTCGCACGGGCGACATCCGCGTAAGCGGGCGCCGGAGGAACGCCTCCTACCGGGTGGAGCGCGGCGACCGCCTCGAGCTGCCCGAAGCCCTGGCCCCGGCGGCAGGCGCGGGCAGCGCGGCCAGCGGGGTCGGCGCGCCGGAAGCCGCGGGCGGCGGCGCCATACCCCCGCAGCTCGCCGCTCGCGTCCTCTACGAGAACGAGCATCTGCTCGCCGTCGACAAGCCGGCCGGCCTGCCCGTGCACGGGCGCGACGGCCTGCTTGCCGCCCTCAGGCCCTATCTCGAAGGCGGGGCCCGCAAGAGCATATCGTTCCGCCCGGGCCCGATCCACCGCCTCGACCGAAACACCTCCGGGCTCATGCTGTTCCCGCGCTCGCTCCGCGGCTCACAGCGCGCCTCGCAGCTGCTTCGCACGGGGCGCCTGGAGAAGGGCTACCTTGCCCTGCTCTCGGGGCGGCTGACCGAAGTCGAGGTCTGGATCGACATGCTCGAGCGGGACCGCTCGCGCAATGTCACGAAGGTTCGTCCCGACGGGACGGGGCGGCGCGCCCGCTCCGTAGCGGCGCCGCTCCTGCACGGAGCGGACCGCGGCGCTGAGATCACGCTCGCGCTCATCCGCATCGAGACCGGACGAACGCATCAGATCCGCGCACAGGCCGGTGCGCACGGATATCCCCTCCTCGGCGACACGAAATACGGGGGGCGCGGTTCTCGGAGTCCCGGGCGCGCCGGGAGCACGGCCGCCGAGGACGGCTATTTCCTCCATGCCGCCGTGCTGCTCAACCGCGACCCCGATGAGGTCTTTCCGCAGCGCGTGGTCTGCGCCCCGCCGACGGGCGAGCGCCGGCGGGAGCTCGCGTCACGCCTCGGCGTCCGGGCCGGGACCCTCGACGCGCAGACGGACTGCGCCGCGCTCGGCGAAGCACTTTCGGCGCTCGTATACAAAGAGCCCGGCGATCAATAGAATAGGGAAGAATGATCAGATTTCTCGGTAAGATCATCTGGCGATTTCGCGGCATACGTGTCTTTGCACTCGTCGGCAAGAGCGGCACCGGCAAGAGCTTCCGGGCCAAGCTCATCATGCAGAAGAATAATATCGACCTCCTCATCGACGACGGTCTGCTGATCCGCGATCAGAAGATCATCGCCGGCAAGTCGGCAAAGCGGGAAAAGGCCTACCTCGCCGCGGTGAAGACGGCGCTTTTTACCGACAAGGAGCACCGTCGCGCGGTCCGCCACGCCCTCGAGCGGGAGAGCTTCAAGCGGGTGCTCATCATCGGGACATCCGAGCGCATGGTGTACAAGATTGCGGAGGCGCTGAAGCTCCCCGCGCCGACGCGAATCGTGCGCATCGAGGACGTGGCCACCGCCGAGGAGATCGGCACCGCCATCAACTATCGCCGCGTGCAGGGAAGCCACGTCATACCCGTTCCTTCGATCGAAGTGCGCAGGAACTACCCGCGCACGATGGCCGACTCGGTGCGCATTCTCTGGCGAAAGGGTGTAGGCTTTTTCACGAAGCAGGAAGTCTACGAGAAGAGCGTCGTACGGCCGGATTTCAGCAGTAAGGGCAGCATCACCATATCCGAGGCGGCGCTCAGTCAGATGATCATGCACTGCATCGACGAGTACGCCCCCGAGACCAGCATTCGAAAGGTGCAGGTGAAGAATGAGCCGACCGGATATCGGATCACGGTGTTTCTCGACGTGCCCTTCGGCAGCCCGCTCGCCGTTACGCTGCACAACATGCAGAGCTATACCATCGAGAACATCGAGAAATTCACGGGGATTATCATCAAGGAGCTGAACATCATCGTGAGCAACGTGACCGAGACGGCGACGTGACCGGGACGCCGGAGTCGTACCTGAAGTTTACCGGGGTAACGTGCCGACACTCATAGAGAGCATGGAGGTAAGGTGATGAGACGCATCGCAATGGTTTTCGCGGGAGTCCTCGTAGTTTCCTCGACCATGCCGGCCCAGACCGGCGGACAATACGAGGCACAAACCGAGCACTACCGCGTTGTCTCCGAAGTCGGCAGGAATCACGCGGAGCAGACCGCAGACCGTCTCGAAGCGACGCTCGAAATCTTCAACGACTATTTCCACTTTGAGCTCGACGAGTTGCCCGACCGCATGCGCGTGCGGATCTTCGCCTCAAAGGATGAGTACGACACCTTCCTGAGAAACACCATCGACGAGACTCGCGAGGACTTCATCTATCTCCACTACGGAAACCTCGCCCGCAGCGAGCTCGTCGGATATGTCCGCGAGGATGCGGAATACGATTACTCGCTCAACCATCAGGCCTTCATCCAGTACCTCCGCTCCTTCATCGCCAACCCGCCGCTGTGGCTCAGGGAGGGATTTGCGGTCTACTTCGAGGAGATCGAGTACGATCCCGCCACCGGACAGGCGGTCTATCGGGAGAACCTGACGTGGCTCGACACCCTGAAGTCGATCCTCGACGAGAGTGCCGACGCGGATCCCATCCCCGTCGACGAGCTGCTGCGCATGGACGTCGCCGCGGCCCGCGGTCGCCTCGACGTGTTCTATCCGCAAGCCTGGGGGATGGTCTCCTATCTGCTGCACACCGACGACCGCGACGTCAACCGCGTCCTCTGGGACGCCGTCAACGCTCTCGAGCCGAATGCATCCTTGCGCGAGAATGTGCGCGCCGTCGAGCAGGAGGCCGTTCGATGGGTCGAAGAGGATCGTCTCGTGGAGGGGTTCCTCGCCTACCTCGAGGACCGGCGCTCCTTCCGCGGCCTTGTCGAGGACGGTATGGAGCTCTACGAGAACGAGGAGTCCGAGGCCGCCGAGGAGGCCTTCGTGAAGGCGCTCACGCTGCGGGACGACAATCACGTCCCTTCCTACTATCTCGGCCTCATCAACTACGATCGGGGCAACCACTCGCTGGCCGACTACTACTACCGGCAGGCGCGCGAGCTGGGCGCGGAGGACGCCCTGATCTACTACGCCCTCGGGGTGAATGCCTACGCCGGTAATCGTTTCGAGGACGCCACCGCGTATCTCGAGCGCACCATCGAGCTCGACTCCGAGGAATACGCCGAGCAGGCGCGCGAGCTCATCTCCCGCATGGACTGACCGGCGGCGAGGGCGGGGGGCGCCCCCTGACGGCCGAGGCGGGCCGAGGGTTGAGGCGGGCCGAGGGCCGGACTCAGATGTGTGAGATCTTCCGGTACTTCTTTCGCTTCCGCAGCAGATAGACCAGCGCCCGCTCGACGTCCTTGTTGGGCGGGCTCGCGGGCCGAATGAAGTGCTTGATCTCGGTGAAGGCTTCCTTGAAGGGAACACGCGGTTCCTTCCCGGACTCGCTTATCAGAAACAGGAAATCCGCCGTCAGATGCGCGATCTCGATATCACGCCCGACCTCCTCTCCGGCGGCACGCCGCTCGTCGAGGCGACCGAGGCTCGCGAAGAACCGGTTCTGAAAGTCGGCAAACTGTCGTCCGCCGAGAAAGAACGCAACGGACGGCAGCATGTACTTCAACAGACCGAATTGGTGCAGTTGCTCGAAGATCGGCCGCGTCGCGCCGGAGGAGAGGATCTTGAACAGCTCCTCGGTGAGCCGTGAGGCCGGACACTGCTCCATGAGCTCACAGTTGCGCCGGATCTGCCGCTTCAACGGGCCCTGTATCCTGAAACCGCCCGTCTGCGCGTATTTGACGGCCCGGACCATCCGCACCGGATCCTCGCTGAAGATACGCTCGATGGGAATCACCGGCTTGAGCCTGCCGCGGCGGATGTCCTCGAAACCTCCGACGTAGTCGAGAATGATGCCTTCATCGGGGTCGAAGTAGAGGGCGTTGATGGTGAAGTCCCGCCGCTTTACGTCCTCCTCGATGGCTCCATACACGTTATTGAAGCCGCCGGAGTCCTCGGCACGGAAGGTCGAGACCTCGATGATCTTCTCGCGGAAGAAGATGTGAACGAGGCGGAATCGCTTTCCGATAATGCGGGAGTTTCGAAACAGCTTGCGGATACGGGCCGGCGGCGCATCGGTCGCGATGTCGAAATCCTTCGGCGTCCTGTCGAGCACGAGGTCGCGAACGGCTCCACCCACGATGTAGGCGTTGTGTCCGGCCGCCCGCAGGCGGCGCAGGACCTTGAGCGCCTCGACATCGACATTCTTGCGATCGATACCGTGTTCGTCACGCGTGTAGATGTAGGCCTGCTTGACGGGGGTGCCGTCCTCGGATGTCGAATAGCGGATGCGCAAAGAACTACCTCAGGAGAAGCTCGGAGAACCGTGTCCGGTGCGGACCATCTCCGCACCTTACTTATACGGACAACCCGATCGGTACGTCAAGCAAGCGCAGCGCCGTCTAATGGTACTCGTGTCCCTCCACGACGCCACGGTAGCGGTACAGGGCACGAAGGACCCTGCGCACGCGCGTGTTGAACAGCTTCGGCGCCATGTAGCCCGATGCGGCCTTCTTGTGGATTTCCCCGAGCGTCGGGTAGGGGTATATGGGCGACATCATCTCGCCGAGCTTCCAGCCCCTGCCCACCGCGAAGATCGAGGGCAAGAGCAGATCCCCCGCGTGGAACCCGGCGATCTGCGTACCGATGACCCTGTCTCTGCGGTCGAGAATGATCTTCGCCATGCCGCCGGGCTCTCCCTCCGCCTGTGCGCGGTCATTGGCGGAGAGCTCCTGCCGTACCACGTGGTAGTTGATGCCGGCCTCGTCGGCGCTCCGTTCGTTGTAGCCGACGGAGGCGAGCTCGGGATCGGTGTAGGTGACCCAGGGCACGGTGCCGTAATCCATCGCTCCCCCGACCCGCAGCGCGATGCGACGCACCGCCACCGAGCCCTCCGCCCCGGCCACGTGGGTAAAGAGATACCTCCCGTTCACGTCGCCCACCGCGAGGATATGCCGTTGGCTGGTCTGCAGCTTCGAGTTCGTGGTGACAAAGCCCCGCTCCACCGAGACGCCCGCGCGCGCGAGATCGAGGCCGTCGGTGTTGCCGATTCGCCCGGCTGCAACGAGCAGCTCGTCGGCGTCGAGACTCAGCGTCTCGTCGCCCTGCTCGAGATGTATGCGCTTCGCGGCTCCGTGTGTCTCGACGCCGGTGATCTTCACGCCGAGCTTGAAGGTGACCCCGTCGGCTTCCATACGCCGCTGCACGATCTCCGCCATGTCGGCGTCCTCCTTCGGCAGCACCTGCGGCGCAACGTCGAGCACGGTCACCCCGCTTCCGAGGCGCGCGAAGGCGTGCGCCATCTCGGAGCCGATCGGTCCGGCGCCGATGACGATGAGGCGCCGGGGAAGCTCGGGCAGGTCGAACACGTCGAGATTGGTGATGTAGCCGGTTTCCTCGAGCCCGGGAATGGGCAGACCCCGCGGAGCACTGCCGGTGGCGATCACGATGGAGCGCGCGGAGATCGTCTTCCCGTCGACCTCGACCTCGTGGGGACTCACGAAGCGGGGCCGACCGAGGAGGACCTCGGCGCCGAGGCTCTCAAAGCGTTCGATCGAATCGTGCTGCGCGATCTCCTCGATCACACTGCGAACGCGACCGTTTACGTCGGCCATGCGCACCGGTGGAAGGTCGACCGGCGGAAGACCGAAACGCTCGAGCTCCTGCGCCTGCCGATAGACCGAAGCGGTGCGCAACAGGGTCTTGCTCGGAACGCAGCCGTGGAAGAGACAGTCACCGCCGAGCCGATTGCGCTCCACGACGGCCGTCTTGAGGCCGAGCTGCGCGCATCCGACGGTGGTCACGAGGCCACCCGCCCCGCCGCCGATAACGATCACATCATGCGTAAACCGCGCCATAGTTACCCCTTTCACCGGCTCCGATCGATACTCGAAGAATATTCGTACGGCAATATATAGTCCAGTTTAGTTGCATTATCAAGTTTTTTTCCTCTATTGTCGACGCTTTGACCACGGGATCATCCTCGTAGTACGGTTCAGAGGCACATGTTGAGCCTCATGCACCCCGACGGGAAGCCGAGCTCCACGGAACGCGCGCTTTCCTCTCGCACACTGGAGGACCTCGGCCTCGATCTGCTCGCTCGTGAGCTCACCGGCGGCAGCCTGTCCCGCGGCGCGGCCACGAAGGTGCTGGCACAGCTTCCCGTCGACCCCGAGACCATCGTGTACCGCCGTAAGGTACTTGCCGACATTGCGCGCTCGGCGGAGCTCGAGGAGGCCCTTGACGCTCTCCTGCCGAAACTGCGCGAGCTCACCGCCTTCTCCCGCTCCGCGGGCGAGTCGGACGCGCCGCTGCTGCAGGCCGTGTGGCGCATCGGCGAGCTCGAGCTCTACGTCGAGTGCATCGATGATCTCTGCGCGGCGTTCGACGCCGCGCACCGCGACGATGGTGCCGTGTTGTCGGACGGATTTCAGGCGCTCGAGCGATACGCCCGGCATGCCCGTGCCGCGGAGCACTTCGCCGCCCTGAAGGAGGAGCTTCCCCGCCTCAAGGAGGGGCTCAAACGGCGACAGAGCGTGACCATCGGGATCAACCTCGACGAGCGGTTTCGCCCCGTCGAGGCGGCCCTGCTCTCGGTGAATCCCGAACGCTTCCGGCACTCCGGCATCCTCGGTCGCTTTCTCGATTCGCTCGAGTCCTCGCCGAAGTACCGCGTTACCGCGCCCCTGCACAGCATGCCTACGCCGGGGAATATCCCGGAGCGAAAGATTCCGCTCACGCCGCTGTTTCGCGATCTCGACGACGTGCTGCGCCCCCTCGGCAAATCCCTTCACCGCGGCCTGAGAGAGTTCCTGTCGGTGGAGACCGCTCCCCTCGCCGGCCTCGAACGGGAGCTGTCCTTCTACCTCGGCGCCCACCGGCTCAAGAGCAGGCTCGAGGGCGCCGGCCTGCCCACCTGTTTCCCGCAGATCGCCGATACCACGGAGCGGCGCCTCCGTGCCTCGGGCTTTTACAATCTCCAGCTTGCCCTGCGTGCGCTCGAGCGCGGCGAGGCGGAGAAGATCGTACCCAACGAGCTCCATCTCGGAGACGATGTCGGGATCCTCGTCATTACCGGGGCCAATCAGGGCGGCAAAACCACCTTCGTGCAGGGGGCGGGAATCCTTCAGGTGATGGCGCAGGCCGGGCTTTTCGTCCCCGCCCGCAGCGCCACGGTCAGCCCCGTCGACGCGATCATGACCCATTTCCCCACCGGCGAGGCGGGAAACATCGAGACGGGGCGCCTCAGCCGGGAGCTCGGAGAGCTCGCCGGCATATTCGACGAGGCCACCGACAGGAGCCTCCTGCTGCTCAATGAGTCTCTCTCGAGCACGAGCGCCGGGGAGGCCGTCGCGGTTGCCGAGGAAATGCTCGCCGCGCTCCGGCGGGTGGGAACACGCACCCTCTACGCCACCCACCTCCACGAGATATCCGAACGCCTCGACGAAATCAACGCGCCCGCCGACGTCGGTCCGCAGGCCCGGAGGCTGACCGCCGAAACCGAGTGGGACGGCGAGACGGTGAGGCGAACCTATCGCATCGTGCCCGGATCACCGCAGGGCAAGAGCTTCGCCCGGGACCTCGCCCGCAAACACGGCATAAGCTACTCGCAGCTTATCGAAAGGTTTCGCGCGCGGGGCCTGCTCTGAGCCGCCG
>CAZWNS010000009.1:34187-47175 GCA_964635245.1 uncultured Spirochaetaceae bacterium
AGCTACTCGCAGCTTATCGAAAGGTTTCGCGCGCGGGGCCTGCTCTGAGCCGCCGGGGCGGGGCCTGCTCTGAGCCGCCGCGCGAGACCGCCGCGGCGGGGGCAACGGGGGCCGCCGGGGCGGCACCGACGGCTCACTCGTCGCAGTCGAAGAGCTCCTGCAGACCGTCGCGTATCAGATCGACCTCTTCACTGTTGATCGTGTGTGGCATGCCGGGGTAGAGCCGCTCCGAAACCTCGGCGTTGAGCCTCCGCATGACCTCCGCGGAGTCCCGAACCCGCGTGCGGGGAACCATGAAATCAATATCGCTGCTCCCGAGAAACACGGGGGTACCTTCGAGATCACCCTTGCGGCGCGAGAGCCGCGAATCCTCGCCGAGGAGGGCGCCGGAGAGCGCGTACACGCCCCCGTAGCGGGCGGGCCTGTGCAGCAGGTACTCGAGCGCGAGACAGGCTCCCTGGCAGAAGCCCATAAGAACGATGCGCTCCCGCGGCACGCCGACCTCCGCGAGCGCGTCCACGATGCCGTCTATGAGCTTGAGCGAGGCCGACACGTAGGGCTGATTCCGCGAAATCGGATCGACCACTCCGCGCGGGAACCAGACGCGGTTCTCCGCCTGCGGCGCGAGATATGCGATTCGATTACAATCGAGGAGCTCGGAGAGCTCGACGAGGTTCTCGGCGTCGGCGCCCTTACCGTGGAGAAGGATCATGGCGCCGTCGGCGTGCTCGACCGGTTGTCCGGCATGTCGTATGGGTTGCTGCTGGTGAGGTTTCATCGTCGCCTCCGGTCGTCCGGGCCGCCGCCGACTTTGCGATACAGTCCGAGCAGCTGCGGCGGCGCTGCAAAGCCGACGGCCCGCACACGCTGCTTGAGTCGCGCAACTTCCCGGCGGATATCGGCGTAGTCGGGGTGGCCGGCCGCGTAGTCGGCGTAGCGGTCGAGGTTCTCGAGCTTGTCGTCGAGGTCGACATCGTCGCCCTCGGGCCCGGAAGGGCGGTATTCATGTCGCTCGAGCTCCTCGAGCTCAGCGCGGTCGAGAAGCGCGCCGATCTCCGCCCTCGAGAGCGTGGGATTGTGCGCAATGCCCCGCGTACGGTCTACCACAGCCTTGAGATGGTGGAGATCCCGCCCGACCCGCTCCCGCGGGTCGGTGACGTCGGACACCATCTCGTGGACGATGAGCATGCCTCCCTCGCCGAGCACGCGCAGGAGCTCCTCGACGGCCGCGCCGGGGTCCCGCAGGTGATGGAGCGTATTGGAGAGCACGACGGTGTCGAACTCGGCGGCATCAAAGGGGAGATGCATCGCATCGGCAACCGAGAACGCTACCGCGGCCTCGCCGTGCGCCGCTTCAAAGTAGCCGGCGGCCTCCGAGACGGCGCTCCCGTCGGCGTCCACCGCGGTTATCCGCTCGTAGGACGCGAGCTGCTCCACGAGCATCTCCGTGAACTCCCCGTCTCCGCACCCGATCTCGAGCACACGACCCGCGTGCAGCGCGCCGAGTGTGCGGGAGACCACCTCCGCGATATCAGCCATTGTCGCCCCGGGCATCGAGAATCTCCGCCGGCACCCCCGACATGGCCTCCCGGATCGTATCGCCGACATCCGCCTCATCCACGCGCGGATCGCTGAGGACGCGGCGAAAGCGTCGGGCACCGGGACAGGCGGTGAACAGCCCGAGCATGTGCCGGTACACATTGCGCGGCGAGCGCCCGCCGCGGACAACTTCTTCCACGTAGGGAATCATCGCCTCTGCGACCTCGCGGCGGCTCGGCACCCGCGCGGTGCCGCCGTAGAGATCACGGTCGGCGGTGGCGAGAAGGTAGGGGTTGTCGTAGGCGGCGCGCCCGATCATCACGCCGTCGAGCCGCCGTCGATGCTCTTCCACCGCCCCGAGAGAGTCGATGTGGCCGTTTATCTCTATGGTGAGTTCCGGGAAATCATCCTTCAGTCGATAGACGTCCTCGTAGCGCAGCGGCGGGATGCTCCTGTTTTCCCTGGGGCTGAGGCCCGAAAGAACCGCGATGCGGGCGTGGACGATGAATCGGTCCGCATCGGCCGCGGAGACCCGCGAGACGAAGGCGGCGAGGTCGTCGTAACTCTCCCTGCCGTCGATCCCGATCCGATGCTTCACCGTCACCGGCTTGCCCGTCACCGACTTCATCGCCTCGACGATGCGCGCCACCCGATCCGGATCGGCCATGAGACAGGCCCCGAAGGCGCCGGTCTGCACCCGGTCGCTCGGGCATCCGACGTTGAGGTTGTACTCGTCGTAGCCGTAGGCTTGCGCCGCGCGCACCGATTCGGCGCATGCCGCCGGGTCGTCGCCTCCGATCTGCAGCGCGAGGGGGTGCTCGTCGGGGTGAAAGCCCAGCAGGTGGTCGCGGTCACCGAAGCGGATGGCCCCTGTGGTAATCATCTCGGTGTAGAGCAGTACCCGGCGGGTGATCCGCCGCATAAAGTAACGGTAGTGGCGATCGGTCCAGTCCATCATGGGCGCGATGCTTACCGGGTGGCGGTTCAACGGTTGCCTCCCGACGTGCCGGCCCCGAGTCCCGCGCGGGCCTCGGCGAGCATCCGTCGATACGCCTCCATGAGGGCAGGATGAGGATCGGGCAACCGGGTCACGACGCGCTCGCTCCAGGATAGATACTCCGCAAGCCGATCCGTGCTCCAACCGGGCGGCGGGGCGGTTGCCATGTCCTCCACGTTCGAGAGCTTGTCGGCGATCTTCAGCTGAGCCGCCGCCCATGACGCCTCGGATGCGTGCTCGACCTGCAGCTCTTTGCGCACGTGCTTGTCGAGGCTCTTGTCGTCGGTCACCTCGGCAACGATTCCGGCGACCGTCGGGCCGAACTCGTCCCGCAGCTCCTCGATCGTCGCGTCGGTGTCCTCCACCGTGTCATGAAGCAGCGCCGCGGCGATGATCCGCGGGTCCTCGATCCCGGCAAGGGTGCCCAGGTAGTAGGCGACACGAATGGGATGATTGATATAGGGGGCTCTGTGCCCGCCCTTTCTCCGCTGTCGTGTATGCCGACGGGCCGCAAACTCGAGCGCCCGCAGCACCAGGGAGATACCGGCTTCATCCGTCATACCGGCCCGGCCCTCTGCCCGCATCGGTGTCATGTGCCTTAAGATACATGCGCCCGCGGGTCTGAGTCGAGGATCATGCCGGCTCCGAGGCACACCTCGCCGTCGTAGAGCACACCGAACTGCCCCGGGGCAACGCCGCGGTCGGCACGGTCCATCTCCACCCGCAGGGACTCCCCGGCGTCGGACTCTACGCGACAGGGCACGAGCTCCGGACCATGGCGAATGCGCACCGAGAGCCGCTCCCGCGCCGGGGGCCCGGCGATCCAGTGAAGCCGACCCAGCGTGAAGGAGCGCCTGCTCGTCTCTCCCACCCTCTCGCGGTGCGACACCACGATTTCGTTCCGCTCGGTATCCTTGTCCACCACGTACCATGGCCCGCCGCCGAGACCGAGCCCCTGCCGCTGGCCGATGGTGTAGAACCAGTACCCACGGTGGCTGCCGAGATACCGCCCGGTCTCTCGCTCGACGATCCGGCCCTCCCGCTCGCCGAGGTAGTGGCGGACAAACTCCGGATAGCGGACCCGTCCGAGGAAGCAGATGCCCTGGCTGTCCTTTCTGTCCTTATTGGGAAGATCGAGCTCCCGCGCCCGGGAGCGAACCTGCGCCTTGTCCATCGCGCCGACGGGGAACCAGGCGCGGGAGAGCTGCGCTTGGGTGAGGTGAGAGAGAAAGTAGGTCTGATCCTTTACCGGATCGACGCCGCGTTTGAGAATCACGTGATCGTCCACGTGCTCCACGCGCGCGTAGTGACCGGTAACGATGCGATCGTAGCCCTGCCCGAGGTAGTCGTAGAACGCGCCGAACTTGATGCGCCGGTTGCAGAATATGTCGGGGCTCGGCGTGCGTCCTTCGCGGAGCTCGGCGAGCGCGTAGGAGACGACCCGATCGTAGTACTCGAGCTGCAACGGCACCACCTCGACGGGTACGTCGAGCCGCCGGCACACCTCCCGCACGTAGGCGAGATCCTCCTCCCACGGGCATTCCCCGATACTCTCGAGCTCGTCCTCGAGCCACACCTTGAGGTAGAAGGCGGTCACCTCCCCCTCTGCCGAGGAGAGTGCCTCGTAGAGCGCCACGGAGCTGTCCACTCCGCCGGAGACCAGAGCAGCTATCTTCATATGTGGAAAAGATGCACTTCCGCTGCCGTGGGATCAAGTGCCGCATTTGCCTTTGCCGGCGCGGAATTTATATTCTACAGTGGTACCGGCCGGGATGCGGCTCTTTGCCGCGTCCCGAGATCAAACACGGCAAGGCAGGTTCTTCATGACAGAAACGTCGGTCGGGCTCAGTGATCTATTCGTCTATGTTCCGAGCCCGCGGATCTCGCTCGAGGCACTGGTGGACTACCGCGTGAAGTCGGCACCGTCACTCGAGCGTCGGCTCAGACGCGCGCTGGAGACTACCGGGCAACGGGCGGTGCGCTACCCCCGGCTCTACGAGGACAACGTGACTCTCAGCAGCGAAGCCGCCGCGGGGCTTCTGCGGGCGCGCGGGTCCGGTGAAGGTCTGCGGTACCTGGCGGTCGGGACCGAGACGCCGGTGGATCATTCCAAGCCGGTTGCGGCATACGTGGAGGGTGTGTTGCAGAACGCCGGCATGGAGATCCCGGAGACGATCTCGACCTTCCAGGTTCAGCACGCCTGTGCCGGGGGAACGATATCCATGCTCAGCGTGGGCGCGCTGCTGGCTGTGGGCGGCCGATCGAACGAATCGGGCATCGTCATCAGCTCCGACATCGCGCGCTACGATGCACCCTCGACGGCGGAGATTACCCAGGGAGCCGGCGCCGTCGCCATGCTCGTGGAAACATCACCGAGACTGCTGTCGCTCGATCTGCAGACCATCGGGTATTCCTCGCGGGATGTCGATGACTTCTTCAGACCGCTCGGCTCGGTGACCGCGAAGGTCAAGGGAGGCTATTCGGTACAGTGCTACAACGACGCCTTCGAAGTCGCTCTGAGCGATCATGCGTCGAGAAGCGGTATGCAGCCCGGCGACGTTCTGCGGCACGCCGACTACATCGCGCTCCACGTGCCCTTCTACAAAATGCCGATCACGGCATTGCGTCGATCGTTGCTGCATCACAACGGCCTCCCTGAGGCGGAGGCCGACGCCTTCCTGCAGGAGCGCGGCGTCTTCGACGCGCTCGAGCCCACGCGCGAGGTGGGAAACATCTATTCCGGCTCCGCCTATCTGTCCCTTGCCTTCATGCTCAAACAGCAACACGAGAAACTCGGAGACGGCATCGTCGGCAAGAGGGTCCTTATCGGATCCTACGGCTCGGGGAACACCATGAGCGTGTTCAGCGGCACCATCGCCGACGGGGCTCCCGAGGTCATTGCCCGCTGGAACCTCGACGAGGTGCTCTCCGGCGGGGTCGACGAGTCTCTCGAGCACTACGAGCGCTGGCTTCGGGTTCCCATGTCGAGCGAGGAGTACCACCGCGAGATGGCGTCGGAGCAGGTCCCCGAGGGCCGCTTCTATCTCGAAAACGTACGTGACGACGGATACCGTGAGTACACCAGGGCCTGAGACAGAGGGCATGCAGGAGAACATCGGCGAACGCAAGGCCCGGCACCTTTCGATCTGTGTAGACGCGTCGCGCTACTCGGTTGAGGGCGGCTCGACGGGCTTCGAGGAACTCTCGTTCATTCATCGTGCACTGCCGGAGATCCGCACCGAGGACGTCGACACGGGCCTCGACTTTCTCGGCCGGCGGATCAGCATGCCGGTGCTGATCTCTTCCATGACCGGGGGCTCCGACCAGGGTTACGAGGCAAACAAGAACCTCGCGCGGGCGGCCCAGCAGGCGGGTATTCCGGTCGGTATGGGTTCCATGCGCATCCTGTTTCGAAAGCCCGAGGTCTTCGACCACTTCCATCTCAAGCGCTACGCGCCGGATGTCCCGGTGTTTGCCAACATGGGCGGCGTCCAGATCCGCGACTTTCCCTCCGCGGAGGTGATCGAGATGGTTCGCCGACTCGAAGTCGATGCCCTCGTGGTTCACCTGAATCCGGGACAGGAGTTGTTCCAGGACGGCGGAGATCGTGATTTCACCGGCATCCTCGACGGCATCTCGCGCATCTGCGATGCATCCCCGGTACCCGTCATCGTGAAGGAGACCGGCTTCGGCATCCATCCCGGCGAGGTCGCCCGGTTGCTCGATGCCGGCGTCTCCTACGTGAACCTCGCCGGATCCGGCGGCACGAACTGGGTGACGGTGGAAGCCTATCGCCTCGACGGCACGATGCAGGCGGCCGCCGACGAGTTCGCCTCCTGGGGGACCCCTACCGCCCCCCTCCTCGCCGCGGTCGGCCGCCGAGGTGGACGTATCATCGCGTCCGGGGGGCTCAGAGGCGGGATGGACGTCGCGAAAGCCACCGCGCTCGGCGCCGAGCTCTCCGGCCTCGCGCTACCCTTCATCCGCGCCGTCGTTTCGCAGGGAGTCGACGGAGTGCTCGAGGTCACCGAGAAACTCCGAAAGACCCTCGAGGCCGTGATGATCATGACCTCCTCCCGCACCCTCGACGATCTGCGGCGCGTCCCGCTGCTGCGCTCCCCCGGTTTCGACGCGCAGGTGCGGGCACTGCGGGAGGCGGCCGTATGAGCGGGCGGCTGCTGCCACGCGGCTTCAGAAAGCTCTCGGTATCCGGGCGCCGCAAGGCGCTGCGTGAGGCGCTGAGACTCGGCGAGGAGGATCCGGCACCGGACGATGCCTTTGCCGACCTGGCCGACGTGATGGTTGAGTCCTCGGTCGGCATCATGCCGGTTCCGCTGGGTATCGCCTCCGGCTTCCTCATCGACGGGGAGACCTACGATGTTCCGCTCGCGACCGAGGAGCCCTCCGTCATTGCCGCCGCCTCCTACGCCGCCGGTATCATCGCCCGCGCCGGCGGGTTCACCACGAGCGCCGACGATCCGGTGATGACGGCGCAGGTCTTTCTCGAGCCGCAGGCCGGTCGGCATGAACGCGCGGAGCAACTGGTCGCCGTGCTCGAGGGTGCGCGGCCGCAGCTCGAAGCCGTCGCACGGCGGGGACTCGATCGGATGGCGTCGCGGGGTGGCGGATTCCGCGAGCTGAGGGTCGAGCGAGTCGCCGGCCTGGCCAAGATCGAGATCGATGTCGATGTCCGGGACGCCATGGGTGCAAATCTCCTCAATACCCTCGCGGAGCAGGTGAAGCGGGATGCCGCACGCCTCAGCGGCGCAGGGCCCCTCATGGCGGTACTCACCAACGCAGCCGGAAGCCGGCGTGCCCGCGCATGGTTTGCAATCCCCACGGCGAAACTGGCCCGGGCGGGCATACCCGGCCCGGAAGTGGCACGGCGCATCGTCACGGCAACCGAGGCGGCGAACGCGGATGGGAATCGGGCGGTGACCCACAACAAGGGGGTGATGAACGGCATCTCATCCCTCGCGCTCGCCACCGCAAACGACACCAGGGCAATCGAAGCCGCGGCGCACGCCTGGGCCGCCCGTGACGGCATCTACCGCTCGCTGACGAGCTTCATCCCGGACGGGGACGAGCTTCGCGGCTTCATCGACCTGCCGCTCGCCTTCGCGACGGTCGGCGGCGCGGTGAGCTTCCACCCATACGCCGAGCGCTCTCTCGCCCTCCTCGGCAATCCGGACGCCCCCACGCTCTCCCGCATCGCCGCCGCCGTGGGACTGGCACAGAACTTCGCCGCCGTATACGCCCTGGTCAGCGAAGGCATCCAGCACGGCCACATGCGTCTGCATGCCACCCGCGTGGCCTACAAGGCGGGCGCCCGCGGCGAACGTGCCCGCGAGGTCGGCCGGGCGATCTGGGAACAGGGCGACATAAGCGAGGAGGCGGCCCGCAGGCTCCTCGAGTCGGGAAAGGATTCGTGATGGGCCGGGCAGCAGAGAACGCCGTGTGCACTGCCTCCCCGAGCCTCGCGTTGACCAAGTACTGGGGCAAGAGCGGCGGCGGGGTCAACATTCCCGCCACATCGAGCCTGGCCGTCACCCTGCGGGAGCTCTCGACCATAACCCGTGTCGAGCGCTCCGGCGATACCGATACGGTCCTCATCGACGGAGTCCCACAGGGCGAAGCACGGTTCGCACCGCTCTTCGAGGCGATACGCAGCGAAACCGGGTCCGAGGAGCGATTCCTCGTCGAGAGCGGCAACAACTTTCCCACCGCGGCGGGCCTGGCGAGCTCATCATCGGGAGTCGCCGCGCTGGTCTGCGCGGTGGACGCGCTCCTCGGCAGTGAGCTGCCGGCGTGGAAGCTCTCCCGGATCGCCCGGGTAGGCTCCGGCTCGGCCGCGCGGGCGGTCTACGGCGGGTTTACGGTCCTGCCGGCCGGCGGCACCGAGGCGCAACCGCTGTACGGAGCGGATCACTGGCCGCAGCTGCGTGTCGCGGTTGCGGTACTGCAGAGCGGACCGAAAGCCGTCTCCTCGCGCGAGGCCATGGAACGCGTGCGGCGGACATCACCTTACTTCGGGCCATGGATGGAAAGTGCCGAAGAGCTGTTCGCCGAGGCGCGGGAGGCCCTGGCGCTGCGTGACCTCGACCGCCTCGGCCATGCGATGCGGCTGAGCTATCTGAGGATGTTTTCGACGATGTTTGCCGCCGACCCGCCGGTTCTCTACTGGCAACCGCGCAGCCTCGCGGTCATCAGGGCCTGTGAAGACCTCCGCCGCGAAGGCGTGCCTGCCTACGAGACGATGGATGCCGGCCCTCAGATCAAGGTTCTCACGACCGAGGATCACCTCGAGCGTGTTCGCGCGGCGCTTCTCTCCGAGGCGGAGGAAGTCCTCGTTTCCGGTGTCGGGCACGGCCCCCGCGTGGACATCGATGCCGCCGGGGCCGGGGCCGGGGAGACCGAATCATGACGGGCACGACGCTCACCGTACCCGGCAATCTGCTGCTCTTCGGAGAGTATGCGGTTCTCGAGCAGGGGGGACTCGGCCTCGCCTGCGCCGTGCCGCCCCACGTGCGCACGCGGGTCGAACCGGCCTCACGATTCTCGGTCGACGGACAACTCGGCGCACGATCCGTCGGGTGGCGGCCGGGTGACGACACCGACGAGCAGGAGCTTCTTCACAAGGTGGGACGGTTTCTCGTGGAGCAGCTTGCGGCCCGCGGGGTGGATCTTCCCACACTGGAAAGCAGAGTGCTCATCGACTCCTCCGAGTTCGTGGGGAGCTCCGGTAACAAGCGCGGATTCGGCTCCAGTGCCGCCGCAACCGTAGCGCTGTGCAGCACCGCCTGCGAGCTGGCCGGTATCGACGACGCCGAAACCCGCTTCGAACTGGCGGTGGGAGCCCACCGCTTCGCCCAGGGCGGCCGCGGCAGCGGCTACGACATCGCCGCCTCCTACTTCGGCGGCATCGGCCTCTTCCGGGGTGGGGAACGACCCGCGTATGAGCGCATCGAGCTCGACTGGCTGGCGGACGTGACGCTCCTGGAAACGGGCACCCCCGCAAGCACCTCTCGTGCCCTCTCTCGCTATGCCGCGTGGAAAAGCGGGCACACCGACGAGGCGGTGCACTTTCTTCAGCGTTCCAACAGCCTCGTCTCGGCCCTCGTGCGCTCCTCGAGCTGGGAGGAGGCGCGACCCCGCGCGGTAGAGCTCGCGGAGCTGGGTCGATGGCTCGGACGACAGATCGGCGTTCCCGCAGAGCCGCGCGGCACCGACTCGTCGACGCTCTGGAAGGCCGTGGGAGCGGGAGCCGAGCTCTTTTTCCGAATCGACGGCGAGTACCCGAGCCCGGATACCACGCCCGTGCCCATCGATTGGGAGGGGTGCACATGGCGCTGAGCGGTTGGGGAGCATCGAAGCTTCTTCTCTTCGGGGAGCACGCCGCGGTCTACGGCTACCCGGCGGTAGGCGTCGCCCTGCCCGACGGGGTTCGACTCCACGTGCGCCCGGACGGGACGGCGTGGAGATTCCCGGGCATTCCCGCCGGCTACGTGCCCATCCTCGAGGACCTGCTGGCCCACACGGAGTCGGTCCTCTCGCGCCGCTTCGACCCGCGGGCGGTCCACGCCCTGCGCGGAGAGATCCGCATCGAGGCAACCGTTCCACCGGGCGTGGGATTCGGCTCGTCGGCGGCGGTCTGTACCGCGCTGGCACGCGCACTGCTGCCCGCCCTCGCCGAGCCGGATGACGGGGACATCTGGGAACTCGCCCACGAGCTCGAGGTCTTCTTCCACGGGAGCCCCTCGGGCATCGACACCGGGATCTCGAACCTCGGCGGCATACAGGCCTTCTCCTTCGAAGGCGGGAAGCTGCCGCGGGCAACGAGCCTGCAGAACCCCGATCTCTTCCTGCTGGTCGGTGCCGTCCCCCGCACGCACGACACCAAGGAGCTCGTCGGCCGCGTGAAGGCTGCGCGACTGGCCGGCTCGATCGAGGTCCGTCGGGCGCTTGCCTCCCTCGGGGACATCGCGCGGGAGGCTATCGAGCTCCTCGCGCTCACCGACGCCCCCGATGTCGTCTCGCGGATCGGCCGGCTTGCGGACCGCGCCCAGGACAGGCTCCGCGAGCTGCGGCTCTCGAACCCGCATCTCGAGACGGTCCTGTCCACCGCCGCGAATGCGGGCGGCGTCGGAGGAAAGCTAAGCGGCGCCGGCGGAGGCGGGGCGTTTTACACGGTTTTCGAGGATGCCGCCGCGCTGCGACGGGCCGAGGCGGCAGTTCGCCGGGATCTCGACGGTATCGCCACGGACCTGCCGTTGTTCTCGTACCGCGTCGTCGCCGGCGACGCCGAACGCGTCACGACCGCCGCCTGACACACCTTCCGGTGCCCGACCGCCTCACCCGGCGCCCGGCCCGGTGCGTCACCCGGCGCCTCACCCGGCGCCCGGCCCGGCCGCGCGGCGCCGGGCCTGCATCGCGCCGACCGCCCGCGTAACCACCGCGCGGGGAAGCACCCGGCGGAGAAACAGCATCACCCTGAACCCACATCCAAAGACAACAACGCGCTTCCCCCGCAGGGCGGCACGATAGCCGTATTCGGCCACCTCCCGCGCCGTCGCCATCGAGCGCGCCTCCGCGGTGCCGATCTGCATGCCGGCCGCGCCGTGGAAGGGGGAACGGGTAGGCCCCGGACAGAGGGCGGTGACGCCGACCCCGTCGCCGGCAAGCTCCTCGGCAAGCGCCTCGGCGAGCGACAGGCCGTACGCCTTCGACGCGTAGTACACGCTCATGAGCGGGCCTGGCTGAAAGGCGGCCACCGAGGCGACATGTATGATCCGGCCGTACCCCCGTGAGGCCATCAGGGTTCCCACGACGTGGAACACCTGCATGCACGCGGATGCGTTAAGGGCGATCATCTCCTCGTTTCGCTCCCAGCTTGATTCGACGAAGGGGCCGAAGTCGCCGACCCCGGCGCTGTTTACACACAGATCGAGCTCGCGCCCCGCGAGTGCCGATTCGAGCCGGGCGATCGCAGCGGGGTCCGTGAGGTCGAGCGCAAGCGTCTCGGCATGCACGCCGAGATAGGCGGCGTCGGTGGCGACGGCACGCAGATAGTCGGAGCGCCGCGCGACGAGCAGCAGATCGTAGCCCTGCTCGGCGAGGAGCTCCGAGAATGCGCGGCCGATGCCGCTGCTCGCGCCGGTAACGAGCGCGGTCTTTCCCACGGGTACCTCCTTGACGGCGGCACTCTACACGGTTGATAAGAGGCTGTGCAACATCACAGATTCCTGTTTCTCGAGTCCTTCTTCGGCGGTTCCCACCGTGCCTTCGCGGAAGGGTTGGTCGAGCACTCGCGCCATCGCATCGATCTGCTCACCCTCCCCGCCGAGAACTGGCGATGGCGAACCCGTGCCGCCGCGCTTCAATTCGCGGACCGCCTCGCCGGCGAGCGCGCGCTGCCCCCGCCGAGCAGGCACCCCGCGGCACGCCCCCTTCGCCTCGATGAGTACGACGGCGTCATCGCCACCGATCTTCTGACCCTTGCCGACTTCCGCGTCCTGGTGACCGGTGCACCGGTTCTGCTCTACGTGCATGAGAGCCAGATGACCTACCCGCTGCCGAGGGGAACGAGCGTCGACGCCGCAACCGCCTTCACGGACATCCGCAACGTCCTCATGGCCGACCGCACCCTGTTCAACTCGAGCTTCCACCGCCGCCGTTTCCTCGCGGTTGCCGCGGAGGTGCTCGAGAGCGCGCCGTCGGAGGAGCTTCACCGCCTGCCCGACGCCGTCTCCGAGCACTCCGGCGTGCTGCACCCCGGCTGCAGCATCGACGGCCTGCTCGCGGGCGAGCGCCGCGGGGGCGACGACGGTCCGCTCATCATCTGGAACCACAGATGGGAGTACGACAAGAACCCGGCGCCCTTCTTCAGGACCCTCGAGAGACTTTCCGCGGAGGGCTGCTCGTTTCGCGTCGCCCTGCTCGGCGAGAATCCGCAGTACCACCCGAAGGAGTTCGAGGCCGCGCGCGTGAGCCTCGGGAGGCACATCGTGCAGTACGGATACGTCGAAGACCGGGCGGCCTACGAGCGGCTGCTGCTCGCGGGCGACATTGTCGTCTCGACGTCGGTGCAGGAGAACTTCGGTATCTCCGTTGTCGAGGCCGTCGCCGCCGGATGCCTGCCGCTGCTGCCGCATCGTCTTTCCTATCCCGAGGTGATCCCCGCGGAGTACCACGGAACCTGCCTCTACGCCTCGAACCGGGAGCTCGTCTCCAAACTGCGCCGCTTCGTCCGGGAGGGCGTTCCGGCGGCACCGGATCTGCGGGAGGCCATGCGACGGTACGCGTGGAGCACGGTGGGGGCCGAATACGACCGGGCGCTCGAAGCGCTGGCGGCGACGGGATTGTAGGCACGCGGGCCGGCGCTCCCGCCATACGGAGGGAGCGGCCGCCTGCCCTCGATACGGAGGAAGCGGCCGCCGGCTCTAGGTGTCGATG
>CAZWNS010000009.1:47275-52749 GCA_964635245.1 uncultured Spirochaetaceae bacterium
AGCGGCCGCCTGCCCTCGATACGGAGGAAGCGGCCGCCGGCTCTAGGTGTCGATGCCGTTCATGTGTGCGAGCACCCGATAGAGCCCCTGCGTCCCGAGCTTCTCCCACCCGAGAGCCTTGGCCGAGAGGTAGAACTGGTGCACGAGGGAGAGCCCCGGCATGGAGAGATTCATGCGCTGCGCCTCGGCGAGGGCGATACCCATATCCTTCACGAAGTGCTCGATGTAGAAGCCCGGGTCGTAATCCCCCCGGGCGATCCGCGGGCCGAGATTGTTTATCAGGAAGGACGAGGCGGCGCCCTTTCCGATGACACCGATGACGCTGTCCGGATCCAGGCCGGCACGGTAGGCGTAGAGCAGCGACTCAACGACACCGATCATCGTGCCCGCGACCAGAGTCTGGTTGCACATCTTGGTGTGCTGTCCGGCTCCCGCCGGACCCATGAGACGCACGTTTTCACCGAGAACCTGAAAGGCCGGGAGCATACGCTCGAATGCATCCTCGTCCCCGCCGACCATAATGGCAAGGGTCCCGTTTTTCGCCCCGACGTCGCCACCGGAGACGGGAGCGTCGAGGGCGGGAAGGTCGCGCTCGGCGCCGGCGACGGCGATGCGCTGTGCAAGCGATGGTTCCGAGGTGGTCATATCGACGAGAACGGTCCCGCTGTCGCAGGCGTCGAGGATGCCGTCCTCACCGAAGTAGACCTCCTCCACGTCGACGGGATAGCCGACAATGGTGAACACGGCCTCGGCGGACTCCGTCGCCGCGGCGGGCGAGTCGCACCACGTCGCCCCGCGCTTCTCGAGCTCCGCGGCCCTGGCCCTGGTTCGGTTGTACACCGAGACTTCATAGCCCGCCTCGATCAGGTTCAGGCACATACTCCGACCCATGATACCGGTACCGATCCATGCGACGCGCTTCATGACTCCTCCTTTCTCACGGGCAGCTGCGGCAGCTCGACGTAGAGGTCGGTGCCGCGTTCATCGTCGGTATCGAACCATATGCGGCCGTTGTGTACGCCGGCCACGAGATTCGCGATGTAGGTCCCGAGACCGTTACCGCCCTTCTTGCCCGAGGTGGCATAGCGCTCAAAGAACCGGTCTCTGACATCGGCGGGGACCGGCTTCCCGTTGTGAATACGAACCCGATACATCCCCTCTCCCGCACCCCCGGCGGCGGTCGTGATCGAAATCGACACCACATCGCCGGGATTCGACGCTTCGACGGCGTTGCGCACCAGGTTCGCGAAGAGCTCTTCGAGGTAGATGACTTCTCCGTAGAGCGGCAGACTGCCGTCCCAGTCGACCTTCCCGCCGTCGACGTCGTAGGAGAGCGTCACCGTGGACCCGGAGAGGATGCTCCCAAGCTGACTTTCCACCGCACGGAAGAGATCGAGGAGGTTGAGCGGTTGCGGGTCGAGCTCGTAGCTCCCCTCCTCCATGCGAAGGTAGTCCATGGAGCTCGAGATCATCGTGTCGAGACGACGTCCGCTGTCGCGGATGGCGAGCACGAGCTCACGCTGCCCGTCGGTGAGATCATCCCGCAGCAACAGCTCCGTTGCCGTCAGCATCCCGTTGAGCGGATTGCGCAGGTCATGGCGCATCATCCGCTCGACCTCCTGTTTGGTCGCTTCGAGACGCCGTCGCTCGTGAATCTCGCGGTTGAGCTCCGAAATGGTCTCCTGCAACTCGTGCTCCATCCGCTTGCGTTCGGTGATATCAACGATGAAGGTGACCTTTTTCGGCTCGCCCTGCGTGTCCTCGATGAACGCGGCATCGGCAAGGATCACCAGCGGCGTCCCGTCGCTGCGTCGCACGTTCCACTCGCCGCGCAGCTCGCCGCAGCCGCCGCCCGCCCGAATGAAGCTCTCATGGAGCTCTACGAGGCGCTCGCGTCCCTCTTCGGGAACGACGACCGTGAAGTGTGCACCAAGGAGCTCGTCGGGTTCGTAGCCGTAGAGCCTGCAGTAGACCGGATTCACGTATTCGAAGCGGCCGTGGCGATCGGTGATGCAGATCCCGACCGGTGTGGCACCGAGGATATGCCAGAGGCGGTCGCTTTCCGGCGAGATGGCGCGGGCGGACGGCGCTACACCCGCGGGCTCGGCCGGGACGCCGCCGGAGGCGGGCACGCTCGAGGCGGTGTTGCTGTATTGCTCGTCGTATGCCGAGTACGGCACGGGCGAACTCCAATTCTGTCGGATCTTCGCACAAAACTGTAGCACGGCGCGCAGCGCCCACACAAGCTCACCCCGCCGGCAGAAGCTCACCCCGCCGGCAGGGACGGGGGCCTTGCACTCCGCGCGGGATTTCTGAACAATGCAGCTCTGCGAAACGAAAGGACATCAATGAATCAAGACCAGGTCAAGGAACGGCTGCTCCGGCTCGACGAGGACGTCGAGGAGTTCGCGGTAGTCTTCACCGGCAAGAAGAGCAAGAAGGCACACGGGCTGTACTATCCCGACAGCCGGGAAATCATCATACACAACCACAATTTCGACGACGACAACCAGCTCATGTATACGGCGATCCACGAGTTTGCCCACCACGTGCACTTCACCCGATCACCGGTGCCGGTCGGCAACCGTGCGCACACCATCGAGTTCCGCAACATCCTCCATGATCTGCTCGAACGGGCGGAGGAGCTCGGCGTGTATCGCAACATCTTCCGGACGAATCCCGAGTTCATGGCTCTCACCTACCGTCTCCGCCGCGACTTCCTCGGCGCGAACGGCGAGCTCATGAAGCGCTTCGGCGCAGCCCTGCTCGAGGCACAGCAACTCTGTGAGAAATACAACGCGCGCTTCGAGGATTACGTCGAGCGGGTGCTCTCGCTGAACACGCGCAGCGCAAACACGATCATCAAGACGCACACCTACGACATCACCCCCTCCATCGGGTACGACAACATGGCGACGGTTGCCGGTATCGCAGACCCCGACAAGCGACAGGAGGCGGAGGAAGCCTTCGCCGGCGGTCGGAGCCCCGATCGGGTGAAGGCGATGCTCAGGCAGAGCTCAGAGGGAACCGGGGAGGAGCCCATCGAGCGGCTCAGAAAAGAGAAACGCCGCCTCGAGCGCACGATTCAGAGCCTGCAGGACAAGCTGCACAATGTCGAGGAGCGCCTCGAGCGCTACGATACCTACGCGCAGCCCGGGGAGGGCGGAACCATCTCATCCTTTCGCGGGTAAGCCCACTTGAACAAGCCGGCGGCGGGCGGATAGACTGAGTGTCCATGGCAAGTATGATTGATAAGCTCGAGTTTTCCGAACACCAGGGTTCGGTGAAGAAACATGATCTTGCACTCTACGCCCTTTCCACCTGCGCGTTCTGCAAGAAGGCAATGAGGTTCCTCCAGGATCACGACGTCACGTTTCGCTACGTCTACCTCGATACCATCAACCCCATGGTGAAACGCACGGTCAAGTCGGAGCTGAAGACGCGCTACGCCAGCATGCCGATCTTTCCGGTGCTGGTTATCGACGACAAGGAGTCGCTCTCGGGATTCTCAGAAGAGAAGTGGAAAGAGAGTCTCGGCATCGACTGAGAAAACGAGGGAGGTACCATGCCGGCAAAGGAAAAGACACTCGATGATACACGGCGCTTCGCCTCGATGGTCGCCGAAAAGAACGGGTGGAAGCTAAACCCCGATACGGACTTTCTCGAAGACCTCGTCGCGGGGTTGACCGAGAACTTCAATCGTTACGGCTATTATCTCTGTCCGTGCCGCGACGGCACGGGAGAGCGGGAGAAGGACCGGGACATCATCTGCCCCTGCGACTACAACGTTCCGGACCAGAAGGAATACGGCCACTGTTTCTGTGCGCTCTTCTTCCGCCCCGACTACCTCGAAGCGGGCGGAGAACCTCAGTCCATTCCCGAGCGTCGTCCCGACGAGCTGCAGGCCGAGTAGCGAACGGTGGCGGCGCCGAGCGCGACGCCGCTAATTCCGGCGGCGGATCTGCCCGATCATCTGTTCCACCTCGGCCGATAACGGCTCCGCGCAGGCCCTCATCTCCCCGATGTCCTCGTCACGCGCCGCGGCTTCCGTTGCCCGGGCAAGGGACAGCGCCCGTTCCGCCATGAGCGTGCCACAGATATTCGCAAGCGAGTGAGCTGCCTTTTTCACTGCCGCCGCATTTTCCTCCGCAATACCACCGCGCAGCATCTGCAGCCGCTGTGGCGCCTCCTCGAGAAAGATCGAAAAGATTTCCTCGAGAATGTCCGGGTCATCGGCGTATTCAGCCTCGAGAGCCGCGATGTCGAAGGACGGCTCCTCGTCGGTGTTCTCTCTCTCAGCGTTGCATGCCATATGCCTTCCAGGTCGATGTTGAGTCGACACACAATAAGTCTGTTTTATTTATTATCTCATATTTAAGTAGAAACGTCAACACGCCGGGCCCACGATTTCGCCCCCGGCACGCCGCTTCCACGCAGCCTCGACGCCGCCGGCATCCCTTTTCCTTGACCGCCGTATACAAATGGGATTGAATGAGGTATCTCGACAATCGGCACTACGACAATCGGCAACACAAGGAGAGACGCATGGCAGAGAAGCAGTACGTGATGGCCTTCGACGCCGGCACCACGAGCAACCGGGCCATTCTGTTCAATCACGACGGAGAAATCGCGGGCGTTGCACAGCGGGAGTTCGCTCAGATCTACCCCAAGCCCGGATGGGTCGAGCATGATCCGATGGATATCTGGGGCACGCAGAGTGGTGTCGCCCGCGAGGTGCTCGAGAAGACCGGCATCCGCCCGGGCGAAGTCGCGGCGATCGGCATCACCAATCAGCGCGAGACGACGGTCGTCTGGGAACGATCCACCGGCAAGCCGATCTATAACGCCGTTGTGTGGCAGGACCGCCGCACCGCGCCGTTCTGCGACCAGCTGACCCGAGACGGGTGGGCGGACTACATTCGCGACAACTGTGGCCTCGTAATCGACGCCTACTTCTCCGGGACGAAGATCAAGTGGCTCCTCGACAATGTGGAGGGAGCCCGTGAGAAAGCCGAGCGCGGGGAGCTCATGTTCGGTACGGTCGACACGTGGCTGATCTGGAAGCTCAGCGGGGGCGAGGTGTACGTGACCGATTACTCCAACGCTTCGCGCACGATGCTCTTCAACATCAAGACGCTGGACTGGGACGATACGCTCCTCGATGTTATGGGAGTGCCGCGCTCGATGCTTCCCGAGGTGAAGGAGTCGAGCTGCGTGTACGGCCACACCGCCGCCGATACCTTCGGGGGCGCGAAGATCCCCATCGCGGGGGCCGTCGGCGACCAGCAGGGAGCGCTGTTCGGCCAGGCCTGCTTCGAGCCGGGGATGGCGAAGAACACCTACGGAACGGGAAGCTTCGTCCTGATGAATACCGGATCCGACCCCATCGTCTCCGAGACCGGTCTTCTGACCACGATGGCCTGGGGGCTCGACGGTAAGGTCGAATACGCGCTCGAAGGCGCGATCTTCGTCAC
>CAZWNS010000010.1:0-3032 GCA_964635245.1 uncultured Spirochaetaceae bacterium
GCAGGTGCCGGTTACGCCCGCAGGTGCGCGCCCGCCCGCGAGATCATCTCCTCGAAAAACCGGTCTACGGCGCCGGGAGCGGAGGAGCCAACAGGCAGGGGCTGCTCGTGGGCGTAGTCGAACTCGGGGTCGGCGGTTGCGATGTTCATCAGCTTCGAGCCGTCCGCGGCTTTCCACGAGTCCTCGAGTCCGGCGGCGGGAAACACCCTGTCCCTGAGCATCGCCAGTGCCGCGATGCGGTCGCCCACGGCGCGCATGGCTCTCTCGCGGACGTTGCGGAGCTTTTCGACGAACAGCAGACTCCTGGCAATCTCGACCTCCCAGAGGCCGGCTTTCAACACGGCAATCCCTCGGGGGAGTGCATGCCGGGCCTCGGAGACGAGCTGCCCGAGAAAACCGACCAGGCCTCGGTGCGCCCGGCCGTCCATGATCGCCTTTGAAACCGGATTGGTGCGGTCCATCACCGAGCCGCCGCAGAAGAGAAACGCACGGCTGTCGGCAAAGAGGCCGGCGGGGTCGGACATGAGCAGAAGCTCCGCGAGGGTCGCGCCTATCGAATAGCCGAAGATATCGACGCGGGCCCCATGGGAAAAGAGCGTATCCGAGCCGGAGCGGATGTGTCGCACGAGGTCGGTAATATCGTAGTAACTCTGAAGTCCGGAGGTGAGGAACCGGTGGGGCGCGAACTGGATCCGGTGACTCAGCGCGGCGTTGACGAAGGTGCTCTTCTCCACGCCCGGAAAGATCCGTCTGCGCTCGCGCGAGACGCCCAGCATCTCTCGCGGGTGCGACCACGCCGCCGGTGCACGATTCATGTGAAAGGCGATCGGAAAGAGAATGACCGGACGGCCGGTCTCCTCGGCCAGACGCAGCGCCCACGGCAGGTACTTGAGCCAGGACTTCTCGTTCAATCCGTGGAGCAGGACGATCGCACCGGCGAAGCGTCCCCCATCACCTCCCCCCGGCCCCGACTGCCGAGTGTGCCGGGGGATGAAGACGGGATAGCGGAAGCGCAGATTCTCCGGTACATCGCGGTCGGACGGCTGCAGCTTCCCGAAAAAGTTTCGCTCCGAGTAGGGGTATCGCTCGATGTAGGCCCCGACAAGGCGGCGGAACTCGGGATTGGTGTTTTCTTCACTCTCCGGCGGATGGACGCGCCAGTTGGTCGAGCTGAACTCTCGGGTGATGATGTGCGCGGCACTGCCGGTGTGCGGCTCGAGGTCGATGCGCTCACGATCGAGCGTGAAGATCGAACCGAGCGTGGTGTGAAGCGCCTGGTAGGTGGGCGTTGCGGTTTGGGTACTCATTGTGTCTCCTCCGTCCCCCGCTTCTCGTTCTTGCGCTTGAGATCGGCGATGAGTTTCCTGTGCTTGTTCAGAAGCTTCTCCCATCGCTCGATGCCGCTGCGCAATTGCGCGGTCGTCTGGAACAGGTTGTCGATTTCGGCGAGCATCTCGCCGAGTTTTCGCTCCGCCTCCGCGGCGGGGTACTGGGTGAGGTCTTCACGGAGAACCATGAAGTCCCGAAAGTAATCCGATATCTGCTTTATCTGATCGAGGGAGTATCCGAAGAGCTGCAGATCCTGGATGAGGTGACAGAGATATACGTAGTGCTCCTGATAGAGGCGAAAGCCGCCCTCGCTGCGCGCGTCCGCCTCGATGATGCCCTTGTCCTCCCAGTGCTTGATCGTGCGCGGGCTCACACCGACGCTCTCGGCAAGGGCGCCGACGGTCAGCAGTTTCTCGGTTTCCGATCTGCCGCCGCGGCGCCGGCCCTCTTCGGGAAGGCCGACCTTGCGGAGGATCTTGCCGATCTCCTCCTCCCCGTACCCCATTTCCAGAAAGCGCCGGATATGACCGATGCGCTCGATCACCGACTCGCTGAAGAACGGCACACCGGTCGATCCCCTGCCGTCGGGCTGTACGAGCCCCGCCTCGACCCATCGCTGGAGTGTATCCTGTTCGATGCCCGCTCGTTCGGCGAGCTCGCCCGCGGTAAAGACTGTTCGTTCGGCCACCATAATCCTCTACGTTTACGTTATTCTTGTAAGCTATACGTGAACGTGCATGTTTAATAGTATACGGAGAGTACATGCACGTCAAGGGGTGGTCTTGCAAGCCATCCGGAGTCGCGCATGAATAGCCCCGCGTGGTGCTGGCCGCCGGCGCGGCGCTTGCCGCCGGCGCGGGTCAGGAGCGGGCCCTGCGCAGAATCTCGTTTGTCCTGGCGATTTCGTCGCTGTTCACCGTGTGCGGCATGCCGGGGTAGAGCTGCATCTCGCTCGCCGCCCCGGCGCGAAGAAACGCCTCGTGTGTCTCGCGTACCCGCTCGACGGGTATGTGAGGATCGACATCGCTGCAGCCGATGAATACCGGCGTGCCGTCGACGCGGCTTTGACGAGACCCCGCTGCGGGCAATACTTTTGACCTATGATGGTACATACGCACAGACAATTCGGTAACGGCTCGCTCGCGCGGGTCGTGGTATCGGCAGTAGTGATCGCACTGTTTCTCGTACCGGGCGTGTTTGCGCAGACCGGCAACGGCGGAGACGGTGGCGATGTCTCGCAGGAGGAGCTCGGGAGTTTTGCCGCCGCCCTCGAGGATGTCCAGGAGATCCGGCAGGGCATGGCGGAAGAAACGCAGCAGGCGGTGGGCGACTCACCCCTCGAGCAACAGCGCTTCGAAGAGCTCTATCAGGCTCGCCAGAGCGGTGAAGAGCAGGCGGCCGAAGAAACCGATGCCGAGAGTCGGCAGTTCGACGAGCTCATGGGTCAGGTCCAGCAGATCCAGGAGGAAGCGAATCAGGAGATGGTGGAGGCGGTCGAAGACGAGGGGCTCAGCGTGGAGCGTTTCAACCAGATCGCGCAGGCGATTCAGCAGGATCCCGAACTGCAGGAAGAGTTCAGCGACATGCAGAGCGGCTCGGGTTCCTGACCGCAGGAATCCCCCCGAGAAGTCGGTCGGGCCTCGTGGCGGCGCCCGTCGCGGGCACGGCGGCGCCCGTCGCGGGCGCCGTCAGTCGCCGCCGGC
>CAZWNS010000010.1:3132-38445 GCA_964635245.1 uncultured Spirochaetaceae bacterium
GCCGCCGGCACGCGCCGCCGGCGTCCCATAAGACCGAGGCCGCTGAATGCGATGTTCATACGCGTTCCTCGGGTTTTCGACCGCTCAGCCGGGAGTTTGGACTGCTCAGCCGCGGGTCAATTCCAGCCGCCCGGCACGGGAAGCTACAAGCCGAGTGAGCCGCGATGGGCTTCGGCGTACTCGCGGTAGCGCGCCGCCGAGTCCTCGAACTCCCGCATTTCCTCGGCGGTGAGCTCCCGCAGCGGCTTGGCCGGTATGCCGGCGAACAGCATGCCGGATTGCACGACCGTGCCGGGCGTCACCACGGCCCCGGCGGCAACCATGGCGTACTTCTCCACCACCGCGCCGTCGAGCACGACGGAGCCTATGCCCACCAGTGAGCGGTCCTCGACCGTACAGCCGTGAAGGACGACCTTGTGTCCCACGGTCACCTCACTGCCGACGATGACCGGATGCGTGTCATGGGTAACGTGGATGACGCTGCCGTCCTGGATGTTCGTGCCTTCTCCGATCCGGATGTAGTGCACGTCGCCACGGACGATGCTTCCGTACCAGATGCTCGAGTCGCGGCCGATCTCCACATCCCCGATGACATAGGCACCGGGTGCAACAAAGACGTTTGCGCCGAGGGTGGGCTCCAGTCCCTCATAGGGGAGAACCGTGTCAGCGTGCATCGACGGCCTCCTTGAAACGGGAGAGAAAGTCCGCCGAGGTGGTGTAGTTGCTCGCGCTCACCAGCGTTCCGTTCTTATAGTAGCGGATGTAGGGAATCTCGTAGTTCCCGAAATGCGTCTCCTTGAAGGCCATGAACTGCGGGAAGAAATCGACCTTGTCGTAGACGAACTCGAGCACCGTAACGTTGAACTCGTCAGGCTTGCCCCGTCGTTTCATGAAACCGAGCCACACGTTCATGGCGGTCCATTGCGGGCACCACCCCTGGGTCATCACAACCGCGACGTTCTCATCCGCCGTCCTCACATCCTCACCGAACTCGCCCTGTTCCATGGCAAATCGGGCCTGTTCCTCCGAGAGCCGGTCACGTTTGAGCATGCGTCCTCCTGCGGAGAGTGTACAAACTGACACCGGGGAGTGCAACGCGGCCCCGCGCCGGCTGTCGCGCGGCGCCGGGCGCCGGTGCTTCGCACCTACCAGGTGTAGTCGTTTCCCGTGTACTCCAGGTCGTCGGGCGGATACTGGTTCCGATAGGTAAACAGCAGCCGCAGGCTGACCATGCGACCATCGTACTCGATGTAGGTGTGGTCCCAGTCGACCGGGCGACCGTTCAGCCTGAGGTCGTAGCGGGCACGGTGTCCCGTCGGAAGCCCTTCCTCGAAGCCGATCCGCAGCGCTTCGACCTCTCGCACGCGGACGGTCTCGGGAGCGCCGTTTCCGTACCACAGCTGCACGAAGCCCACGCGGTACATCATCGCCCGGGCGTGGAGCGCGTCGTAGGCGCTGAGGGAAAAGGGCTCGGGGGCCGGTATGATGACATGCGGTGGACTGCGGTCGAGCTCGATGCGCTGAGCGCTCACCTGAGGCGAGGGCAGACCCGACAGGAGAAGACACACTGCGGCGGCCGCGGCGCGGGACATTCTACGGAGAGTTTCGGCGGATCAGTCGCTGAAGTGGAGCAGCGGAAGGCGAATCTCGAACGTCGTCTCCTCGCCCCGATGTACCTCGATGCTGCCGCCCAGTTGCCGCACGAGAGACGTAACGAGCCGCAGCCCCGTGGTTCCGGTGGTGTGCAGGTCCACGTCCTCGGGAAGTGCGGCGGCGTTGTCGGCGACCTCCAGCAGCAACTGCCGGTCGTCTTCGTCCTCGCGGCCCGTCACACGGAAGTGGTTCTCCCGTGCCGGCGAAAACGCGTGTTTGACTGCGTTGAGGGCGAGCTCGCTCACGATGAGCCCGAGCGGCGTCGCGCTCTTCGGGCGCATGGAGCGCGGCGGCACGTCCACCTCGACGGTCACCCCCGCCCGCTCTCCGGGATGGAAGACGCCGCCGAGAATATCGGACATGAAGGACGGCAGGTCCACGGTGTGCGTGTCCTCCGAACCTTGCAGCCGCTCGTACATCACCCGTATCGCCCTGATCTGATGGTAGAGGTCCGCGAGGTCGTAGCCCTCCGGAAGCTCGCTTTCGGAGAAATGCACGAGCGATTGCACCAGGGCAAGGTGGTTCTTGATGCGATGGTTGACCTCCTCGAGGCGTAACCGGGTGTGCTCGAGTTCATTGGTGATGCGCCGCCGGTCCTCGATGACTTCCGTTACATCCAGCGAGACAACGAGGCATGCATCCTCGTGCTCGCCCCAGACCACGGGAGAAGAGGTGACCGCGTACCAGCGGTCCGTGTCTCCGTGGTAGAAGAGGCGCTCGTCGTCTATTATCGTCTGCGTGAGGGTTCGCCGAACACGCTCGTCGCCCGCGGCCGCGCAATACTCGCATCCCGCGGTCTCCCCCGTTCCGGCGACCTCGCCGCAGAAGGCGTGCGCTCTGTCCCCCAAATGCTCGCGGGCGGCTTCATTCACAAAGAGAACCGAGCGCTCCGCCCGGTCGAATATGTAGACAAAGAGGTCGAGGCCGTGTATCACCGAGAGGACCGCATGATATTGCCGCGAGATCGAGTGCTCGCTTTGCCAGCGGCGCTTCGCCTGCTCGATCGCGCTTACGAGAACCTGCAGGTCACCCTCGGCCTTCAGGACGCAGCCGTACGCGTCCGCGCCGCGGGTCGGCGCAACGGTTTCGGCATCGGTATGGCCGGTATAGAAGACGACCGGGAGGTCATGGCGGGCTCGGACGTGCTCGGTTGCTTCGACGCCCGTCATATGTCCGGGGCCGAGCTCGAGATCCATGACGACGACGTCGTAGGTCGGATCGACGTCGAGGCGCTCCATGCACTCCTCCCCGGACACCACGAACTCGGCGGCATACCCCTCGCCGAGGAGTCTGACACAGAGGTCTTCGGCCATGACGGCTTCATCGTCCACGAGCAGCACACGGGCGCTCATACACCTCTCCTGCCCCCCTTACCTGGGACAATAGGGGGAGCATATTAGAGTTATAAGACTTTTTGTTATTACCGTATTGTATCACGAGTATGCTGCCTTGTAAATACGCCGGATGGATCATCCGCGCATATCCGGATAGGATGGTGGAGTCGCGGATGGAACCACCCGAAATGCATGCTGACGATAAGAAGCGAGAGAACGCCACTCCCCGACGCGCACGCCGTCGCTCCGCCTATCGGGCCGGCTGGGTGGCGCTCGCGGTGAACACCGCGCTGTTCGGGCTCAAGTACTGGGCCGGGATTGTCAGCGGGTCGCTCGCCATCATCGCGGACGCCTGGCACACCCTGTCGGACTCGGTCACCTCGCTTGTGGTAATCGCGGGAACCGCCGTCGGCGCGAAGCCTGCCGACAGTAAGCACCCCTTCGGGCACGAGCGGGCGGAAGTGATCGCCGCGCTCGTCATCGGCATTCTTCTTGCCGTGCTCGGATTCAACTTCATCGCCGAGGGCGTGGAGAAGCTCACGGAGGGTACCGCGGCCGGATTCGGGACGGTCGCGATCGTCGTTACGACCCTCTCCGTTGTTGCGAAGGAGGGGCTCGCGCAGTATGCCTTCCACGCCGGTCGGGTTTCGGGGAACCCGGCGCTTCGCGCCGACGGATGGCACCACCGAAGCGATGCTCTGTCCTCGGTGCTGATTCTCGTCGGCATTCTCCTCGGGCGACGATTCGCCTGGGTGGACGGCGCGCTCGCCCTGGTGGTTGCGGTGCTGCTTCTGCACGCCGCCTGGGACGTCATGTGGAACTCGGTGAGCAAGCTCATGGGGGAAAGCCCGAGTGATGAGCTTCTCGAGACTATCGAGCGGATCTCGCGCGAGGTCGTGGGCTACCCGGCCGGCAGCCACCACGTTCACGTGCACTCCTACGGAACCGTCCACGAAATCTCGTTTCACGTCAAGCTTCCCGGAGACCTGAGCCTGCGGGAGGGGCATGCACTGGCCTCCCGGATAGAGGACCGGCTCCGCACCGAGGCGGATGTTGAGGCGACGGTCCATGTGGAGCCCGCCCGGGAGTCCTCCGGCGGCGGTCATCACTACACCTGAGACTGCTTCTGACGTTCGCACGCGTGAAGAGGGTCGGCTACTCCTCTACCACGACCGAGTCGCGCGCGACACCGAGATACTGAAGCATGTCGCGGATATCGCGAACCATGTCGTCGGGGCCGCATACGTAGAAGTAGCGGGAGGTATCGGGTGCATGGTGCCTCAGGTACCGGAGATCGATGAGCCCTGAGTTGTATCCGGGGTTCGGCTCGTGGGTGAGGTTGTATATGACGTTGGTGCCGAGCATTGTTTCGAGCTCGGGGCGGAGGATGATGTCGTCCTCCGCGCGAACCGAGTACAGGAGCGTGTTCTCGCCGACGGCCCCCGTGCGGGCAAGTCGCCGCAGGATGGCGATGAAGGGGGTAATACCGGTGCCGCCTGCGATGAAGTAGCCTTCCCCGCGGTAGCGGATGGTGCCGAAGGGCTCAGTCAACAGCAGCTTCGCGCCGGGTTCCAGATCCGCGATCTGTCGGGTCACCCCCTCGTGTGACGGGTATATCTTGATGATGAACTCGAGCTCCTCGTCCTCAGGCAGTGAAGTAAAGCTGAAGGGGCGACACTCCTCCCGCCAGGCGGGCCGGTCTATGGCGATCTCGGCCGCCGCGCCCTCCTCGAAGCGGTAGCCGGGCGGCTTTTCGAGCACGAGGCGTCGGGTATCGTGGGTGACGGTTTCGAGCTGCAGTAATCGAACCGGGTGTTCCATGCCCATATCCATTATATCGACACGTGGCGGAGAAAACGAGCGGTTGCGCTTGTCGATAGACGAGCTTTCACGATAGTATCTGCTTGATTTCTAACGAACGAGGGCATGCTGTGCGGGTACCCGGAGCCGTTGCGCTCATGATCATTCTAACACTGGCCATCCCCGCCGGTGCTCAACCCACCGAGGAGCCGGTCCCCCGGGCGGAGGATCACCGGAATCGCGACGTCGGGGTGGCTCCTCTGCCGGTCATCGGGTATTCGCCGGACACAGGCGCGTTGTTCGGCGCCGCGGCCTTCATCTTCTGGGAGCCTGCTACCAACGTCACTTCGACAACGAGCAACACGCTGTCCCTGGTCGGATTCTACGGCACGCGTAACGTCGTGGGTTTCCCCTCGAGCCTGACTCTCAATCTCGCCGACGGACTGTACCGGCCCGAGCTCGGCTTGTTCATCGGCCGGGCGCCGTCGGATTTCTACGGCATCGGGCCCGATGCCGATCTCGAGGACGAGGAAGTCTACACGAGCTTCACCGTGGATGCGGAGGCGGACTTTCTGTTCCGCCTCCGCCCGGCGCTCTACGCCGGGCCTGCCGCGAACTGGATCTACCAGGACATCGTGGAAACCGAACGCGGCGGCATCCTCGCCACCCGTGACATTACCGGAAACGACCGCGTGCGTACCGTCGGGGGCGGCGCCCGTATCGACTGGGATACGCGCGATCCCCAGCTCTATCCCTTCTCCGGGCACCTTCTCAGCGTGTCCACGATCGGCCACCCGGGCGGCTTCGCCTCCCATGGGGGCTACACCGTCGCTTCGCTCGATTACCGGCAGTTCTTCAACCCGTGGGGCCGGCATGTGATCGCGCTGCAGGGCAAAACCGACGTAGCCGCCGGCGACACTCCGGTTCACTATCTGCCCTACCTCGGCGGGTCGAGCACGCTACGCGGGTATCCGGAGGGGCGCTACCGTGACGACCTTGCGGTCCAGGGGCAGGTGGAGTACCGCTTTCCCGTGGTGTGGCGATTCGGCGGGGTCGTGTTCGGGGCCGCCGGACAGGTTGCCCCCTCGATCGGTGAGATCGATCTCTCGGGCCTGCCGCTTGCCGGAGGGCTCGGCCTGCGGTTTGCCGTCAACACCGAGGAAAACATCAATATCCGGATCGACTTCGCCCTCACGCGGGAGGGCACGGGCTTCTACGTCAATTTGCGTGAAGCGTTCTGACGCACCGCGCCCTTGAGTGTGGCGACCACCCGTTCAACGTAGGCCGCGAAGTCCGGCACGTCGGACTTCTCCACGCGAAAACCGATCGCTCCCTCGTGGCCCCCGCCGTTCTCGACGTCGAGCTCGGGAAGTACCGTGCGTAGATCCAGTGAGCGATAGGCGAGGCTGCGGCGCACCCGGAACTGGATCAACTCCGAGCTCTGGGGTGAATCGTAGTAGCCGACCATGCTGAGGTATCCGCTCTCTTCGGCCAGCTCATCTGCAATGCCGCGCGCGACGGAGATGATGGTATCGGTATCGAAGTTGCGATGGGCTTCCTCGCTCTCGGCCTCGTCGAGCACGGCGTAGCCGACGGGTCCCTCGAGGCGGCGATGCCGGGAGAGATAGGCGTGGAAGCGTGCCTCGTCGTCGGAGAGGCGTCGCAGCTCGCTGTAGATCTGCTTCATGTTGAAGAAGTTGGTGTTCTTTGTCGTCTTCTCGGCGAGCAGCTCGTTGAACATCCGCGAGAACATGTCGTAGAAACGCTGCTCCCGCCGCGATTTGATGAACTTTCCCATCTGGGTGTCGCCGACGATACCGGTGAGCAGGGTCAGCACCATGTTGCGGGAGAACATGTCGCCGACTTCGAACTGCTCCATAACCTTTGGTTGCTGACTCATCTTGCAGGCAAGCAGTCCGATGAGCTCGCAGCTCGAAGAGGCTTCGGCGACGAGGCAGTAGTCGTCGTCGCCGTTGTACCGCGCGTCGGCCTGCAGGTGATGGTCGATCTCGATGCGGAGAATATCCGGGTGCTCGAGAAGCCGCAAGACCTCGTCGGTGGCCTGAAGCATGCTCGGTTTCGGCGTGTCGCAGATGATCACCGTATCTACGCGGGAGAGAGTGTCCCCGCAGCCGGAGTTGATTTCGATCGAGTTGTACTTGCAGATGTCGAGAAGATACTCGTAATGCTCGGGAAGCTCGGGTGAGGTGCAGATGATGGGCTTCTTCGACATCTTGCTCAGAATCAGGGACACCGACACCATCGCGGAAATGCAGTCCTCGTCGGGATTCTGATGACCGAGTACCAGGAAGTTTTCCCGCTCCACGAGAGCCTGAGTGATATTTCCTATGATCCGATTCTTCCGGGCGATGGTCGGAATATCCTGCTTGCGAGCTTCCGTTCGTTCAGATCGGTTCATCTCGACCTCTGGTTCAGACAGCCTGCGCAACGCGGACACAGTTGCGGCCGGCGGCTTTCGCGGCATACAGAGCCTCATCGGCGCGGGCCGAGAGGGTCTGCAGATCGTTGGCGTGCTCGGGAAACGCGGCTATCCCGTGGCTGGTGGTCACGTGCGTAATTGTCCCTCCGCGGTGTGCGAGCACATCGAGGGATGCGACCTCCCGGCGCACCGTCTCCGAGAGTGACCGCGCCGTTTCGGCATCCGTATCCGGCAGGACGAACGTGAACTCGTCACCTCCGTAGCGCGCGAGGACGTCGGTCTCCCGGTATGCCGAGCGGAATACCGGCACCACGGCGGCGATTACCTCATCACCGACTGCCTGGCTGTACTCCCGGTTTATGTTGTTGAAATGATCGAGATCGAGCATGACGAGACACAGGGACTCGCGGGCCGACTTCGCGCGCTGGAACATGCCCGAGAGCGCATCGTCGAGAAAGCGTCTGTTGAACAGGCCGGTGAACTCGTCGGTCACCGCGCGCTTCTTTGCGCCCTCGCCCCAGCGAACCATCTCGCCGAGAATACCGCTGGTGTTTTCCAGACGCGCGCTGGTGATGCGCAGCATCTCGTACATCACCTTGATGGCGATGTCGGGCTCGCGCTCGAGCAGGCCGTGAAAGTCGGTCTCGCTGAGGCGCAGAAGCTCCGTGCCGGCCTCCGCCTCGCAGGTTGCCGAGCGGGGCGCGCGCTCGAAGATGGACATCTCCCCGAAGAACTCCCCCTTCCCGAAGCGTGCGACCTCCTGCTGGCTGCCGTCGGGCAGGCCGACCTTTGCCGCCACCGATCCCCGGCGCACTACGTAGAGCTCTTCACCTTCCTCGCCCTCCCGGAAGACGGGCGTGCGGTCTCGTGCCCTCACCGGCGCCAGATGTACCGCGATTCGGTCGAGCTCCTCCTCCGAGAGGGTTCGGAAGATGGCGACGCGATGCAGGAAGCCGCGCGCCTCTTGTGACGTTGTCAGAGCCATCGCTCCTCCAGTGCTAGGGGGAATGCCGTACGGCATTGCCGCCGCTCTCCCGCGCCGCGATGGCGCGCTCATGCGCGGTCTCGATCAAGGCCTCCGGGACGGAGTCGGAGCCGGCCGCACCGCCGTCGGTCCACTCGGTCGAGGAAGCAATACCGATGCTGACGGTCAGCCGGAAGCCCTCGGCGGCGATAATATCGGTGATGTCGATGGCGTTCATGGCCGGTTGCACCTCTCTCGCCCGCGCCAGAGCGCCGTCGCGGTCGGTTTCGGGCATCAGCACCGCGAGCTCGTTCCCGCGGAAGCGCACCGCCGACTCCCCCGGAAGCGCAAGCCGCTGCAGCGTCCGGGCCATGCGCTTCAGCGTCTCATCGCCGGCCTCGTGGCCGTACGTGTCGTTCACCGCCTTGAAATTGTCGGGTTTCACCATCATGACCGAGACGGGAGAGGATGCCCCGCCGCCGCCCGTGAGCAGACGGGTTACCTCGTCGAGAAGATAGACGTCGTTGTAGAGCCCGCTGAGCTTGTCCATGTGGATCTGGTGGCGCAACTCCTTCACCCAGGTTGCGTTTTCCGAGATGAGCCTGTTGGTGGAGCGGATGCGCGAGGCGACGGTGGCGATGAGGCGATAGAGCACGCGGGCGAAAATGGAGGGATGCTCGTGGATGACGTCCTCGAGGACGAGACCGCGGCTCGGAAACAAAAGGATGCGTGTGTCGCCCTCGGCCACCGCGGCCGCCGTTCGGTCGGCGCCGCCCATCAGATCGAGCTCACCGAAGGACTCTCCCGCGATGAAACGGGCGATGTCGCGGTCGTGACCGCCGTCCGCCCGGATAACCACCGCACCCTGATCGATCACGCAGAGCTCCTGAGCCCGTGACCCGCGCTCGAAAATGTGCTCCCCGTCGGCGAACTCGTAATAGCGACTGTAGCCGGCGACGACGGCCATTTCATCATCGCCGAGATCCTCGAAGATCGTCGAGTTGCGAAGCAGTGATACCGTCCGGTCAGACAATGTATTCACGACCCATATTATCGTGATGCGCCGTACATATGACAACCGTTCGTGGACTATGAGGCCGACGCCGACTGAGGCAATTATCTCCGACCATATCGTCGAGGGCGCGCTTTCCCCCGGCCGAAAAAGGGGCGCGGGGCGGCGACCCCGCACCCGGAAGAGCAGCCGGTCCATCTTCGAGCTCGCCTCCACCTCAAACGATACCTGATCATCGACTCGTTTTAGCCGATTTCCCGCCGCAGAATAACCCGGCAGGTGTATGCGGTTTCAACGTACCCACGACTATACTTTGGTCAGCTCGTGAGGAAAGGAGGAGACGGATGACAAAACGTTTCCGTGAGCGGATGAGCAGGAACCTGAGGCGAATCGAGCAGGAGATCGTGGACCGTCTGAACGTGGAATACGACTCGATGCAGAATATGGTGGACTCCACCGCCGGTAAGGATGAGATCGACATTGCCGAGGAGCATGTCGACCGCGAAACGCTGGAGATGCTCGGTGAGCAGGATCGCAACCGCCTCTCCCGTGTCAGTGCCGCGTTGCGGCGCATGCACACCCGCGGCTACGGTATATGCCAGCAATGCGGCAGGCCGATCTCGGAGAAGCGCCTGGAGGCCATGCCCGACGCGCTGTTGTGCTTCGAATGCAAACATGCGAGGGAAGAAGGCGGCAGACGCTGGACTTCCGCGCGCCCATAGCGGTCTGAAGAAGACGTCATCCGGCGGCACCGCCGGGAGGCTGACTCGCGCCTCTGCGTGACTTCGTCGCGACGCGGGCAATCACGCCGCCGAGCCGGGCGGCCAGGCCGAGCATGAGGAGCCGCAACAGGTAGGCCACGCCCTCCGGGGCGGTGAAACCGGCGGCGGAAACCGCCGCGATTACGAGCGGCGACTGCAGCGCCCACAGCGCGATACAGTGAAGCAATTCGGCGGCCAGAATCGCGGCCGTCTGCGGGTACGAAGCGGGAAGCGGCAGGCGATCCCGCGGTTCGGAGCGCAACTCGTCAACCAGTCCGAATCCCAATCTGAACTGCATGATCGGGAAGGCGAGGGGCAGCAGCCACTGCGTGAGAAAGAGGGTGAGCTCGAACGGTGACGCTTCGCCCACGCTCGAAGCCGACGGCCAGAGGGCCAGCAGGAGCAGAAGCAGCAGCAACAGATACGCGCTCTGCGCGCGGCGATAGCGCCTGTCATGCGCAAAGTTCGCGAAGCTCATCTTAAACCGGCTGCGTGCGGCGCGCATCTGCTATCTACTCCCCCGGATGTCGGTCGAGAGGGGCTGCTGGAGCGAGAACATGGCCACCGTGAGCGTGCGGCGACCATGCGTGCCCGCGGCCCACATCGGCACGAGGGGCTCCTCGGCAAAGGTGATCAGGACGGGACCGACTCCCGCCCCCGACTCGCGCAACCGGAGGAGCATACGTCCCCGCTCGACGCCGAGCGAGCGCCGGATAGCCCGATCGGAGCCTGCCGCCGCGAGATTCGAGCGGAACGTGGTTCCCCGCTCGAGGTCTCCGAGCAGGAAGAGCCGCCCGTTCCACAACAGCACGGCGTCGGATAAATGATGACTCGAGCCGTTTCGCAGCGAGAGGTTGACCCCGCGAGATGACGGCGCCAGCGCGGCAGTGACATCGAGCGAGAGCGTCGTCTGAAGAAAGTGATAGCTCTGTTCCCCCCGATCGAGGGACGAGAGGAGCGCGGTCCGGGACGGGCCCCGGCGCACGGTCACGGTCCTGCCCTCCAGAGGTACCGGCTGGAGAGTCGCCGGAAGCTCGATTTCGAGGCTGCCACCCGTACGGGATGCGACGATCACGTCTTTCTCGACGATGCCGGGGGTCGGCTCGCTGCCGTGGCGCAATGCGGATCCGCGAAAGAGCTCACCGTCGGCGATGGTCGCCGGCGTGGTCCAGGTGCCCCGCGTCGCCCCCAGCAGCATGAGCGCCGAAACGGCCAGCGCCAGCGCGGCGGGGCGCAGGACGGCGGCCCGGGGGGGAAGATGACTTCGGGCGAGCCGCCTCGTCAGGACCGCCGTGAATACGATGTACAGCAGGCCGACTATCGCTATGGTGGCGCGTCCCGGAAACAGGCGCGGTCCGTCGGAGATGATCGTCTCGCCGACCAGGCTGTCGCGGGCGGTCCGCCTGATCATCGTCGGTACGCGGACGCGCCCGACCGGAGAAAGAGGGGGGAACGCCTCGCGCCAGATGCCGCTGCCGGGCATGGCGACCCGGCCGAGGGTCGCGACGCGGGTGGCGACGAAGGCCACGCTGCCCTTCCCCCGATCTTCATAGGCGATGAGGGGTATGCCCCGGCGGGGGACCGTCTGCGCTCGTTCATCGGGGTCGAAACGGGAGTAGAGAACGCTCGCGGTGTCTCCGGCGATGCCGAGGGGAAAAAGGGCGTCCCAGTCGCGCGGCATGCCCCGCGCGAGCTCGCCGACACGCCCCGGCAACAGTGGCCGAATCGCCCTGCCGTCGGCGGGCGAGAGATGCGAGCCACCGACGGTGATCACCCGTCCGCCGCGTCTCGTCCACACCTCGAGGGCGGCCACCGTTTCCGGCGGCAGCCGAGCCAGGTGCGAGTCGTACAGTACCACGGTGTCGATCGTGTCGTACCCGAGCGGATCGCCGGGCAGCTGCTCCGGCCCCACGTAGATCAAGCTCGCGTTGTCCGCCATGGTGCCGCGGATGCGATTCAACAGGTCGAGCGCGCCCGGAGGCCCGACCACGAGAACGATCCGCACCGGGCGGGAGGGCGCGGCGAGGGACCATGTGGTGTGCCGCGGCTCGTCGCCGTCCGCGTGTATGGTCACATCGACGTCGAACTCGGCAGCCGGCGTGGGTACGACGAGCTCAACGGGCAGGCTGCCGGCTGAATCCATGTCGACGCGGCGGACGATCCGGTAGCGGGTTGTCCCCGGTTCCCTGATCGTGAAGGTGATGTCCCCCCGAAACGGAGTGTCGGGCGAGTCAAGTCTGCTGTGGAGCGGGACCCAGGAGTCCGGCAGAAACATCCCGTCGAAGCCCGCGACCGGCTCCTCCAGCCTCACCCCGTCGGTATGCGCCGCCGTAGCGGCGAGCAGGATCATGAGACACACGATGTAGGCGGTCCTGCGGCACGTCACCGAGCGACACCTCTATCGCACGAGGATCTTCTGCCCGATATCATATCCCAGCGTGAACGAGGCTCCCGTCGCGGCCGCCCGCACGGAGATGGTGCCGGCGGTTTGGCTCTTTTCGGTAAGCACGAAACGTGCACCGGGTACGATGCCGCGCTCCTTCATGAGGGTCAGAAAGTCGCCGTCCTCCGAACCGATCCGCGCAACTTCGAACTCGGTGCCGTGGGGAACTTCGGAGAGCGGAACGAAATGAGGCGCGTCGACGGTGCCGTCGGCACGGGGAATGGGATCGCCGTGGGGATCGAGCGTCGGCGACTCGAGCAGCGCATCCACGCGCTCGATAAACGTTTCGGATACCGCGTGCTCGAGCTCCTCCGCCTCAAGATGCACCTCGCTCCAGTCGTAGCCGAGTACCCGCTCGAGGAAGGTCTCGATCAGGCGATGGCGCCGGATCATCCGCAGCGCGAGACGGCGGCCCTCCGGCGTGAGCTCGGCGCCCTTGCGCGGGTAGTAGGTGATGAGCCCTTCGTCGTGGAGATGCTTCACCATGGCCGTCGCGGAGCCCGGCGTGACCTCCATGGCCTCGGACAGCGTCTTCATCTGCACCACGTTAGTTGACCTGAGGTGCTCGAGCAGGTAGAGCGTCTTCACGTATTGTTCGACCGTTCGTGTGGCCACTCACCCTCCTGCCGGCGCCGGCCGCCCGATAGATGGTGCTCCATTGTATCGTCGGGGCGGGTGCCGTACAAGCGCGCCGAAGAGCCGTCGCTGCTTATCGCCCGTGTTCTTCGAGGAGATACCACCGCAGGAAGCGGGTTAACGGATCGGCCGCTCGGATGCCGTAGCCGCCGGACTTCAGGTACGCCCGAGGGATGCCCCGGTCGGCCAGAAAGCGATAGACGAGCTCATCGCGCTCGGCCATCTGTGACAGCGTGAGCCTGATGCCGCCTGAGGAGGGCAGCTCATCATGCTCGTAGGGATCCGCGCCGTAGAGCACGATCGCGAGCTCGGGAGTCTCGAACCCGTCGAGCCGAACGAGAGCTTCTTCGAGAAATGGGACGTAGGCCTCCTCGCCGCCCTCCGGTATGGCCACATCGATGTCGCTCGGAATATGGGACGGGTGGAGAGAACCGTCGGGAAGCCGCTCGCGCCGATCGAGGGGCCAGCCGCGCGCCATATGCACGCTCAGGGTTCGGATCGAGTCGTCATCCGCGGTGAGCTCGGCGGTCCCGTCGCCCTTGTGAACGTCGAGATCGACGATCCAGATTCGGGTCGCGAGGCCGTCCGCCTGGATCTTTCTCGCCGCGATGACCACGTCGTTTATCAGGCAGAACCCGTCGCCGGTTCCGCGCTTGCCGTGATGCATTCCGCCGCCGAGGTAGAAGCACCTCGCGCGCTGAACGGCGTGTCGGCAGCACTCGTAACTGCCCGCAACGGTATCGAGGGCGAACCCGAAGAGCTCGGCAAGCGGCCGTTCGGCACGGCCGGGATCGTAGCGATGGTAGTTTCCTTCGGAATCGATGAGCTCGTAGGTTCGCCGGATCTCCAGCTCTACGTCGTCGGAGTAGAGCCGCGCAACGTATTCGGCGCTGTGTACCCGCTCGAGGTCCGCGCGGGTAATCTCGGTGTCGCCGCGCGGGGTAAGAGCCGCCTCGAGCAGCGGGGCAACGCGCGGGTCTCGGCGGAGATTCTCGATCGTCTCCCGGGTTGCGTTCGGTCCGATCGGGATATCAATCCCGTATGTGCTCATTGCGGGTCGGGGATCAGGGTCGTAGAGAATCATGGGTTCAAGATACTATCCCGCCGGGTTTTCCGACATCCGGTCCTCGTATACCACGCTTTGATTGCGTCCCTGTCGCTTGCCTTCATACAGCGCCCTGTCGGCCTGCTCGATGCACGTTTCGATGTCCGCCGTTTCGCAGGAGCTCACGCCGAGAGTGATTGTGACATCTATCTCGATGTTCCCGTACTGAAAGGGCGTGAGGCACACGGCCTCCCTCAGTTTCTCGGCGAGTACCCGCGCGCCCTCACAGGATGTGTCCGGCAGGAAGACCAGGAACTCCTCGCCGCCCCAGCGTGCCACCAGGTCCTGTCCGCGTACCGCCCCCTGCAGGCGCGTGGCGATCTCGCGAAGTATCGCGTCGCCGCAGTCGTGGCCGTGGGTGTCGTTGATATGCTTGAAACTATCGATGTCGCCGATGATGAACGAGTATGCCGAGTCGGCTCGCGATGCTCGCTCACTTTCGTACTCGGCGATGGCCATCATGTGGTAGCGGTTGGCGAGGCCCGTCAGCTGGTCGGTGCTCGCCCGCGCGAGAAGCGCCCGGTTGAACCGGGCCATCTCCTCCTGCTGCATCTGCAGCTCGTTCTCGTGTTGCACCGAAATCAGCAGTTGTTTCGACAGGTCGTCCACGGCCGCTTCGAGCAGTTGCTGCGCCTCGAGCGCCCGGAGCTGGGCGTTTACCCTGGAGCGGACCTCCGGTCCGTAGAAGGGTTTCGTTACATAGTCCACGCCCCCTACGGCGAATCCCTCGAGCAGGGTCTCCTTCTCTTCTCTCGCCGTGAGGAAGATCACCGGGGTATCCTTGTACTCAGGCCGCTCCTTGAGCGCGCGGCATACCTCGAGGCCGTCCATCCCGGGCATCATGATGTCGAGCAGAAACAGATCGAAGTGTTTGTGCCGGCTCTGCTCGAGTGCCTCCGCACCACTGCGTGCGAAGGCAATGCCGTAGCCGTCGCTTTCGAGCTCGGCGGCGATGAGCCGGATGTTGCTCGCGTTGTCGTCAACGATGAGGATGTCGTGGCGGCTCACTGGCTTGCGCCTCCGGCGGCTCGGGATTCGCCGGTCGCGTCGAGCTCCACATCGAGGGCGCGCGCGAGGCCGCGAAACCGCTCGAAGCCCCGCTCCATCGCGTCTATGTCGAACTCCCGCGCCGCCTCGGCAAGCTCACGTCCGCTGTGTTCGAGAATCTGCATACCGAACTCGGTGCCGAGCGACTCGATGCGCTCCGCGACGCCCACGATCTCGTCGAGCATCTTTACCTCTTGTGTCCTGCGCCATTTCGGGCGTACACGGCTCCTGATGGCGCGCCGAAGGCGGTCCCGTTCCGTATCCGAGAGATCGGCGAGCTCCTGCGCCGGCAGGGATTCAGCCTCGCGCGGGACCGGCGCCGGGGTGGGTCCTGTCTCGTGAGACGCATCCTCGCGGCAGGGGAGGCCCGGCAGGCATACGGTGAACCGGGTGCCTTCTCCCTCGGTGCTGCTGACCTCGATGCTGCCCGACATCCGCTCGACGAGCCGTTTCGTGATCGCGAGACCCAGTCCGGTACCGCCGTGCATTCGTCCCCTGTCGCCTCTGCCCTGAGAGAATGCCTCGAACATATGCGCCTGCGTTGCCTCGGACATGCCGATGCCGGTATCGGTGACGGTGAGCTCGAAGTCGAATCCGTCGTCTCCTGCAGGGCGTCCGCCGAGGGCGAGCTCTATGGTGCCCTGCTCGGTGAACTTGATTGCGTTACCTACGAGGTTCACGGCGATCTGCCGAAGGCGGGTCTTGTCGAAATAGAGATAGGACGGTAGCGCGTCGTCGACCGAACACACGAGCCGCAGGCCGGCATCCCGCGCCTGCGGCTCGAAGAGGGCCGTGACGCTTTTCACGAGCTCTCTCGGATCCTCGTATTCCGGTGAGATCTCGAGGTGGCCGGCCTCTACCTTGGACAGGTCGAGAATGTCGCTGATGAGCCGCAGGAGCGTCTGGGCCGATTCCTCGATCGTTCCGATATAGTGATGCGCCGTCGTGTCGTCGGTGCGCCGACGCAGGAGCTCCCCGAAGCCCATAACGGCGTGCAGCGGCGTGCGTATCTCGTGACTGACGTTGGCGAGAAACTCGCTCTTGGCCTGGCTCGCCGACTCGGCCTCCGCCTTGGCCTTCTTCAACTGCTCGTCTATCCGGATGCGTTCGCTTACGTCGCGGGATACGGTGATGATCTCCGAGACGGACCGGCTTTCCTCGTCCCAGATGGTCTTGCTGGTTGTCTCGAACCATGTGTAGCGACCATCCTTGCGTCGGATGCGGTAGGTTACGTAGGTGATCTCCGGCCCGCTTCGGATGATATCGTGGGATTTCCGTATCTTTTCCACGTCGTCGGGATGGAAGAGCTCGTAGCTATTGACCCCGACGAGCTCCTCGGGTTCATATCCGAGAAGGTATCGGCAAGCCGGGGACACGTAGATGTAGGTGCCGTCGGCGGCGTGACGGGAGATCATGTCGGTGGCGTTCTCGGCAAGCAGCCGGTACTGCCGTTCACTCTCGACCCGGTCGGTCTCATCGGTCTGTACGGCGACGAACCACTCGATCTCATTTCGCTCGTTGAATACCGGCGCGATGGTCTGGCTCGCGTAATAGAGCCTGCCGTCCTTACGACGGTTGATGATCTGCTCGCGCCAGGTACCGCCGGAGTGTATCGTTTCATAGAGTTGCAGGTAATAGCCCTCGGGCATCCTCCCCGATTTCAGCAGGCGGGGGGTCTCGCCGAGCGCCTCTTCGCGGGAGTAACCGGTCGTCTGCTCGAACGCCGGGTTGACGTAGAGGATGACGCCCTTTGTGTCGGTGATGTAGACCGCGTGGCCCGCCTCCTCCACGGCCTTGTGCAGGCGCCGAAGCTCGTCCTCGATCTGCCTGCGCCCCGACACATCGCGTATGGTTCCCACGATTCTCTCATCGTCGCTGCCCGCGCCTTCCAGTCTCGCGGATATCGAGGCGGTAATCGGCCGGCCGTCCGCCGTATGCAGCTCGATCTCGTAGTCGTCGACGGTCGCCTCCGATACGAGGCGGTTCACAAGCTCGCGCTGCGCGTCCGGCCGGATGTGCAGCGCGCCGATATGTGCACCGATCAGCTGTGAAGGCTCGTATCCGAACTTCCGGATCGACGGGCTGACGGTCACAAGGCGGCCGTCGGATTTGCGTACCTCCGCGTACACGTCGTGGAGGCTTTCGAACATGCTGCGGTACCGACGCTCGCTGCGGGTGAGCCGGCGCTCGGCAGCCCGCCGGCGCACGATATTGACGGCCAGGACGGTCGTCAGCACCCCGAGTACGGCGATGATGGCCGCCGCCGCGACCACATACCTCCGGTAGCGGTACCACATCGTCTCCGGCTCGTTCACGATCCGGCTCCCGGGCGGGAGGCTGTTCATGGAGATGCCGTGGCGATCGAGTGCGCGGTAGTCGAACGTAAAGCGGTTGGGGCTTTCCGTTACCACCGGAATGGAGTCCGCCGGTTCGCCGCGCAGGATGCGGGTCATGATCTCGGCCTGGGTCCGTGCCTGCCCCCGAGAGCTCACCATCAGCCCGCCGACCGCCCCGCTTCCCAGGAACACGTCCCATGCGGTGTAGACGGGGCTCTCGGTGTGCTCTGCGATGAAGCGCCCACCCTCCGCATCGGTGAACACCGCGCCGTCGGCGGTACGAAACAGGGAAAGGTTCACGACGACGCTCCCCTCCGGCAGGGAGCCCAGGCGCTCCCGCAGCTCGGAGCGGGTGAGCCCGAAAAGCGGGATGACGTCAACGCGGGGTTCGAGATCCCCGACCACGCGGTCGAACTCGCGTTGGATAATGCCGCCGGTGATGGTGGCGTCGCTGACCGAGACCAGATGTGTTGTCTCCGGGTGAAGCGCCATCGCGAGCTCGACCGTTCCGCGAATATCCGCCCGTTCGGCCACACCGGTCATACCGGGGTACCCGTCGTGAGACCGAGGCGAGTAATCGTTGATCCCCGCGAATACCACGGGCGTATCGCCGAAGATGTCCCGCCCGCTCTCGAGCAGCAGCTCAAATGCCGGATTGTCGGTGACGGCTACGATATCCGGAGGCGTGGCTGCGTACTTTGCGGCCAGAAGCTCGCGAAACGACGGCGCTACGCCGGCGGCGTCGTAGCGTTTCGCATCAAGATACTCCACGTAGATCTCAATCTGCGGGAACTCGCCGCGCAGATGGGCCTTGATCGTCTCGTTCATGGTGGCGCTCCACCGGTACTCCTCGTCGTAGGAGTGGAGAAGGAGCGCGCGCGGGGGGCGCGATCCCGCGGCCACGTGGTCCCCGACAGCATCGCCCGCGAGTACGGCGGCCGCGAAAAGGAGAAAGCTCATGGATACTATCCGTACGCGTGCCGCGTAAGACCACATAGTCGCTGCCCGGGGAGAATATATCCTGAAACCATGATCGCACCAAGCGCGCGGGTCAGGAGTCCGGCGCGAACGGGCCGGGAGCGGCACGCTCGAGTCTCCATTCTCGATGAAACGGGAGTCAACAAATATTAAAAACTCCATTGTGTGAATTCAATCTGAGTGCTACATTAGGGGTGTGGGCGTTGCGGCGGGCGAGGCAGCGATCGGAGAGAACGAGTGCACAAGCGGGTGAAGGGGTCGCGCATCGCTGGGGAGCTTTCGGAGACACTATTGGTGCTGCTTGCTCGACTCGCTACCGAGGGCGAGGAGGCGAGGGTAATTCAACGCTTTCGCGAGACCGTCAATTCGGTGTACGGACGCGAGCTCATGGGTGAGTTCCGCGACCACCCCGGCGGTCCCTGCGTCGCGCTTGCCACCGCGCGCACCCGGTTCGGCGGGTATCCGCTTCGCGAGGACGAGGGCACGGTGCCCCCCGAGACGCTCGCTATCCTGCAGGCGGCGGCCGGGTCGGTCGCGCTCATGCTCGAGGCGCTCCACGTGAGACGGCAGGCCGGCGAGCGCGAGTATCGGCTCGAGAGGGATATCGAGGTTGCCACCCGTGAGCTCGCGGCTCAGGCCGAGACCTATCGAGGTATCCTCGACAGTCTTCGGGAAGCCGTCTACCTGTGGGAGCGCGGGAGCGACGGGACGCTGCGCTGCATCGAGGCCAACGCTGCCGCGGCTCGGATGCTCGGCTACGGGCGGGAGGAGCTCGTGGGGCTCAGACCCGAGGACCTGACGGGTGACCCCGAGCGGGGCTCGATTGCCGACTGCATGCTCGATCTTCGGGGGAAGTCCCGCCGCGTGTTCTCCACGATCCACGTTGCGCGGGACGGCAGCGAGGTTCCGGTGGAGGTGGAGGTCTGCGCTCTCCACACCGGCGGGGCTTCCTTTCTGCTGAGCCGCGCCCTCCGCGCGACCGGGTGACGGCTCAGCTCCCGAGCACGCTGCGGATGGACACGCCGAGGCGCTCTATCGCCGTGCGGATATTCTCCGGGCTGTTCACGGTGAAGTTGAGTCGCATGGTGGCTTTCCCGGACGCCTGGTCGCTGAAAAAGAACTTACCCGGGACGAAGGCGACGTTGTTTCTGATGCCTTCCTCGTAGATCTTCTCCATGTCGGCCCCGGCCGGTCCTTCCGCCCAGATGAACATCCCCCCGTCGGGTTGCGACCAGGTGAAGCTTCCGGGGAAGTGGCGCTCCATCTCCTCGAGCATGACCTCCTGTTTCGGCCGGTAGATCTCGATGATCTTCGGCAGGTGCCGGGCGTGATAGCCCCCGGCGATGAACTCCGTACACAGCGCCTGCGTGAGGGAGCTCGTGTTGAGATCAACGCCCTGTTTCGCAATGACCAGCCACTGCCGCACACGCTCGGGTGCCACGTAGTAGCCCACCCGCAAGCCGGGCGCAAACACCTTCGAGAACGAGCCGGTATAGAGGACGTGCTCGGGAGCGAAGGTACGGATCGGCGGCACCCACTCTCCGCGATAGCGCAGGGCGCCGTAGGGGTCGTCCTCGATGACGATCGTGTCACTGCGCTCGATGATGTCCGCCACCCGCTTTCGCCGCTCGAGAGACAGGGTTCGCCCCGTCGGGTTCTGGAAGGTCGGGCTGAGATAGGCGAACTTCGGGCGATGCTCGGCGATCACACGCTCGAGTGAGTCCGGGATGAGGCCGTGCTCGTCCATGTCGATCTGCACGTAGGCGGGCTCGTAGGGATTAAACGCCTGCAGCGCGCCGAGATAGGTGGGAGCCTCGACCGCGATACGATCGCCCGGTGATATGAGGATCTTGCCCATCGCGTCGAGCACCGACTGCGAGCCGGTGGTCACGAAGACCTCCTCGGGGCCGACTTCGATCTGCTGCGCGGCGAGATGATCGACGAGGGCCTCTCTCAGAGGCGGAAACCCCTCGGTACGGGTGTACTGCAGGGCTTCGGTGCCGTAATGCTCGAGGGCGCGCCTGTACAGCTCATCGATGAACTCGGTGGGAAACGCATCCGGAGAGGGCATTCCCCCGCCGAGCGAAATGATGTCCGGTCGCGCCGCGAGCTTGAGGATCTCCCTGATAGCGCTCGAGCCCATGTTGCGGGTGCGGTCCGCGAGAAACGTCTCTTGTTGTATGTGTTGCATGTCTTCACCCCTCCATTACCCACTCTACCATGAGCTGTCGTTTTCCGCATCACGCCTTTCCCCCGGATTCGGTACGGAAGCGACACCGTCGAGCCCGATTGCGCCCTCCGCCGATCCGCAGCTATACTGAGCGAATTATGATAATCGAGCTCATATCATTCGCCTCGCCCCTGCACCCGGGCCTCGATCCGGCCGGCGCCCACCGCGAGCTGTTCGCGGCGATCTCCGCCGATCATGACGTCCGATTCACCGAGCCGGAGGAGCTTCCCGCGCGGCGCGCCGCTGCGAGCGCCGCCGACCTCCAGGTCGTGTTCATCGCGTCCGGTGGGACGGAAAACCGGTTCGTCGATAGCTGGGACCGCCTGCCGCGCCCGGTCTACCTCCTCACGGACGGCAAACACAACTCCCTTGCCGCCTCCCTCGAGATCAGCGCCTGGGTCCGAAACCAGGGTGCCCGCTGCGAGATCCTGCACGGCGAGCCGCACGAGGTGGCCCGACGCATTGAGGATCTCGCGGCCGCCGAGCACGCCCTCCGCGTGCTGTCCTCGAGCAGACTGGGGTTCATCGGCGCGCCCTCGGATTGGCTCATCGCGAGCTCGCTTGATCGCGCTGCCCTCCGCGAGCGCTTCGGCACGGAATCCGAGGAAGTCGAGATCGAGGAGCTCTATCGCCGCATGGAACGCGTCGACGCGGACGCGGCACGGGCGGTCGCCGCCGAGATTCGCACGCGCAGCAGCGCCGTCGTCGAGCCGGACGACGAGGCGCTCGAGCAGGCCGCGGCTATCTATCTGGGCCTGAAGCAACTCATCGCGGAGCGAAGACTGACGGCGGTCACGGTACGCTGCTTCGACCTGGTGAGCCGCTGTCACAACACCGGATGCCTCGCGCTCGCACTCCTCAACGACGAAGGGATCATGGCCGGCTGCGAGGGAGACCGGCAGGCGCTGTTTACCGTGGTCGTGGCTCATGCCCTGACCGGTGAGATCCCCTTTCTCGCAAACCCGGCGGCGCTCGATATCTCGAACAACGCCGTGGAGATTGCGCACTGCATGGTGGCGACCCGCCTCGTCGACTCCTTCCGGCTTCGAAGCCACTTCGAAACCGGTATCGGCGTGGCCGTCGAAGGCGACTACCAGGGCGGCGACCTGACCATCTTGCGGATCGGCGGGCGGAATCTGTCCCGGGCATGGGTCTCGGAGGCCGCGCCGGAGGCGGCCGAGCATTCGGAGGAGCGGTGCCGCACGCAGCTTCGGCTGAAACTCGACCGCGACGTGCGCTACTTTCTCGACGGGGCCGTCGCCAATCACCATGTCGCCGTGCGTGGACGCTGGGCGGACCGTTTCGGCGCGTTCTTCTCCCGCGCGGGCATCGAAGCCTGAATAACCGCATCGACAGATGGAGGGGAGCTGCGGCATAATGGACCGACATGGAAAGACAGGCCTATCGTTCAGAACTCTCCGACTATTACGTAAGCAAGCACCCGACCTCCCGCGAGCACTACGAGTGGGCAAGCGGCGTCCTTCTCGGTGGCGGCAGCCATAATCTGCGGCTCTTTCCCCCGTTTCCCTTCTATCTCGCAGATGCGCGGGGAGCAACTATCACCGATATCGACGGGAACACCTATGTCGATTTCTGGCAGGGGCATTTTGCGAATGTGCTCGGCCACAACCCGCAGGTCGTGCTCGATGTTTTGCGCAGGGAGTTCGACGCCGATCGCGGGCTCATAACCGGGTTTCCCACCCGCCAGCAGGCCGAGCTCGCCGAGCTGATCCGCGCCCGCGTGGATGCAGAGCGGGTGCGCTTTACGACCAGCGGTGCGCTCGCGACGATGAACGCCATCCTGCTCGCCCGTGCCTACACCGGTCGCCGGATCGTGGTGAAAGTCGCCGGGGGCTGGCACGGCGGGCATCCCTTCGCGCTGAAAGGCATCCATACCTACGAGGACGGACTCGGAGTGATGGAGTCCGCCGGCCTTCCCGAGTGCTCGAACGCCGACGTGGTTGTCACGCGCTTCAACGACCTCGAAGACCTCGAGCGGGTATTCGAGACACACGGCTCGGAGATTGCCTGTTTCATTACCGAGCCCATGGTCGGCAGCGGTGGCTTGATATTTGCCGACCCGGCGTATCTGAGGCGGGCGCGCGAGCTCACCAGGGAGCACGGCGCGCTTCTCATTCTCGACGAGGTCATCACGGGGTTTCGGCTGCACGCCGGCCCTCTGCAGGCGCTGTATCGCGTGAAGCCTGACCTGACGGTGTTCGGCAAGGCGATCGGCGGGGGCATGCCCGTCGCCGCGGTGGCCGGCGGGGCGGATGTGATGTCGCTTGCCGCCCCGGGGGCGCCGCACGGCCGGGCGGTGAAGTTCGACGGCGGTACCTTCAGCGCACATCCGGCCGCGATGACCGCCGGTGTGGTCTTTCTGCGGTACCTGATCGAGCACGAGGACGAGATCTACCCCTACATCGGCCGCCTGGGTCGAATGGCCCGGCAGGGAATCGAGGAGCGCCTCGCCGCCTACGGCATAAACGCGCGCTGCGGCGGGGACGCGGAGCCGGTGACGGAGCACAGCTCCCTGGTCGCGGTCCACGTGCCGACCGACGGCGCCGGGTCGGTGCGCAGTCCGGACCAGGTCTACGATCCGGCGCGGAGCGATATGGAGCTTCGCGATGAGATCTTCAAGCTCGCCATGCTCAAGGAGGGCTTTCACGTCGTCCACGGCTACGGCGGCATCAGCTTCGCCCACACCGAGGCGCAGATCCGGGAGTCCCTCGATGCCTTCGAGCGGATCGCGAAGCGGCTCGCGGAGTAGCTCGACGGGACGGCGGCTTCTATCGGAGGCGATCATGAAGCACGTTTCACTTCTTGTCCTCTTCATCGCGGGTGTGGCGGCGGCGGGCCTCGGTCAGGATGACCGAGCCGGCGAGCGCCGCAGGATGGTAGAGCGCCATATCGCCGCGGAGGGCATCAGCAACGAAGCGGTGCTTGCCGCCATGCGCGCCGTGCCGCGCCACGAGTTCGTACCGAGCGAGCATCGGGGGCGTGCCTACGCAAACCGGCCCCTTCCCATCGGCCACGGCCAGACGATTTCCCAGCCCTACGTCGTTGCCTACATGACGGAGGTGCTCGAGCTCGAGGAAGACGATCGCGTGCTCGAAATCGGCGCGGGCAGCGGCTATCAGGCGGCGGTTCTCGCCGAGATCGCGGAGGCGGTGTATACCATCGAAATCGTCGAGGCGCTCGCCCGGACCGCACGCCGTCGTCTCGAGCGGCTCGGCTATGACAACGTCGAGGTGACGCAGGGAGACGGATACTTCGGCCGACCCGAACACGCCCCCTTCGATGCGATCATCGTAACCGCCGCGGCGGGCCATATCCCCTCGCCGCTGGTGGAGCAGCTTCGTCCCGGTGGTCGCATGGTGATTCCCGTGGGACCCGTCTACGCGGTGCAGAACCTCATTCTCGTCACAAAAGACCATGACGGGGAGGTCGGTACCGAGCAGCTCCTGCCGGTGCGCTTCGTGCCGATGACCGGTCGCGCGCAGGAACGATGAGCGCCCGGATTGCCCCGGCCGCCGGCGCCGTCTTCCTGGCCTCCGCGCTCGTGCTGGGGCTGCAGATCGCGTTCATTCGGGTGCTGTCGCTCGATACCTACCATCACTTTACCTACCTCGTGATAAGTACGGCCCTCCTCGGTTTCGGCGCGAGCGGAACCATGCTGAGCATCGCGCGCGGGTGGATTTCGCGCCGGTTTACCGGCGTCTCGGCCGCCGTTCTGGTTCTGCTCGTGGTGAGCGCGGCCTACGCCTACCGCGTGGCGGTCGTGCTGCGGCCCGACATGCAGTATGTGCTCTACAGCTTTGCGGAGGTGCTGAAACTGTGGGCACACACGCTGGTGCTGTTTCTGCCGTTCTTCTTCGGTGGGGCGTTCATCGGTCTTGCTCTCGCGACGTTTCATCGGCAGGTCGGGGGGATCTACGCAGCAAACATGATTGGAAGCGGCGTCGGCGGCGTGGGCGGCGTGCTTCTGGCCTTTCTGGTGGTGCCCTATCGCATGCCCGCGGTTATCGCCGTCCTGGGCGTGGCGGCGTTACTCCTGTGGATTCTCGCATGGCCCGCGTACCGCAGCGGGCGAGGAAGGATCGGGGCCGCCGCGGCGCTGGGGGCGACGGTGGTCGCCCTCGCGGTCGCCGTGCTGCTGCCCGTCGAACCGTCGGTGGATGAGTACAAGCCCATGGCCCACGCGCAGCGTCTCGCACGGCAGGGAGACGCCCGCGCCGTCGCCGGTGCGATCGGCCCGCGGGCGCAAATCGACGTGTTCGATGTCCCCTCCATGCATCACGCGCTTTTCGCCGCCCCCACGGCTCCCGCACCGCCGCCGCAGCTTTCGGTGTTTCTCGACGGTGCCCACGCGGGCGGCGTGTTCGTCTCCGACACCGCAGACGAGGCGGAGGTGGTTCGGCACACGGCGCAGGCGCTTGCGTATCGGCTTGTCGACAGCCCGCGGGTACTGCTGCTCGGAGAGCAGACCGGGGTGAATGTGTGGCTCGCCCTCGCTCACGGTGCGCGCGAGGTAGTCGTGGTGCAGCCCAACCCTCAGATTCGACGGACGCTCGAAGACACCGAGGCAGGAGCGGTGTTTCGACATCCCTCGGTAGAGGTGGTGCACACCGAGCCGCGGCACTATCTGGCGCGGGCCGGAGACGCCTTCGACATCATTCATCTGGCCGAAGCCGAGGGAATGCCCGCCGGGTCGGGCGGGCTCGCATCCATGCGCGAGGACTACCTCCTGACGGTGGAAGCCGTGCGGACGGCTCTGCACCGACTGAGCGGGGACGGCCTGCTGACCGTTACCCGCGGCATGCAGAGCCCGCCGCGGGACAACCTGCGGCTGTTCGCCCTGTTTGCCGAGGCTCTCCGGGAGCGGGAGCCGGGACGGCGGTCCGGAACCGGCGGAGCGGAGGCGGGCGCCGCGGCTGCCGACCAACGCCTGCTGCAGGCGCGGAACTATCTCGCCGTCACGACCATCGCCGCGGCACGTCCGCTGGATACCGACCGCATCGGCGCCTTCCGCGAGGCCGCGGCCGAGCTCTCCATGGACGCCGATTATCACCCCGGCATATCACCGGGAGACCTCACCGACAGGAACCGCGTGCCCGGGCCCGAAGAGGAGGCCGGCTCGTACTACTATCACGCAGCGACGCGAATGCTCGGTGATGAGGCGGCGCGCGAGAGCTTCTACGACGGGTGGATCTACAACATCCGGCCACCCACCGACGACAATCCCTACTTCCACAGTTTCTTCCGCTGGGACGCGCTCGACACGTACATCCGCAGTTACGGCCACTCCTGGTTCCAGCGCCTCGAGCTCGGCTACGCGGTGGTCTTCGTTACCTTCCTTCAGGTGCTCCTTGCCGCGTTGGTCCTCGTGCTGGCTCCCGTCCTCCTCGTGCGCCGTCGCGGGGGCGCGGTCGGAGGGGTGGGGTGGACGGTGCTGCACTTCACCGCCATCGGCCTGGGGTTTCTCCTCGTGGAGATGCTCCATATCCAGCGCTTCACGCGCTTTCTCGGTGACCCGATCTACGCCACCGCCGCGGTGCTGACCGCGATCCTGGTGTTCAGCGGCACGGGCAGTTATCTGCAGGGCCGTCTCGCCGTATCGGCGGGGCGACGTATCCGGATCGGCGGACCGGCCGTCGCCGCCCTTGCCCTGACGTACTACGTCGTGCTGGATCCGGTGCTGGGCCTTGCCGTCGATGCGTCGGAGCCGCTGCGGTTCATTGTAAGCCTCCTGCTGCTGTTCCCCATCTCATTTGTCCTCGGCTGGCTGATGCCGGCCGGTCTCGAGATAGCAGGCAATCGCTCGGGAGATCTCATACCGCTTGCATGGGCTGTGAACGGCGTGGCATCGGTCGCCGCCACACCTCTGTCGGTGATGATTGCAACCGGCGCCGGGTTTCTTGCAGTCAGTGTGCTGGCTGCGGCCTGTTACCTGCTGGTCGCCGCGGCCGCGCCGCGCGGATGACATGGTGACGGCAGGCTGCGGTCGCAGTACCGCGCGAAGCTTTGATTTTTCCGGGATTTCGTGGGATCATTAGCGGCTATGGATACGGTACATCTGCTTCCCGGCGGTGCCATGGGCCGGGAGTTCGTGCCGCCGCGGTTCATTCCCGACGGCGCGGACGAGTACTACCTTCGAAACGAGCAACTCGGGCGCTCGCCCGAGGACTTCCGTCATCTCCGCGCAGGGGAGATAGAGCTCCTGGTCAAGAACGGCAACGTCGCCGACGACTGGGACGACGTGCTCGTCACCGATGAGTTCGATCCGTCCCGGATCCTCAATTCGTCGTTCCACGGACTCGTCCGTATCGGCGCGGTCTCCAGGGCCACGCTCGAGCACCACGATCTGCAGCTCCAGGTGGGTATTGCCAACAGCACGATCTCCTCGTGCGACATCGGAGATCACGTCGCAGTTCACAACGTGCGCTACCTTGCCCACTACATCGTGGGGAACCGATGCATCATCACCAACATTGACGAGATGCACACCACCAACCACGCGAAGTTCGGAAACGGCATTCTGAAGGACGGCGAGAGCGAGGATGTGCTCATCACCCTCGACGTCATAAACGAGACGGGCAGTCGTGCCGTTCAGCCCTTCGACGGGATGATTCCCGCGGATGCCTACCTCTGGTCCCGCTACCGCGACGACGGTCCGCTGCAGCGGCGGCTCGCCGAGATGACCCAGAGCCGATACGATTCGCGGCGCGGGTACTACGGTACCGTCGGCGAGCAGAGTGTGATCAAGAACTCCCGCATCATCAAGGACGTCAAAGTCGGCGCGCATTGCTACATCAAGGGCGCCAACAAGCTCAAGAACCTGACGATCAATTCAAACGTTGAGGAGCCCACCCAGATCGGTGAGGGCGTGGAGCTCGTGAACGGCATCATCGGCTACGGGTGCCGCATTTTCTACGGGTGCAAGGCCGTCCGCTTCATCATGGGGAACAATTCCTCGCTCAAGTACGGGGCCCGGCTCATCCACTCGTTCATGGGTGATAACTCCACCGTCTCCTGCTGCGAGCTGCTGAACAATCTGATGTTCCCGGCGCACGAGCAGCATCACAACAATTCCTTCCTCATTGCCTCGCTGGTGATGGGGCAGAGCAATATTGCCGCCGGCGCGACGATCGGCTCCAACCACAACAGTCGGGCCAACGACAACGAGATCCAGGCCGGGCGCGGCTTCTGGCCGGGGCTGTGCACGAGTCTCAAGCACTCCTCGCGCTTTGCCTCCTTCGTGCTTCTGGCCAAGGGGCACTATCCCGCCGAGCTCGACATACCGTTTCCCTTCTCGCTTCTGAGCAACAACACCTCCGAGGACCGACTCGAGGTGATGCCCGCCTTCTTCTGGACCCACAACATGTACGCGCTCGCGCGGAACAGCTGGAAGTTCGGTGCGCGCGATACGCGCAGGCAGAAGACGCAGCATATCGAGTTCGACGCACTCGCCCCCGATACGATCGAGGAAATCATCGCCGCGCGCGAGCTCCTGGCGCTGTGGACCTCCCTGGCGAAGGAGGGGGCCGGCGAGGAGCGCGAGCTTGCCGCGCGGGGCCACGAGCTGCTCTCCGCGGACAGCCGCGAGACCGAGGGGCTTCTCGTGCGTGGGGAGGGCATGGAGAAATCCCACCGGGAGGCCGTCATCCTGAAGCCGCGGGAGGGGTATCTGGCCTACGGGGAGATGCTGCACTTCTACGCGGCGAAGAATCTGCTGGCCTACCTGGAAGCCGCCCATGAGCGCACCTACGAGCAGATGTGTGAGTCGCTTGCCGGGCGGCGAGTGCGCAGCTGGGTGAATCTCGGCGGTCAACTGGTTTCCGAGGTGGATGTGGATGAGCTGCGTGCCGATATCGGCGCCGGCCGGCTCGACTCGTGGGACGCCGTACATGCCCGCTATGACGAGCTCCGGCGGCGCTATCCCGAAGAGAAGCAGCGCCACGCCTTTTCGGTGTTTACGCTGCTGCACGCCGGCAGGATTCCCTCCCGCGATGAGTGGGCGCGCTTCCTCGACCGCGCGGTCGAGATACAGGAGCTCAGGCGTGACCGCGTCTACGAGAGCAGGCAGAAGGACTACGAAAACCCCTTCCGCCGCGCCACCTATCGAAACGAGGCGGAGATGACCGCCGCTATCGGCAGCATAGAGGACAACCCCTTCGTGCAGCAGATTCGCGAGGAGACCGAGGTGTTTCGCCGTCGCGTGGAGGCCGCGCGGGCGCGGTAACCGCCGCAGCCCGCCCGCCCGCTCGCGAGAGGCGCGTCCCGTGCCCCCGTGAGCTCAGGCCCCGATGGAGCTCAGGCCCGCCTCGAATTGCTCGACGGTAATCTCGCGGCCCGCGTCGAGAAGAAGCCCGTAGCGCACCGCCGTCTTTCCTTTGCCGATCGTGCCGACCGCCTTCAGGACGCCGTTCTCGAAGTACCCGGCGAGAAACTTGCCCCCGGCCACGTCGCCCTTGTAGCGGATTTCGTCGTAGCGCGGCGCGTAGCCGATGTAGCCGAAGGATGTCTCGAACTGCCGCGTCCAGAAGAACGGCGCAAATGCGAGGGGCTCGCGCGCGCCCATGATGGACCGGGCGACCTGCCGGCCGTGGCGCTGGGCGACCACCCAGTGCTCCACCCGTTTGGCCTCGGCGCCGCCCCCGGTGCCCCCGGTGCCCCCGGAGCCGCCCCCGGTGCCCTCCACGCGCGCAATGTCGCCGACGGCGTAGATGCCGGGACTGCCGGTCTGCATGAAGCCGTCCACGGGTACCGCGCCGTCGGCGAGGAGGCCGGAACCCTCGAGATACTCCACGACGGGCTCGGCGCCCACGCCGATTACGACGAGATCCGCCGGCAGGATGGTACCGTTGGCGAGCTCGACGCTCTCCACGCCCTTCGACCCGCGGATCCGCGAGACGCCGGTGCCGAGCTCGAACGCGACGCCCTGCTCGCGGTGCATGGACTCGAAGCGCGCGCCCACTTCGGGGCCGAAGGCCTTCTCGAAGGGCACCGACTCGGGTGCGGTAACCGTCACGTTGAGGCCGCGGCCCCGGAGGTAGGCGGCCGCCTCGGTCCCGATGAAGCTTGCACCGATGACGACCACGTTCTGTGCCCCGGCGGCGTCGGCCCGAATGGCGGCGGCGTCGCCCACGTTTCGGAGCATGTGCACGCCGTCGAGATCCACGCCGGGCACCGGCAGAACCTTCGCCCGTGAGCCTGTGGCAAGGACGAGGGCGTCGGCGGCGAGCTCCGTCCCGTCGTCGAGTGTGACGCGCTTTGCCCCCGCGTCAACGGCGGTGGCCGCTCGTCCGGTCCACAGCTCGATCTCCATCTTTTCGTAGAAGGAGGCGGGTCGCAGCGCGATGTCTTGCGGGCTCATGTCGCTCACGAGGTAGAACTTCGACAGAAGGGGGCGGTCGTAGGGGCCGTGCTCCTCCGGCGTTATCATGACGATTCTGCCGGCGAAGCCCTCGCGGCGCAGCTGTTCCGCGGCCATGCCGCCGGCGGCGCCGGCGCCGACGATCGCGACCGTACGCTCATCGTGTCCCTGCGGCTTCTCGAATGTGGCTTCGTGGCGCTCGCCCACGTACACGAGCCCGTCCTCCTCGCGCACGTCGTAGCGGGCCAGGTCGTCGAGGGCCGGCGGCGAGATCACCGCGCCGGTCGTGGCGTCGAAGCGGGCGTTGTGACAGGGGCAGATCAGCACGCCGTCTGCAAGATGCCCGAACGACAGCGGGCAGCCGACGTGTGGACAGGCGTCCGCCCACGCATGGAGCTCCGTTCCCTGCCGAACGAGGAGGACGCTCTCTTCCTCGGAAAGCTCTACCGACTTGAACGAGCCGGACTCGATGTCGTCAGTCTTTGCTACTTCTCGCCATGTGTTGTCCGCCATTGCCTTGGTACCTCCGTCCCCTAAAGCTACGGCAGGCACTGCCGGGACGGCAAGAGCCTTCGGCACACCGGAGTGCGGGAGATCGGGTCGGCGGGCGCGCACGCGGCTCGAGACCGGGTGCCGCGGCGGCGGTCGCGTTGTTATGTTTCCGGAGGGAGGTGCCATGCGAATCGGCATTGTCATGTTTGTGATAGTGGGTCTGTCCGGCTGCCTCGGGTTTGCCCAGGACGGGCCGGTCGTCGGCGATGTCCCGCAGGATGTGGAGACGCGGTTCGTCGGTGAGCCTGCGGATCTCCGCGCGGAGTCATGGATCGAGGGCCTCGAGGCCCCCTGGTCGCTCAAGTTCCTCGGCGACGGGCGAGCCGTCGTGAGTGAACGTTCCGGCCGCGTGCGGCTCATCCGGGACGGACGGCTGGTGGAGGAGCCTTACCTCGTGGTCGACGCGGCGGCGGTCGGTGAAGGCGGTCTCATGGGGCTCGAAGTGCACCCCGATTTTCCCGATGAGCCCTACATATACGCCATGTACACCTACCGCCGGGGCGGGAGCCTCTACAATCGCGTGCAGCGGTTCCGCGACAGGGGCGATCACGCTGAGGCCGACCACATCATCATCGACGACATCCCGGGCTCTCGTTTTCACGACGGCGGGCGGCTCGGCTTCGGCCCCGACGGCATGCTCTACGCCACCGCGGGGGAGAACTTCCGCGCCGAGCGCGCTCAGGACCGCGACGTGCTCGCCGGAAGCATCCTTCGCGTGGCGCCCGACGGCGCCGTCCCCGAGGACAATCCTTTTCCGGGGTCGCCGATCTGGTCCTACGGTCACCGCAATCCCCAGGGCCTGGCCCGGCACCCGGAGACGGGCGCGCTCTTTTCCTCGGAGCACGGTCCCTCCGGCGAGTTCGGGATTCAGGGTCACGACATCGTCAACGTCATAAGGCGTGGCCGGAACTACGGCTGGCCCCGTGAGGTGGGCGTCGGCGGGCTCGAGGAGTACGAGGATCCCCTCATCATGTGGGTGCCCGCTACACCGCCCGCCGGGATGGCGTTCTGGGGCGGGGATCTGTATCTGGCAACGCTGAGAAGCGAAGCGCTCATGCGCATCGGCGTGGAGCAGTCCGGCGACGGCTACGAGGTGACGCGTATCGAGGGGCTCTTTGCCGCCGAGCGCTACGACGGGATCTACGGCCGACTTCGCGATGCGGTTGTCGGTCCCGACGATGCGTTATACGTGCTTACCAGCAACCGCGACGGACGGGGCGATCCGCGAGAGGGCGACGACAGGATCCTGCGGATCACTCCTCGCTGAGCGAGGTCAGAGCCGCGAGGTTCCACTCTGCGGTAAACGCCGCGATCCCCTCGCTCGAGTAGTCGAGGTCACCGGTAAGATAGCGCTCGAGCACGCTGAGGATGGTTCCCTGCCAGGCGGCGGCGACGACCTCCGGGGAGGCGGCGCCGGTGAGCTCCGGGTGGGCGGCAAAGAAACGAACGGTGCGCGCTGTGAAATGGGTGCGGATGCGCTCGCGCACCGGGATCCTGGCCGCCTCGGAGAGCATGAGCGCGGTCACCACCGGTCGCTTCAGGGCCGCCTGCATCCCCGCGGTCACGAGTGCCCTTGCCTGCTCTTTCGGTCCGCCGTCCACTTCCGCCCGGCCCGCAGCGTCGGCCTCTGTAGAGATATCGGCAATGACGGCATCGACGGCGGCCAGCAGGAGTGCCTCCTTGTCGGCAAAGTAGAAGTAGCAGTTGCCGACGGACGTCCCGGCGGCAGCGGCGATCTCGCGCATGCCCGTGGCCTCGTAGCCACGCTCCCGGAAGAGGGCGACGGCTTCCCGCAGGATCCGCGAGTGCATCTGCTCTTTGCGGGCCCGGCTGCGGGCGGTCTCGCGATACGGCATGACCCGGACTACACCGCGTCGAAGTGCGTGTGTGAGAACGCAGTCGGATACTTCAGCCCGAATCCGAGCGTGCGGTCCACCGCGATGTGCGCGAGCCAGACAAGCGCTGTCTGCGTCAGCCACTGGGCCGGCAGCACGACGCCACTCAGCGCGAGAACGGCCGGCAGGGCGTACGTGTGGCCGGCGTTGTACACCGGGGCGTCCCACACCGGGCCCACAAGGTATCCGATCATAAACAGATCCGGCGCCAGGATCAGGGCCGCGAAAAGACCCCAGCTCCCGCCCTCGATGCGATACATCGCGATGAAGGCCGCTGCCAGTATGGCGCTCTCCACATGCAGGAGCAGACGCGTTCCCGTGAGGCCGCGCCGTCCGTCCGTTGTACCCGGCGCTGCGATCTGGACCGGGCCTCCCGCGCCCGTAACCGTTTCGTTCACGGTGCTCATTGTCGTCCCCCATACTTAGAACTTCGTTCGCTACTTAGACAAGTGTGGAACGCCGTCCTATGATTGTCAAGCAAGAAAGTCGGAATTGAGGTGCCGGCGCTCACCTCCACAATCTCGGGAATCTCTGCTACAGTGAGCTCATGGTCTACAGGACGTACGGCGAAACGGGAAAGCAGGTTTCGATACTTGGATTCGGCGGCATGCGCTTCGAGGATGTCGACGATCATGATGCCTCGACGGCGATGATGGTGGAGGCCGCCGAGGGCGGTGTGAACTACTTCGACACCGCACCGAAGTATTTCGGCACCAGGGGCGAGAAGGCGTTCGGGGCCGGCCTGACGGAGTTGCGCCGACGCGGTGTGCCGTACTACCTGTCCACGAAGACCTTCGAATCGCAGGAGTCGGCGATCCGTCGTGAGATCGAGGGGCAACTCAGACGACTGGACGTCGATCACATCGACTTCTACCATGTGTGGTGCATCACGAGTCTGGAGAACTGGCGCGAGCGCCGCCGGAACGGTGTCATCGAGGCCTTCCGTCGGCTCAAAGAAGAGGGGCTGGTCGGGCATATCTGTGTCTCGAGCCATCTCATCGGCGATGAGATACGCGAGCTCCTCGAGGAAGGCGTCTTCGAGGGTGTGCTCTTCGGGTACTCCGCCTACAACTTCAAAACCCGCCGGCAGGCATTCGAGGCCATACGGCAGTACAAGCTCGGATGCGCAGTCATGAATCCTCTCGGAGGGGGAATCATCCCCCGCCATCCGGAGCTCTTCCCCTTCCTATCCCGCGGCGACGGAGAGTCGATCGTGGAGGGCGCACTCAGGTTTCTGTTCTCCCACGAGGACATCACCCTGAGTCTTGTCGGGTTCGGGAATACAGCCCATGTCCGCGAGGCGCTCTCGGCGGTGGAGCGCTTCGAGCGCGAGGGTGCGATGGACCTCGAGGAGGTGATGTCCGAGGTGGACACGAGCTTCGAGGGCATCTGCACTGGATGCCAGTACTGCGACAATTGCCCGGAGGCCATTCCCATTCCGAAGTTCATGGATGCCTACAATCACAAGATCCTCTTTGACGAGAAGAAACAGGTGGTCGAGCGCCTGAAGTACCACTGGCACGTGGACCCTGCGATCGCCGAGCGCTGCATCGAGTGCGGGCAGTGCGAGGACGAGTGCACCCAGCATCTGCCCATCATATCGCGGCTCGCGGAAATCGCGCGGCTCGCCGGCTGAGAGCTGCCCGCCGAGGGCTGCCGGCTGAGGTGACAGTGCGGCGACGGCGTGCTACCCTTTCGCCGTCATGCAGAAGCTCATCATAGACACCGATTGTGGGATCGACGATGCCGTCGCCGTCATGATGGCGCTGGCTCACCCCGACGTCGAGGTGATCGGCATCACCACGGTCTCGGGAAACGTCGATGTCGCGCAGGTGACCGAGAACGTACTGCGGCTTCTCGCTTACTTCGACAGATCGGATATCCCCGTCTATCGCGGTGCCTCCCACGCCCTTGTGCAGGGGGCGGTTCGCGCCCCGGGTGTGCACGGGGAGAACGGCCTCGGCGGAGTCGAGCTTCCCGCGACGGCCGCCGCAGCGCAGCCACAGACCGCGCCGGTCGGTCTCGCCGAGCTCCTGCGCGCCGTCCCGGGCGCCACCGTCGTCACGCTCGGCCCGATGACGAACCTCGCGATGAGCCTGAATCTCTTTCCGGACGCCGTCTCCCGGATCGGGCGTTTGGTGGCGATGGGAGGCGGCATCGAGGTCGGAAACGTAACCCGGTTCGCGGAGTTCAACTTCTACGCCGATCCCGAGGCCGTGCAGTTTGTCCTCGACCGGGGGGTGCCCATGGAGGTGGTCCCCTGGGACGCCTGCATCGAGCACGAGCTCTCGCGGGATGATCTCGCGGCGGTCGGCCTTCGCGGGGGGCGCGGTTCGGAGCTCTTCTTTCGCCTGCAGGACTTCGTCCTCGCCCGATCGGAGCACGTCTACGGGCGTCCGTTCGCCCACCATCCCGATCCCCTCGCCATGGCCTACGCGATCGACCCCGCCGTCGCGGCGCGGGTTCGCCGCACGGGTCTCACCATGGAGCTCGGTGCCTCGATGCTCCGCGGCGCGAGCGTGCGCACCGACGGGGAGCAGGTTCGCGCAGTGATGTCGATTGACCGCAATGCCTACTTTCCGATCCTCCGCCGCATTGATGACCTTTAGGCGATGGAACGAGGACACAAGTTTGATCCAGCACGAGTAGAGAAGCTTCGAAGTCCCGATCGCATGGAGGAGCTGGCCCCGGAGAGGATTCTCGCCGCGGCCGGAATTGCGGCTGACAACGCCGCGGCCGGGCGCGCGACCG
>CAZWNS010000010.1:38545-49083 GCA_964635245.1 uncultured Spirochaetaceae bacterium
ATTCTCGCCGCGGCCGGAATTGCGGCTGACAACGCCGCGGCCGGGCGCGCGACCGCGGCGGTCCGCACAATCGTCGACCTCGGCGCCGGGCCCGGTTTCATCGCCCGCGGCGTCTCGGCGCTTCTGCCGGTGGCCACGCTTCATGCCCTCGACGTGGCCCCGGAGCTCGTTGAATACATGCGGGGGGAGCTGTCCGAAGAGGAGGCCCGGCGCATCATCCCGCAGGTGAGCGACGAGTCCACGATAGACCTCGAGGACGACACGGTCGATTTTCTCTTCATGGTCGACGTCTATCACGAGCTCGAGAACGCCGCCGGGATGCTCGCGGAGTCGTTGCGGGTGTTGCGTCCCGGGGGAGTGATGCTCGTGATCGACTGGGCCAAAGGCGCACCCGGCGGCGGACCACCCGATCATCACCGGGTGCCGGTCGAGGTGCTCGAGTCGGAGATGAGGGAGGCCGGGTTTTCCGAGGTCGGCAGGCGTTCCGGGTTCAGCCGGCACCATGCGGTGCGGGGGCTCGCGCAGCTGCACGCTCGTAGACTACCTCACCGTCGGTGATGGTGAGCTCTACCTCAATGTCCTTGATGCCGGCGGGGTCAACTCGCGTGGGGTCGTCGCTGAGCACCGCGAGGTCGGCAAGCTTTCCGGGCTCTATGGAGCCCTTCTCCGACTCGGCGAACTGCGCGTGGGCGCTCCCGATCGTGTAGGCGCGCAGCGCCTCCGCCGCGGTGACGGCCTCCGGCCCCTCCCTGTTCACGACGTAGTGGATACCGAGAAGCGGCTCGAAGCTTCCCTCTCCCGGGTAATCGGATCCGAACGAAATCTGCGCACCGGCATCGATGAGCGAGCGGTAGGGGTAGGCGCGCAGCGCCCGCGCACGACCGACGAGCTCAATGTCTTTCTCCGGCGTGGCAGCCGCATGTGGCTGCGTTGCGACGTGAAAGCCGAGATCCACGATCCGCCCTATGTCGGCGTCGCGTATGAGTTGTCCGTGCTCTATGCGGATCCTCATCTCGCGCAGGTGGGGGTAGCGCCCCACCAGACGCTCGGCTGCGTCGAGGTACTCACGGATTGCACGGTCGCCGATCGCGTGGGAGGCGACCTGGCGGTGCGAGCGGACGGCGGGCTCGAGGAAGCGCACGATGTCGTCTGCAGGGATTCCCGCGCCGAAATTACCGGGCTCTCCCGCGTAGGGCTCGGTCAGCCAGGCGGTGCGGCTCGAGAACGCGCCGTCGAGGAAGTACTTCAGCGGCCCCCGCTCGACGTGGAGCGGATGAAACTCCTTCCCCTCCATGCCCGCGACGAGCTCCTGCGAGTCGCCCATGAACCAGCATGAGAGGCGGACCGTCAGCCCACCGTCGGCATACAGCTCGTTGTAGGCATCCATGACCTGCGGAAACCAGGTATTGTCCTGCACCGACGTCACGCCGTTCTCGTTGAGATGACGGATCGCGCCGGGAAGGTTGCGGCGCATGCTCGCGGGATCGGTGAACCGCTTCTGAAAGAGGTTCCGGAACCCCGGGGCTCCGAAGGGCTCGCGGATAATGCCGGTGAGTCGCCCCTGGGCGTCCACGTCGACGCCGCCGCGGTCCCAGTCGGGGGTCTGAGGTGTAATGCCGAGCTCGGTAAACGCCCGCGAGTTCATCCACGCCGCGTGCCCCGAAAACTGAAACAGCGCGACGGGGTGGTGGGGGAAGGCCGCGTCGAGGTCGCTGATGTGCGGGTCCGGGCACGTCGGGTAGTCCCACTGCGTTGCGACGAGCCACTCGCCGGCGGCGGCACCCACATAGGAGTCCCGGATGTGCTCGATGATCTCAGCCTTGGACAGTCCGGAAAGACTCGGCGTGCGCTCCCGATCGGCCATGTTGACGAGGTGGATGTGGTTATCGTTGAACCCCGGGATGAGTGTACGCCCGGCGAGGTCGATCTGCACCGCGCCCGGTCCGGCCTCGGCCCGAACCTCGGCGTTCGAGCCTACAGCCGCGATGCGATTACCGCGTACAAGCACCGCCTCGGCCTCACGGCCGTGGGCGTCCATCGTGAGAACCCTGCCACCGCTCAAGATCGTCTCTTCCATGGAAGCTCTCTCCTGCCCCTAACATAACCATCATACTCGGCTTTCGCCACATGCGATACCCGCAGGCATGTTGAACGAGGAGGCGCAGGCCCGCCCGGCGGCCGGCCGAGTCCGCCCGCCGGCCGTCGAAGCAGGACTCAGGGGCAGCGAATGAAGCCCTGCGCCCACAGACAGCCGCCGCAGGCCGGACTCTCATTTCCGAGACAGTCCTCGACGTTTTCCTCGGCGCGCTCGCAGTTCACGCATGAGGTGCAGGGGGAAAACGAGAAGTCGTAGAGGCGCTCGCGCAGATCCACGTAGGCAGGGTCGGTCCATACCGCCGAGAGGCTGCGTTCGTGCACACTCCCGAACTCGTGTGCGTGACTTGTGCGTGCGGTGTCGTCGAGATAGTGCTGGTGGGTGTGCAGCAGTGAGAGGCACGGGCTCACATGGCCGTCCCACCGCACGCTCGTGCTTCCCTTCTCGACGAACGGACAGCTGTTGTGCTCGGGGAAGAGGTTCAGCCGCGGCATGCCGGCCGAAGAACGGGGTGGTGAGATGACGCGGGCAAGCGCGCGAGCCACGCTCGGGTTCACCGTGTCCATGCGCGGCAGGTCGACGTCGTAGCCGATCGACTTCCAGCGCCGCTGCTCGTAGGCGTAGAGGATCTCCTGTCGCATATCCTCACTGTGAGGCAGGAGATTGCTGATGGAAAACCGCGTCGCCCCCAGGGTGAGTCCGAGATCAACGACCGCGGGCAGCTCATCGATGTTTCGCTCCATAGCGACGAAGGCGATGCCCAGGCGGGGATGGTCGGCAGAGGCGCGCACCCTGCGCCGCTTGAGCGCCTTGAGGTTGTCGATGACCCGCGGCAGTGTGGCGCCGAGGCGCACATCGGAATAGCTCTCCGGTGTTGCGCCGTCGAGCGAGACCCAGATCGTGTCGACGCCGGCACCGATGAGCGCATCCACGGTGGGCTCAGTGAGCATGGTGCCGTTGGTGATGAGCTCGACGGAGCGGGCGACGCCCGCCGCCTCGGTTATCCACTCGAGGGCCTGCGGGTGGGCAAAGGGCTCACCGAACCCGCCGAAAAAGACCTCCGGAGGGTCCTCGAGGGCGCCGATGTCCTCGAGGATGCGCTCGAATGTGTCGCGGGACATCCGCCCGAGCTTATCGTCCCAGACGTTGCGCATGCACGTGGTGCAGTCGAGGTTGCACTCGCTGGTAAGCTCCACGTAGACGCGGTTCAGATGGGAGGGGGCGCGCCGGATGACGAGGCGGTTGCCCCGCGCCTCCGCCCTGGCCTCGGCGCCGGGAGTCAGTCCGTAGCTGCGTGCGAGCTCCGGGGATATGGTTATGGTTCCGTCGTCGTTGACGCGGAGGCGGTGGTCTTCCATGAGCCTGCCTGTGTTTATGAGAAATTTCCTCTGAATTATACCGCACGATACAACGGCCCGCAAGGATTGATGGAATTGCTCCCGACTGCCGTTATAATGGAAGGCCGTGCCGGTTGATTCACGCACACGGGCCATCAGCGTCATCTTTATCTCGGTCGCTCTCCTGGTTGTCGCGAGCAACCTGCAGACCTCGCTCCTGTCCCTGCGAGCAGGTCTGGAGGGCTTTCGCGAGGAGAGCATCGGCATGTTCATGTCGGCCTTCTTTCTGGGGTTCACCGGCGGATCGGTCCTCACGCTGCGGTTTCTGCGCTCGGTCGGCTACATCCGCACTTTTGCCGCGCTTGCATCCGTCGCCTCGGTCGTTGTGCTTCTTCACGGGCTCGTGATCAATCCGGCCTTCTGGGCCCTTTTTCGATTCATCTACGGGCTGTGTTATGCGGGGCTGGTGCTTATCGTGGAGAGCTGGCTGAACCAGGAGACGAGTCCCGAAGACCGCGGGCGCGTCCTGGGCGTCTACGGGCTCCTGTTCATGGTCGGGGCGGGCTTCGGCCAGCTTGCGCTCACCGTCGCCCCGGTAGAAGGACTCGTGCTCTTCGTGGTTGTGTCGATCGTGCTCTCGCTCGCTCTCGTGCCCCCGAGTCTGCTGCGCATTGATGAGCCCCCCGTGCTGCCGTACACCCGGTTCGGCATCCCCGAGGTCGTCCGCTTCTCCCCCCTGGGTGCGGCGGCGGTCGTTGCGGCCGGCCTTGTGGGGAGTGTCTTCTGGTCATTGACTCCCCGCGTCGTGCATCTTCTCGGCCTCGACCCGCGGTGGGTAGCGATCACGATGAGCGTCGGCGTCGGCGGCGGAGTGATGCTTCAGTGGCCGCTCGGACGTCTCTCCGATACCGTGGATCGGCGACTGGTGATTCTTTCGGCGGCCGTGGGGGGCATTGCGGCATCCGTTGCACTTGCGCTCATCAGCGCGAGCGGTCGGCCCCCGGTGCCGCTCTTGTTGCTGTGCATGGCCGCGTTCGGCGGGTTCGTCCTGCCCCTGTACTCGCTTGCGCTCGCGCACATCAACGACCACCTTCCCCGCCAAGATCTCGTTCCCGCGGCGGCAACCGTCGTGTTGCTCTTCGGGCTCGCCGCTACGGGTGGTCCGATCGCCGCGAGTCTTCTGCTGCGCGCGACGGGACCGGCAGGCGTCTTCATCTACACGTCGGTGGTTCTCACGATCTTTGTGCTCGTTGCTCGTGTACGGCTTCAGCTGCGCCCGCCTCTGCAACGCCCGGCAAAGCGGGTCTTCCAGGCCGTTCCCCGCACCACGCATCTCGCCGCACGCTTCATTCATCATCGCGGGCGCACGCCCTATCGCCCCGGTGACGTCGACCACGATCTGGGTCAAAAGGAAACAACGTAGGACTCCATCCGGCCCGATCGGGCGATGTTTGACGCACTGCGGCGCGCGAGGGTATGCGGGCACCGAAGGAAGCGAGGTATCTCTATCCCTGAAAAGGAGTTAAGCGGGAGCTTTCAGGCACGTTTCTTGCTGCTGCATGAACGACACCAGGGAGTCAGGAGGGATCCATGGACAATAAGCGTCGTTCGGCCGTGAACACGCCGATGGGACCGATCAATCCCGGGCAGTTCCGGTTTTCGCTGTGGTTCTTCCTCGCGGCCGTCGTTGCACTTCTCATGCTGAACGCGTGGTGGACGACGCAGCGAAGCTATAACGATATCGAGTACAGTAGATTTCGCGACCTCATCGAGTCCGGCGTCATTCGCCGCGTGGAGCTCGGGCCGAGCTACTATCGCGGCTTCGTCGGATCGGCCGGAGCCGACCGGGCCGCCGAGGCCGCCGGTGGCCCGGACCGGCCTGCCGTGTACCGCACGGCGGTCGTGGAGGACCCGGACCTCATCCCCCTGCTCGAGGAGCAGAACGTGGAATACTACGCGGTGCTCCAGCAGGAGAATCCGCTGGTGACCTTTCTCGTGAGCTGGTTGCTTCCCTTCGTCCTGCTCATGGGAGTCTGGCGCATCATGTTCAACCGAATCGGACGGGCGGGGCCTGACGTGCTTTCGCTCGGGCGGAACCGGGAGCAGATCGTCTCGGAGGGGGAGACGGGTGTGCGCTTCGACGACGTGGCCGGCGCCGAGGAGGCCAAAGTCGAGCTTGCCGAGGTCGTCGAGTTCCTGCAGACGCCGGAGCGGTATGCCGCCGTCGGCGGGCGGGTGCCGAACGGCGTGCTCATGGTGGGAGCTCCCGGTACGGGGAAGACGCTGCTTGCCCGGGCGGTTGCCGGAGAGGCGGGGGTACCATTCTTCCGCATGAGCGGCGCGGACTTCGTGGAAATGTTCGTCGGCGTGGGCGCGGCCCGCGTTCGTGATCTGTTCCGACAGGCACGGGAGAAAGCGCCGTGCATCATCTTCATCGACGAGCTCGACGCCATCGGAAAGAGCCGTGCCCACCAGATCGGCGGAAACGATGAGCGCGAGCAGACTCTCAATCAGCTCCTCGTGGAGATGGACGGGTTCGATGCGCGCAGCGGGGTGATCGTCCTCGCCGCCACAAACCGCCCCGAGATCCTCGACCCCGCCCTCATGCGGCCCGGGCGCTTCGACCGCCAGGTGCTCATCGACAAGCCTGACGTGCGGGAGCGGGAGGCGATTCTGCGCAAGCATGCCGAGGGGGTGAAGCTCGACGAGGCCGTTGACCTGCACACGATAGCCGCGGGAACGCCGGGGCTCGTGGGCGCCGACCTCGCGAACATCGTCAACGAGGCCGCCCTTCTGGCCGTGCGGGAAGGGCGCGATCACGTTCGGCAGGAGGACCTCGAGGAGGCCATCGAGAAAGCCGTGGCCGGCCTCAAGAAGAAGAACCGGCTCATGAATCCGCAAGAGCGGCGGCGCGTGGCGTACCACGAGGCCGGGCACGCGCTCGTCTCGCTTCTCACGCCGGGAACCGACCCGGTGCAGAAGGTCTCGATCGTCCCGCGCGGCTACGGTGCGCTGGGATATACGCTCCAGCTTCCCACTGAAGACCGCTACCTGTTGACCGAGCAGGACCTGCTCGCCCGGGTCGACGTACTCCTCGCCGGACGCGCCGCCGAAGAGGTGGTCTTCGGATCGATCTCCACGGGCGCCGCGGACGACATCACCAAAGCCACGGACATTATCCGGCGTATGTTCACCGAGTACGGGATGAGCGAGGCGTTTCGGCACGTCTATCTCCCGTTCCGGAAGAACGGGCAGTTCCTCAACCAGGAGTTCAGCCTGTCCCAGCGGGAGTTTGCCGAGGAGACGCAGCGGTACATCGACACCGAGACCGCGCGCCTCGTTTCCGAGCGCTACGGGCGAGTGCTTGCACTCCTGCGCGAGCGTCGGGGTGCGCTCGAGCGAGTGGCCTCCGCGCTGCTCGAGCGTGAGGTCATAGACCGGGGTGACCTCCAGGCGCTGGCAGGCAGCGAAGCCGGGGGTTCGCACGGCGCGGCCACCGGCGGCGGGGCTACGGGCGGCGGGGCCACCGGCGGCGGGGCGGCATAGCGCCCCGCGTCCTGCAGCGCCGGCTGTGGCGCCTACACGATGCGGCGGCTGTAGCTCGTGCGGAAGGTGCGCTCGACGAGGTTTGCGAGGAAGGTCATGGGGTTCGCCTTCCCGGTGCCGAAGAGGTAGCTCAGCCCGTAGCGGATGCGGGGATCCTCGATCTTCAGCAGGTCGTCCACCGTGCGGATGCCCCGGCGCTTGAGGCTCTCCGGCGGGTCAAAGGTGCGGTACAAGGCCACGGAGTCGCTCGATGTAGTGTAGAAACTCCTCCATATGCTCGACGGTGGGCGGATACTCGGCGGTCTCTTCGTCGATCACACCGACGAAGGCCCGAAACGAAAAGGATGTGTCCTGCTCGATGCGCTCACGGACCACCTCCACGAATTGCGGGGTCAAAAGGTCCTCCCCGAAGTGATCCGAGATCAGTACCACGGAGTCCACCCGCCGGCCCCGGACGGCAGGAGTGAAGCGCTGCACGTAGCTTGCCGGCGTGACGTCGCCGAGACGCTCGGCAGCGAATCCCGAGACCGCGCGCGCCGCCCGCTCTTCGAGATGCTCGACGAGCCCGTCGAAGCCGTCCCGCAGGATCTGAGGGATTGACGAATCCATGTCAATGCTCCTCGGAAGATACGATGCGAGATCCCGGTGCTGCTGTCAATAATCGCGTTGCTGTGGCATAATCGGGTACCGTGAAGACCTATTTCCCGGGCGATCACTACGAGACGCAGCCGGAGGCGGTATCCCCGATTCTTCGGGCGCTGGCAGGAACCTGGCGCTGGTTCTTCTATCCCCAGTACTTCGTGGAGGCCGTTCGCTCCCGTCATCGGGCTATCCATGTCGACTATGACGACGCAGAGTGGGCCGAGAGCTCATACCGTGTCATGCGTATCATCGAGCGAAACGGCGGCCGGTTCGACATCCGCGGCATCGACATCCTTCGCAACGCCGCCGAAGGGGCTCCGTATGTCTTCATCAGCAATCATATGAGCACCCTCGAGACCCAGATCTACCCCGTGCTGATCGTGCCGTTCATGCCCGTAACCTTCGTGGTGAAGCAGGAGCTCATCACGCACCCCTTCATGGGACCGGTGCTTCGAACGCGCAATCCCATACCCGTGGCGCGCCGGAATCCCCGCGACGATCTCCAGGCAGTGCTCGAGGAGGGGCGCAACCGGCTCGAGAACGGCATGTCGGTCGTGATCTTCCCGCAGAGCACGCGCACTCCGGAGTTCAAGCGTGAGTCATTCAATTCCCTCGGCATAAAGCTTGCTCAGAAGGCGGGGGTTCGCATCATACCCATGGCGATCAAGAGCGATTTCTGGGGTGAGCGCGGCATGTTGCGCGGGTTCGGTCCGGTCCGACCGGAGCGGCGTATTCATATCGAAGTCGGCGAACCCATGGCCGTCGAGGGCCGCGGGCGGCACGAGCACGAGGTGGTCGTGGAGTTCATCGAGTCTCGACTTCTGCACTGGGAAGCGGAGCAGCTCCAGGACGGGTAGCGCGAAGTCCGGCCGGACGCATGCGCAAGGGCGGCCGACAACCCCGCCGTTGCATCGGATGCGATCCTGGTATATAAGAGTGCCACGATCAATGCACGGACAGGGGGAGCCTGATGGCAGCGGCTGACAAGATCAAGGACAAAGTATATTGGGCGATTAAGAACTCCGAGCAGCTCAAGCCGGGAAACTACGTTACCGTCTCGGTGGAGAAGAAGGGCCTGTTCGGAAAGCCCAAGATTGTGCTGAGCGGCCGGACACCGTCGGAGTCGGAGCAGGAGAAGGTCATCAGCGTTGCAAAGGAAGCCGCGGGCGACCTGGAAGTCGAGAGCCGCCTCGGAATCACCAAGGTTTCGTGACCAGGTTTTGAGACGGCACGCATGCCCGCGACCGGTTCGCGGGTACTGCCGTCGAATAGCTTCAGTGCCTTCCGGACGCCCGGGTCAGCTGAGGATCGTGCGCTCCAGGTAGTCGGCGTACTGCGCGAGCTCTTTCAGGATGCGTTTGTCGGCGGCCGCGGTGTCCACGCGTGAGAGGCGGTTCTCCACGTCGCGACGGAACGTCCCGAAGTCGATTGCACCCTCGGGCTCCGGGGTGAGCAGGCGGCCCGCGCAGAAGCTCTTCCAGCGCGCGTACTCGGCCTCGGAGAGGCTTTCGGGGAAGTTGCGCGCGATGTAGCGGCGAAGCAGCTCGGGGCCGCGCGGGTCGTAGAGCGTGGGCGGGTTCTGTTTGAGGGTCTCGGGCGGCGCCGTGCGGATGAGCTCGAACTCCTCGCGGTCCTCGTCGGGGAAGAAGTCGCCTGAGTAGATCTGAAGCTCGGGATCGTTGTAGCGGATCTGCGGCGGGGTGTCGTAGACACTGTAGACCTTCTGCAGCACCTCGGGTCGTGCGCGTATGAGCCGCGCATGCTCGAGGCAGCGGTCGATATCTATCTCCAGCGCCGCCGCCCGCTCGGCTGTCAGCGTGGAAAGCGGTGCTACCGCCGGTGAGCGGTTGATGTGCACGCCTTTGAGCGGTATGCGCTCCCCCTCTTCGAGCTCCTCGCGCCGCGAGAAGACCCGCCTGCGGATCTCCTCGGGAGGCAGGTCGAGCCAGTCCGCCGGGTCGCGCCTGAGGTCGTAGGTGATGACGACGTTGTTCTGCCGGGGATGAGCGCTCACGGGTAGGATGAGCGTGGTACAGCCCGCGGTCGAGGTGAACATTGCCGAGGTATGCACCACCGCCGTGCTCCGTTGCAGGGAGAGCCGGCGTCGTACCTCATCACGCTTCCTGAGCTTCCAGTAGTAGTTGAAGAGCCGCGGTTGTGCCTCCCGCACCAGACGAGCCATGGCAATCGTCGCCCGCACATCGGCAAGCGCGTCGTGGGCGTCGTCGTGAGAGATCCCGTTGGCGCGGGTGAGCTCTTCCAGCTTGAACGACGGCCTGCCGTCCTCGCCGCTCACCCACTCGATGCCCTCGGGGCGCAGATCCCGACACATGCGCAGCAGGTCGATGATGTCCCAGCGGGCGTTTCCGTTCTCGTACTCCCGACGGTAGGGGTCGTAGAAGTTGCGGTAGAAGAGCGCCCGGACGAACTCGTCGTCGAAGCGGATCGTGTTGAACCCCACCGTCGTGGTGCCGGGTCGGATCATCTGTTCATAGATGCCTGCAGCGAACTCGCGTTCGGTGAGTCCTGCCTCGTTGGCCTTCCGGGGCGTGATGCCGGTGGTGAGGCAGGCATCCGGGTGCGGCAGATAGTCGGGAGCGAGGCGGCAGTAGCTCACCACGGGCTCCTCGAGTTGCTCGAAGCGCTCGTTCGTGCGCACGGCTGCGAACTGGGCGATGCGATCCCACTGCGGATGAGTGCCGAAAGTCTCGAGGTCGTACCACAGGAGTGAAGCGGGCATGATGTTCACCGCCGATCATAGGCCGCAAGAGCCCGGGGTTGCAAGCAGCCGCTCCTGCGGCCGCTCCTGCGGGCCGCTCCTGCGGGCCGCGCTCAGAGCAACATCGGTTATTCGCTCAGAGGCGGTTGTACGCTCCCCCTGTCCTCGGCGAATGATGATCCTTGCCCATGAAGAAATT
>CAZWNS010000010.1:49183-52656 GCA_964635245.1 uncultured Spirochaetaceae bacterium
GGTTGTACGCTCCCCCTGTCCTCGGCGAATGATGATCCTTGCCCATGAAGAAATTCGTCCCGGGCGTGCAGGGAATCCTCGCCCGAAACATCAAGACCGCTCGTGCCAAGCTGGGGTTCAGCCAGCACACGCTGGCCGAGAAGGCCGACCTGTCCCCAGGGCACATCAACGACATCGAGCAGGGCCGCAAATGGGTCTCGGCCGATGCCCTCGAGCGGCTGGCCGAGGCCCTGCTTCTCGAGCCCTTCATGCTGCTTCTCCCGCCGGACTACTCGCGCGAGCTCGACGCCTTTTCGCTTCTCACCGAGTACGCCAGCACTGTCCGCGAGCAGATCGACGGCGCACTCGACTCGACGCTGCAGGATGCGCTCAGGAAGCGGCGGCAGCCGCCGGAAGAGGGCGAGGGCGAATAGCGGGAATCGGCTATTCGCCCCGCGGCACACACAGCCACACACCCGGACCCATACGGATCAACCCGGCTCTCCCGCGAATGCCCGCTCCCGCGAATGCCTGTTGCATCCGGTATGGTATCCCGGCGCCGTCGGTGCGGCGGCCGCGCCACCGTGTCGTCCGCGCGGCCGGGACGGCTCTCACGGAATTCTTATCGCTTTCTCATCGAAATTGCACAGACCGGTCCTACCCTTGGTGCTATGCAAACCCTTGTCTTTTCGTGTACCGGAGAGGGGATGGGACACGCGGCGCGGGTTGCGGCACTCGGCTCGGAGCTATCCGCGCGTTACCGTATCGTGATACTGGCGCCGCGGAACCGGCACCGGTTTCTCCGAAGCCACGTACCGGGGGCGACACTGTACGACATCCCGTACTTCGCGTTTGTGAAGAAGAACGAGCGGGTGGAGTACGTACGGACGCTCATGCACAACCTCGACAAACTCCTCCGGTTCAACATCACGGTCCGTCGTATGTCGCGTCTGCTGAGGCGCATCGGGCCGGCGGCATGTGTTTCCGACTATGATCCCTTCATCGGGTTCGCCGCGCGCCGTCTCGGCATCCCGGTTTTGCAGCTCAACCACCCCTCCATCGTGCTGCGCAGTCCCTCCCTCAGCTTCCAGGCAATCACGGCCAAGCTGCTATCGTGGTTTCTCATGGGCTACCACGACAAGCGCGTGCTGTGCTCCTTCTACAACGGCGATGTCGGGCCGATCGTCCGCAGGTCTCTCACGCAGCGCCCGATCGGACGCGATGATTTCTTTGTCGTGTATCTGAAACCGTCGTACCGGCGGGTGGTCACCAGGAAGCTTCGAGAGCTCGGCATTACGAACGTGGAGATCTTTCCGGATCCGAAGAAAGACTTCGTTTCGGCCATGGCACGCTGCAAAGGGGTGATCTCGAGCGCGGGACACCAACTCATGAGCGAAGCCATCGTGCTCGGCAAACCTGCCTTCGTCATACCCCAGCGACAACAGTTCGAGCAGTATCTCAACGCCAGAATGCTCGAGCAAAGCGGCTACGGCACCTGGGCGCCGCTGCAGAACCTCGATGAGAGTCTCTCGCGGTTCATCAGCGAGATAGACCTCTACCCCCGGTTTCCGCAACGGGGGCAGGTTCGCTTTTCCTTCCGAAACGAGCTCGACCGCGCCGTGGATATCATCGACGACTTTGTCGCCCGCCGAAGCCACGCAGGGGTTGGACACGTAGCGGCCTAACCCGTACTACTGTAGCACCATGCCTCATCGACAGGGCTGCGTGATGGTCCGGCTGTCGGCGACGGATTCCGGCCGACCACCGGTACCGGTTCGAAATACGGACGAGCGTCTTCTCTCGGTAACCCTGGATTATGCCTGCCTGCTCGGCGGCCCCTGGTGGGAGGGAACGCGACGGACGAAGCACTCCTTCGGCGACATACCGGCAAGGCCCGTAGATCTGCGGAATGACGCGCTTCGCCGCTACGCTCGGATGCTCTCACCCGCGTATCTCCGTCTGGGCGGCTCCGAGGCGGACCGGGTTTTCTACGCGTTTGGTGATCGGGCGCCCGGCGGCGACCGGAGCGCGGCACGGGCGCCCGGCGGCGACCCGGGCGCGGCACGGCCGCCGGGATATCGGTGCGAACTGACCGCCGATCGGTGGGACGAGTTGTGCGAGTTCGCCGACGCCACCGGGCTCGAGCTCATGGTGACGTTGAACGCCGGCGCGGGACCGCGCGGACGCGACGGAAGCTGGGACCCGGAAAACGCCCGAGCCCTCGTGGCCCATGCCGTCGAACGCGCTCAACCGGTGTCGGTCTGGGAGCTCGGGAACGAAGTCAACGGCTTCGTGTTCGTACACGGTCCGGCAAGCCGTGTTTCGGCCCGGCAGTACGCCGCCGACTTCGCGGTGTTCGACGCGATGATCAGAGAGCTCGACCCCACCGGGCGAACGGCAGGACCTGCGAGCGCGTATTGGCCGTTACTCGGCGAAACTCTACCCTTGATGGGGCGCTTCGTGCGGCACAGCCGTCGAGCCCCCGATGTGATCACCTGGCACTACTATCCCCAGCAGTCCTCACGAGGCATCTTCGCCACCAGACGGGCCGACCCCTTCGCGATCCTCACGCCCCGCCGCCTCGACACCGCGGCCCGCTGGGCACGGAGGGTCGGTGGTCATGCCCGCCGCCTGGCGCGGCGAGCGGCGAGCGGCGGAGAGGCGGGCGGAGTTCCCGAAATCTGGCTGGGCGAGACGGGGCATGCCCTGTACGGCGGGGAGAGAGGAGTCTCCGACCGCTTCGTCGCGGGGCTCTGGTGGATGGACCAGCTCGGGCTCATGGCGCGAAGCGGCGTCCGCGCGGTCATGCGCCAGAGCATCGTCGGCGGCGACTACGGGCTGCTCCACCCGCGATCGCTCGAGCCGCGCCCGGACTACTGGGGCTCGCTGCTGTGGAAGGCGCTGATGGGAACCGACGTCTACGCCGTCGAGGTGCACCGCGGCGCGTGCCGCCGCGGCCGGCGTCACCCGGGCCGCCGCGGCCGCCGTCACCGCGGGCGGAACCTCCGCGTCTACGCCCACCGGGCGCGCGGTCGCCCGGGAGCGATCAGCGTGCTCATCATCAACCTCGACCGACGGATGCCGGCCCCGGTGCTGATCGATTCCGACTCCCTCGGGTTCGCACCTCGGCATCTGGAGGTGTACATGGTCGAGGCGCCGCGGCCCTTGTCCGCCGCGCTGTTCATCAACGGCATCGAGCCGGAGGTGGGGCCGGCACCCGGGGCGCCGCCGGCGAAGCCGGTCATCCGCGATCCTCTCGAGGAAGTGACGGTGCCGCCTTTGAGCTACTGTTTTGCCGTGGCGGTTCCATAGCCGCAGATCCTGCGGGTGGTAGTGAAAAACTGAATGTGTTTCCGGGCAGATCGATGGTAGCATCAAGGGAGTGCGTATGGAGGGGTGAGATGAACAACAGCGGTGACGGAGCCGGTGTACAGGTCTCTCGGCGGTGGGTCATTCTCTTCGGCGGTTTCCTTCTCTCATTGATGGGCGGTATG
>CAZWNS010000011.1:0-8936 GCA_964635245.1 uncultured Spirochaetaceae bacterium
ACACGCTGCTATATACTTCATCTCACTTGACAGTTTCACCGTTTTTTCATACGCTCGATTTCACACGTCACGCCGCTGTAGCTCAGTCGGTAGAGCAGGGGACTGAAAATCCCCGTGTCATCAGTTCGATTCTGATCGGCGGCACGTGACCGATGCCCCGCACTCCGGTGCGGGGCTTTTTTTGCTTTCGCCGAAGTATTGCCGGCTGATCCTTCGCGGACCTGCTATAGGAGTAAGTGAACACCGAGAGGGGACATGCGGGCGACCGGCGGCAGCACACCGGCTGAAGACTCGTCGGCGCACGATCGGTTACCGGCGGCAGCACACCGGCTGAAGACTCGTCGGCGCGCTATCGGTTAGCGCCGGTCCCTGCGCCGGCCGCGCTTTTCCTCGTACATCCGCTCGTCCGCACGCGTTACGAGGGCCTGCGGGTCATCTGCCTCGGCAAGGGCCGCCACCCCCGTGGAAGCAGAGATCTCAGGGAAGCCGTCATCCTGAACCCGCTGTATGGATTCCATGACCCGACGCTTGAGAAGCGGCGCGTCCTCGGGGTCGGCGATACGCCAGAGCACGGCGAACTCATCGCCCCCGAGTCGGTAGACGGAGTCCGATTCCCGCAGGATCTCCCTCAGGCGATGGCTGACGGTAATCAGGAGCTGGTCCCCGGCGAGATGTCCGCGGGTGTCGTTTACTTCCTTCATGCCGTCGAGGTCGACGTAGGCGAGCAACCCCTGCCCCGCGGTCACCTCGCGAGCAAACAGACGCTCTACGTCGCGGTCGAAAGCCCGGCGGTTGCGAAGGCCGGTGAGGGGATCCTCGTTGGAGGCACGCCGGGTGCTCTCGAGCTCGTCGAGGAGGTACTCGCGCAGAAGCGGCTGCGAGACGGCCCGGGCCGCCTCCTCGAGCACGGGCTCGAGGCGGTGCGCGTGTGAAACCTCCCGGCAGCTCGTAGTAAAAATGTGTCCGAGAGGAAGCCCGGACGGCCCACGGTACACGGTCCCCGCATAGGTCCGCACCCCGAGCTCACCGAGGGACGGAGCCTTCGGAAACAGCCGCCCGAGATCGCCGGAGAACCACTGAAATCTGCGGGCGCCTATCACGTGCTCGCACGGCGCGCCCTCGGCTTTCACCTCCCTGCCGACCTCGCCGCTGTCCGGCCAGGCGCCGACAATGTGGTAGGCGGCGCCGTCTTCCAGGAAGCGGGAGACGTAGGCGTAGTCGAAGTCGATGAACAGGGCGAGGATCTGCGCCACTTTCGAAAAGAAGGCCGATGTATCTCCCGAAGCGTAGTCGAGCGAGTCGTAGATCGAAAAGGCGGAACGTACATCGGTCTCGATTGTCAGTCCGCGGAACTCCGTCTCGACCAGCGGAGCTTCGGTGTAGGCAGCGTGTCTGGTACTGAAGAGTACACCACCCGATGGTCCGCGCACGCGCACGAAGTACGGAATGTACTCAAGGGCTTCGAGCAGCTCCACGGGCGGGATGGACGTTCCGTCGTCGTCGCGATCGGTCCTGTCCAACATCGCCACTCCCTATCCCGGTTGTAGCACTCGGCGCGTCACGATGCAAGTATGCCCTGCCGGACGCACCCAAAAAAGAAGGAGCGCCGCCCCCTTTGGACCGGCGCTCCCTGTCTCTGTTCGGTCTCGTATGGTATGGACGCTCGTGTGCGATGGTGCCCGTAGCTGTGCGGCACCCCGAGGCGCCCGCCGCTACTTGTCGTGCGCCACAGCCTTTGCCGCCGCCAGCCGCGCAATGGGCACGCGGAAGGGGGAACAGGAGACGTAGTTCATTCCGACGGTGTAGCAGAACTCGATGGAGCGCGGCTCACCGCCGTGCTCGCCGCAGATTCCGACTTTCAACTTGGGATTCGTCTGACGTCCCTTTTCGGTACCCATCTTCACGAGCTGACCGACACCGTCCTGGTCGAGCACGGCGAAAGGATCGTCCTCGAGAATACCGTCTTCGAGGTACTGCGGCAGGAACGAGCCGATGTCGTCACGCGAGTACCCGAAGGTCATCTGCGTAAGATCGTTGGTACCGAAGGAGAAGAAATCCGCTCTCTTGGCCACCTCATCTGCGGTCAGCGCGGCCCGCGGAATCTCGATCATCGTCCCGATCAGGTACTCGATCGTCATCTTCTTTTCCTCGAGCACGCGCTCGGCCACCTGTTCGGCGTTCGTGCGCATGACGTCGAGCTCCTTCACCGTACCCACGAGCGGAATCATGATCTCGGGATAGACCTTGACACCCTGCTTCGCGACCTCACAGGCGGCGGTCATGATGGCCTCGACCTGCATGTCGTAGACCTCCGGGTAGGTAATACCGAGGCGCGTACCGCGGTGACCGAGCATCGGGTTGGCCTCATGCAGGGAGTCGATCTTGGCCTTGAGCTTGGGAACGCTGACGTTCACGCTTTCGGCGAGCTCCTTGATGGCTTCCTTCTCGGTCGGCACGAACTCGTGCAGCGGCGGGTCGAGCAGGCGTACGGTGACCGGAAGACCGTCCATCGCCTTGAAGATGCCGGCAAAATCTTCCTTCTGAAGCGGCATGAGCTTTTCGAGGGCCTTCTGCCGGGCCTCCTTGTCCTCCGCCACGATCATCTGACGGAAGATCTTGATACGATCCTCTTCGAAGAACATGTGCTCGGTTCGGCACAGCCCGATTCCCTCGGCGCCGAACTCACGCGCACGCTGGGCATCTTCCGGGGTGTCTGCGTTGGTACGGATGTTGAAGCCGACCTGCTCGAGGCCCTCACGGCGCGCCTTGTTTCGCACTTCGTCGGTCCACTCGAGAAATGCACGCAGCTCGCCGGAGATCTTCGGCTCGACGAGGGGTAGCGCGCCTTCGTAAACGTTACCCGTGGTACCGTCAATCGTGATGAAGTCACCCTGCTTGAACTTCTTGTCGCCGATCATCATGGTCTTGCCGGAGATAACGGCGCCCTTCGCACCGGCCACACACGGCGTACCCATACCGCGTGCCACGACGGCTGCATGGCTGGTCATGCCGCCTGTGGACGTCAGAACACCTTCGGCGGCGTGCATACCGCCGATATCCTCGGGGCTGGTCTCCTTGCGGGCAAGCAGCACCTTCTTTCCGTCCTTGACCCACTGCTCCGCGTCGTCGGCGGTAAAGACCACCTGGCCGGTTGCGGCGCCGGGTGAGGCGTTGAGGCCCTTGGTCAGCGGCGTCGCCGACTCGGCGGCCTTCGGGTCGATCATCGGATGAAACACCTGATCGAGCTGTTCGGGCGTGACCCGGTCCATCGCCTTTTCCTTGTCGATGAGGCCCTCGTTGACCATATCGACGGCGATCTTTACCGCGGCAAGGCCGGTGCGCTTCCCGTTTCGGGTCTGGAGCAGATAGAGCGTGCCCTGCTCGATCGTGAACTCCATGTCCTGCATATCCTGATAATGCCGCTCGAGCTTATCCTTCACCTCGACGAGTTGCTTGTAGATCCTGGGTTCGCGATCGGCAAGTGTCTTGATGGCCATCGGCGTGCGGATACCCGCTACGACATCCTCGCCCTGCGCGTTCATCAGGTACTCGCCGTAGAACACCTTCTCTCCGGTCGAGGGGTCTCTCGAGAAACACACGCCGGTGCCGGAGTCTTCGCCGAAGTTCCCGAAAACCATGGCCATGACGGTAACCGCGGTACCTCTCAGGTCCTTGATGTTGTTGAGCTTCCGGTAGCTGATGGCGCGCGGGTTATTCCAGGAACCGAAGACCGCGTTAATGCTCTTCCACATCTGATCCTTGGGATCCTGCGGAAACTCCTCGCCGGTGTTCTCTTTGTAGACCTTCTTGTACTGGGTGACGAGCTTCTTGAGATCGGCTGCATCGAGGTCGGTGTCGTTCTCGACGCCCTTGTTCTTCTTCATGCGCTCGAGAACCTTCTCGAACTCCTCGTGCTTCACGCCCATGACGACGTCACCGAACATGTTGATGAAACGACGGTAGGAATCCCAGGCGAAGCGCTCGTTACCGGACTTCTTCACGAGACCGTCCACGGCCTCGTCGTTGAGCCCAAGGTTCAGCACCGTGTCCATCATACCCGGCATGGAGACGGCCGCACCGGATCTGACCGACACGAGAAGAGGGTCCTTCGGATCGCCGAGCTTCTTTCCCATCATTGACTCGAGACGATCGAGATTCTGCTGAACCTCCTGCTCGAGACCGTCCGGATAGGTTTCGTCGTGCTTGTAGTAGTACTCACACACATCGGTGGAAATCGTGAACCCGGCGGGAACCGGCACACCCGCGCGGGTCATTTCCGCGAGACCGGCGCCCTTTCCACCCAGAGTTTCCTTCATCTGGGCGTTGCCGTCGGCCTCGCCTCCTCCGAAAAAGTAAACATACTTCGTTGCCATAAAGACACGTACCCCCGAAAGTCTTGATAATGTGATTCGCTTCCCGAAAGGCTAAGACGAACAAGGCCCCCGTGTCAACAATGCAACACGAGGGCCGAAAGATGCGTATGTGGAGCTCATCGCTATGCGACGTAGCTCTCGAGGAACTGGCTGCGCTTCGGATGCTGGAGCCGCTTCAGCGCCTTCTTCTCAATCTGGCGGATGCGCTCCTTGGTCAGATTGTACTTATCACCTATCTCTTTGAGCGAAAGCGGGCTGCGACCGTTGAGCCCGAAGCGGTACTGGATGATTTCCGCCTCCTTGTCGCTCAGGGTCCCGAGCACGCGGTTGATATCGTCCTTCAGGGACTGTTCCTCGAGCTGAGTTTCGGGCTGCTTGTACCCTTCGTCCTCGACGAAGTCACCGAGAATCGAGGAGTCCTTCTCCTGATACACCGGCGTCTCGAGGGAGATCAGGTCGCGCGAAATGTTGATAAGATCGGCTACATGATCCTGGTCCATGTTCAGGGTCTCGGCGATATGCTTCATCTCCGCATCCTCGCCCCGCTGCCCCTGGATTTCCTTGCGGACCTTTTCGATCTGCACGAGCTCGTTCGCGCGATTGAGCGGCAGACGGATCATACGGGATTTCTCGCAGATCGCCTTCAGTATCGCCTGGCGGATCCACCACACGGCGTAGGAGATAAAATGGTATCCCTTGTCCACGTCGAACCGCTCGATGGCATTCATCAGACCGATGTTCCCCTCACTGATGAGATCGGAGAGGGGCAGGCCCTGATTCTGATACTTCTTGGCAACGTTCACCACGAACCGCAGATTCGCCTGCACGAGCATATCCTTGGCGGATTTCTCGCCGGCGGCCGCGGCCCGGGCGTACCTGTCTTCTTCCTCTCGGGTAAGGAGAGGGATCCTGTTTATTTCTTTCAGGTACATCGACAAGACGTTCTCGTCGTCTCGCGACCCCTGAGGATACGACTGCGTTGTCCGGCTCTTCGTCTTCGTTGGTGCGGGCATTCTAACCTCCTCGTCACCATAAAGATTGCAAGTGGCGTGCCAAGCCGCCGAATTTTGACGGCCTCTAAGTCTTTGGAGGAAAATCAGTTAGAAGGAAAGAAAAAACGCCTCGATTCTTGCACGTGACAAGTTGGGTCAGAGTAGCCCATAGCCACGAGAGGCGCCGAATACTGTATCAAAAAATCCCACGCAGGCGCATACCACCCCCTGCCGGCGTTGCATGTGTGTCACCCGGCCTGCGCGCGCTAACCCAATCAGCTTATCTCTCTATAAAATAATAGGTCCGCACCGGCTGTTCCGTCAACCAAAATCTTTCAGGGCATAACCTTAACGGGCGACCGGCCCCGATCCGCCCGGCGGTCGAATGCGAAGCGGCACCAGGGTCGACATTCCGCTTGACCGCGCACCCGCTGGATACTATATTTTTCCGCGTTAACGTAAAACTCCGGAAAGCTGCGAATATGCGAGATCAACAGGAGGAGAAGATGAAGATCAAGCCACTCGGAGACCGCGTCCTGCTCAAAACCGAAAAAGAGGAAGAGAAGACCAAAGGTGGTCTCTACATTCCCGAGACCGCCCAGGAAAAGACGCAGGAAGGCGTGGTCGTTGCGGTCGGCGACGACAAGGAAGTCATCACCGTCAAAGAAGGCCAGAAGGTGATGTACGACAAGTACGCCGGCACCAACATCAAGATCGACGGTGAAGACCACCTGATCGTAAAGATGGATGACGTCATCGCGGTGGTCGAGTAGCGCGCCGCGCGTCGGCACCTGCCCGAAAGCAGCCCGCTCAACGCGCGGCTGCTTTTTTTTGCACCGCCGAATCAGCACCGCCGAATCATTCCGCGTAGAGAAAGTCCTCAACGTCCCGGAGCAGCCGGTCTGCAGCTTTGACACTGCGTGCGGTGCGGGGCAGCGAGTTGAGGAACACCGACCCGTAGCTCTTTCGCACGACGCGGGCATCGGGAATCAGCACAACCCCGCGATCGCGGCGGTGCCGCATCAGTCGCCCGAAGCCCTGCTTGAGGCGGGTTACCGCGTCCGGCAGCGACAGATCGCGGAACGGGTTACCATCCTCCCGGCGAACCGCCTCCATGCGGGCGAGCTGTACCGGGTGCGTCGGCACCCGGAACGGCAGCTTGCAGAGAATGAGCAGGGTCAGCGTCTCGCCGGGGGAATCGACGCCCTGCCAGAAGCTCTGCGTCGCGAAGAGAACGCTCGCGGTATCGGCGTTGAACCCGGCCAGCAGCCGCGAGCGCTCATCCGCGCCCTGCCGGAAGGCGGTAATGCCGAGCTCGACGAGCGCGGGCTTTACCGCTTCATAGGTCGCAGTGAGCATCTCGTAGGAGGTGAAAAGCACCAGCGCCCGCCCCTCCGACAGGGTCAACGCCCGTCGAACGAACTCCGAGAGGAACGCCTGGTACCGCGGAGACTCCGGCAACGGCGCGTCGTCGGGAACACCCAGCAGTACCCGACCGGCGAAGTCGAACGGAGAGGGGAAGATGTGCTCATCCCGTTGTCCCGCATCGACCGCGTCGAGTCCGATCCGCCGCTCCCAGAACGCAAAGGATTCGTTCACCGTGAGGGTCGCGCTCGTGAAGACGACCGTCTTGTAGGGCTCGTACACGGCCTCCTGCATCACGTCCGTTACGTCGACCGGCGTCGACACGAATCGGGCAAGCGTCTGACCGGCCTGCAGAACCCGCTTTTCGACCCAGTAGACCCGCTCCGGCCTCGTCTCCGGGGCGCGAATACCCTCGCAGAGGGCCGAAATGTCCTGAAGCCGTCGCAGGGTGAGGCGCACATCGTAGACGACGGGGTCCTCCTCGGCCTCCTCGGGGAGGCTCTTCACGGCGGCCTGCACCTTTTCAACGAGAGCGAGCAGGCGGTCCTGCAGCTCTCGCAGCGCGTCCTTCGCCTGATCGGAGAGCGCATCGGGCGGCTCATCGCGCACCCAGAGCGTGGCGGCGCGTCCGACGAGCCCTGCTGCGGTCACCTCGTTCACGACGTCCGCCTGCTCCCGCACGGCGGCGACCAGAGCCCCCGCCGCCGCCACAGCCTCCCCGTCACCTCCGAGAGACGCGAGCTGCAGCAACAGGCCCAGACGTCGCCCGCGCCGCTCGCGCAGCAGACGGTTGAGGTACTTGACCACCGAAAGGCGTGAGAAGGACTCCGAGAAGTACGACGTCGCGCTGTCCTCGAGGGTATGTGCCTCGTCGAAGACAAGCCGATGGAAGGGCGGCAGGATGGCGGTGTTGTGAAACCCCAGCCCGCGGAGCCTCAGGGCGAGGTCGGAGAACAGCAGGTGATGATTGACGACCAGCACCCGCGCCCGTGCGGCCTCCCGTCGCGCCTTCATGACGAAGCAGCCTTCCCGGTTGCGGCATCGCAGCCCCGAGCACGAATCGGGGTCGGAATTGACCCGGGACCACAGCTCGTCCGAGGGGTAGAACGGCAGGTCGCTGCGGCTGCCCGTGGCGCTCGTCCGCGCCCAGTCACGGACGGCGGTAAGCTCGTCCGAGGGCTCGGAGAAGAGCGTCGAGTCTTCCTCCAGCGCCTCGTCGAGGCGGTTGAGGCAGAGATAGTTTCCGCGCCCCTTCACGAGCACCGCCTCGAGATCGGTACCGAGCAGCTTCCGCACCAGCGGCGTGTCTTTCTCCATGATCTGCTGCTGAAGATTTATGGTTGCCGTCGATATCACCACCCGCTCGTCGTTCCGCTCGGCCCAGGCGAAGGCCGGGATCAGGTAGGCCAGGGATTTACCCACTCCGGTGCCCGCTTCGGCGACGCAGAGGCGGTCGTCGTTGAAGGCCCCGGCCACACGTGCAAGCATCTCGATCTGTGACGGACGTGGCTCGAAATCGGCGTGAAGCCGCGAGAGCTCCCCTCCGTCGTCGATACGGGCGGCGAGCTCCTCACCGTCTATCGGCTCGGTCTCCGCGCCGAGAAACGGCTCTACGATGACGTAGACCTCGCGTACCTCGTTGTCGATGATACAGCTGCCGATACCCTGGGCGGAGAGATTTGCCGCAACATCGAGGTCCGCCCGACTCGGCTGCAGGCGCCCGCCGGGATGATTGTGCACCACGACGTGGCCCTGCTGCATATGCAGATCAGGCGCCGGAACGCTGTCGAGGTTTCCGCGCGCACGAACCTCGATCTCGGTGATGAGGGCATCCTCGTCGACTTTGCACACGAAGAGAACCTCGTTTCCGCCGGTCTCGGCGATCGCCTCTCTCATGGCCTCTATTACGCGCGGAGCAATGCGGTCGGACGCCTTCATACGCAGCTTCTTGCCGGATCATAGTGGGCTGCGGCGGCGAATGCAACCTGCGGCGAATGCAACCTGCGGCTCGAAACCTTCGGCTTGACACCGGGGCCGCCGCCCCGTAGAGTTCGCCTCGGCGTGTGACGGCCCGGACGCCCAGACGGCCGCGACGCCGCCCGGAGGTTCGCGTGGATATTCTCGACAGACTCAGCCTTCTCCTCCGCCGGGCGCTCGAGGACTCCGCCGAGTCCGTCGGATCCGGCGGCGCCTCGCACGGCGGCGC
>CAZWNS010000011.1:9036-26151 GCA_964635245.1 uncultured Spirochaetaceae bacterium
CGCTCGAGGACTCCGCCGAGTCCGTCGGATCCGGCGGCGCCTCGCACGGCGGCGCCTCGCACGGCGGCGCGGATCCGGACTGGCGGGAGGCGTGGAACGAGCTCGATGAATACATGCGTCGGGCCACCGAGCCGGGGGCCGGCCGGGCTGCCGACGACCGCGGCCGCACCGCCGCCGGGGGCGCCCCGTCCGCCATGCCGGCCGATCTCCGCCGGGCATTCGAAAACCTCGAGCTCGCCCCCGGTACGTCGCTGGACGAGGTACGGCGACAGTTCAGGCGCGAGCTCGCCCGCTATCACCCGGATCGCTTTGCAGGCGACCCCGAGAAGTTCGCGACCGCGACGGCGGTCACGCGGGAGTTGATCCGGAGCTACCGCCGTATTCGGGATTACTACCTCGCGCAGGGGACGTGAGCGAGGCGCGGCACGGGCGCATCACGCGTCGGAGTCGGAGTCGGCTGCAACGGTGTCGGTAACGGTGTCGGTAACGGTGTCGCTATCGGTGGCGCTATCCGTGCCGGGGGCGGCTGCGGCGCGGCGACCGTCGTCGAGGTGGTAGTCGGCGATCTTGCGGTGAAGGGTCTTCCGCCCGATACCGAGGACCTCGGCGGTACGACTCTTGTTGCCGTTGTAGGCGTTGAGGGTGCTGCGTATAATCTCCCGCTCGGCCTCCGACAGAGTGGAGCCCACCGTGATGCGGATGTCGTTGCTTTCGGAGTCCCGGGCAATGGACGGCGGCAGATCATCCGGCGTGACGACCGTCCCTTTGCACATCACCACCGCGCTCTCTATGCAGTTCCTGAGCTCACGCACATTTCCCGGCCACGAATAGTTGTACAGCGCGGCCCGCGCCTTGTGGTCGATCCCCTCTACCGGCTTGTTGTTTTCCTGGGCGAACTCCTTGATGAAGGCGGACACCAGAAGGGGTATGTCTTCCTTGCGCTCGCGCAGGGGCGGGATGTCGATGTTGACAACGTTGAGCCGGTAGAACAGGTCCTCGCGAAAGGTGCCCCGTTCGATCTCCGCCTTGAGGTCCTTGTTGGTAGCCGAGATAATGCGAGTGTCGACTTCGAGCGTCTCCTCCCCGCCGACACGCTCGAACCTTTTTTCCTGGAGAACCCGCAGAATCTTGATCTGCACACTCTGGCTGATCTCGCCGATTTCGTCGAGGAAGATGCTTCCCATATGGGAAAGCTCGAAGCGCCCCCGTTTGCGGGCGACGGCGCCGGTGAAGGCCCCCTTTTCGTGGCCGAAGAGCTCGCTTTCGAGGAGCGTCTCGGACAGAGCGGCGCAATGCACCTTGATGAACGGCTTGTCCCTGCGGTCGGAGAGGTTGTGCAGCGCGTCGGCTACGAGCTCCTTGCCCACTCCGCTCTCGCCGGTGATGAGCACCGAGGCCTTGGTCGGAGCGACCTGCCGCACAACGTCGAAGATGCGGTGCATGGCGCTCGACTTTCCGATGATGTTCGTGAAGCGGCGCTGTTTGTCGAGCTCCTCCTGCATCTGGCGATGCTGCATGACGAGCTCTCTGCTCGACAGCGCCCGGCGCACCAGCAGCGAGAGCCGGTCGAGATTCACCGGCTTCGTCAGAAAGTCATAGGCGCCGTCGCGCATCGCCTGCACGGCGGTCTCTATTGTTCCGTGACCGGTGAGAATGATGAACGGTATGGTGGGCCACTGATCAACGACGCGCCGAAGCAGCTCCTCTCCGGAGAGGCGCGGCATACGGAGGTCGGCGATCACCAGATCGATCTCCTCCTCGTGAATGATGTCGAGCGCCTCCTGCCCGTCCTCTGCGAGGAAGATGTTGTGACCGTCCATCTCGAGAGCCTTTCCGAGTCCCTGCCGGATGTTCTTCTCGTCGTCGACGATCAGCACGTTGAACTTCATTGGGTCTCTTCTCCACTCCACTCGAGCAGGTGTTGCTCACGCTGCGGCACCGGAAACGTCAGAATGAAGCGGGTACCCTCACCTTCCTCCGAGCGCACGCTTATCTCTCCCATGTGTTCCTTCACGACCTTGTATACCAACGTGAGCCCGATGCCGGAGCCGAAATCCCGGGTGGTGAAATAGGGCTCGAAAATCTTCTCCCGCACCTCATCGGACATCCCCTCCCCGGTGTCTTCGACGATCAGCTCGACGCTCTCGCCTCGACAGCGCGTCTTGACCCGCAGCGTCCCGCCGCCCGGCATGGCGGCAAGCGCATTCTTGACGATGTTCATCACCGCCTGCTTAAAGTACTTGTCGTCGAGCTGCACCTTCGGTAGGTCCTCCTGAAGGTCGGCCTCAAGCTCGATATCGTTTTCTTCGAGCTCGTAGCGCACGAACTCCAGCAGGTCCGCAAGCACGGTGTTCATGTCCTCGTCCTCGAGCTCGACGTTCATGGGGCGAACGGCGAACAGGAAGTCCACGACGATCTTGTTGAGACGGTTTACTTCCTCGTTGACGACGTCGATGTAGCCCTGTATGCGCTCTTTCTCTGCATCCGCGAGCGCGGAGAGCTCTTTCTGAATGAGCTGGATGTGGATACCGATCGAGCCGAGCGGATTCTTGATTTCGTGCGCCACACCGGCCGCAAGGGTCGTCAGGGAGGCAAGGCTCTCCGCGCGCCGCAACCGCGCTTCCCTGCTCTTGCGCTCGGTCACGTCCTCCACCCGCAGGATGTTTCCGGTGACGTGGCCGCTGCGCACCAGCGGGAACAGACTCAAGAGCAGGATCCTCGTCCCTCCCGAGTGCTCGAGGGTAAACTCCGCGTCCAACACCGAATCCTCCGCCTCGAGCATTTCCTCGACAAAGGAGGCGATCTCCTCATCGCGGATGATCTCCCACATCTTGTGCTCGGCGAGATCGCCCGGCATGAGCGGCAGGAGGCGTTCGGCCGCCTTGTTCACCATGACGAGATTGTGCTCGTTATCGGAGACGACGACGGCGTCGTTCATCGAATCGAGCACGATCTGCATCTGTTCGTGCTCGGAGGCGAGATCGTGGATGAGGGTTCGGATCTGCGTGCTGTCGAGTTTGTCGAGCTTGTTCAGCGCGCGCTCAATGAACCCCCGCATCGACCTGCCTCATGGAGAAGTACAGACTCTCGCAGACCGTCGATGGATTCATATTCAATGACTCCACCCGAAATGCCGCCTCCGCAACCAGATCGCGCCATCTCCCGATCGTCTCCATCCCCACCAGCGGCCGTGAGGCGCGAGTCGCATCATTCGCGAGTAATCGCTGAAGAAGTGCGGTGAGCTCTTCGAAAAAATAGCGGAATGCGTGCACCTCTGCCATCTCCTGCAACGTCTGTTGCACGTGTGCAACTCCGTCTGCACCGTCTGCGGTGTGGGGGGAAACAACGGCCTCGATGAACGCTTCAGCGAGGGATGTTATCGGCTCCGACCCCGAGAATCCGTTGTTCAGAAAGTACTCACGCAGAGACCCACATTCAAGCTCCCCCTCTCGAAATACCCGGCGCACTACCTCACACTGCTCGTCGGTGCTCCGCGGGCGAAACTCGTACTGCCGCACCCTCGAGAGAATCGTCGGCATCACCGCCGAGCGCGCGGTGGCCAGCAGCACGAAGGTAACCTCCGGCGGCGGCTCCTCGAGGGTCTTGAGCAGCGCGTTGCGGGTGCCGCCGTTGAGGCGGTCGGCACCGTCCACAATCACGACCTTGCGCGGCCCCGACATGTGGGCCCAGAACGCCACGTTTCGCACCGCCTGGATCGGTACCGGATCCTGGGGAAGTGCCGACGCGAGTTTCTTCGACCGCGAGCGGAGCCGTTCGGTAACCTTCTCCAGTTCCGCGCCCTGCGGCAGGGGAAACCGCGGGTCGAGATCCTCGGCCATCTCGCCGACCTCACGGACCGTATGCGAAACCGACGAGATGCGATGCTCCTGTCCCTGCCACAGGACCTCGTCGAAGCGTCGCAGCAGCTTTCGCACGGCGCGCAGAAACAGAAACCGCGTGCCTTTCGACGGATGTGCCTTGAGAGCCTCCGCGCAGACGGTGATTTCCTGGAGGAAGTAGTGGGTGCCGAGCAGCAGGGTGTAGGGATGGACGAGCATACGCTGCCGGCGGCAGGAGTCACAGGTGCAGGTCCACTCCGCGCCGCCCTGTTCGCAGGTTACCGCGCGGGCGAGCTCGAGCGCCACCGTGGTTTTTCCGGCATACTGCGGACCGTGGAACAGCACGGCCGCCGGCAACCGGTTCCCGAGGATCTCCGCACGCAGTCGGGCGAGCGGCTCCGCGTGCCCGATAATATTGTCAAACATCGACGGTCCTCCGGTTCAGAAACTCAGAGACGTGCGGCAGAAGCGGCACGAGCAGTCGGCCGAAGACGCTGCCTTCGAGCACCCGGTCGGGGGAGAAGAAGGGCTGTATCTGGATGATCAGGATCATAACGAACGTCAGCAGCAGCCCCTCGATCACGCCGAGAAACAGGCCGAGTGCGTGGTCCAGATTCTCGAGATGGATGTGCTCGATCAGCCGATGGAGGGCGTTCTCAAAGATCTTCACCAGAATGTAGACCAGCAGGAAAATGGCCAGAAAGGCGGCCACCTGGCTCCACGCCGATTCGCCGAGCCACCTGTTGAGATACGCGCCGACGACTCCGGAGAACAGCACGGCGGCCGTGATGCCGAGGATGAGGCTCGCCATCGAGAGCAGCTCGGTCACGAACCCCCGGACGGCGGCCCGGAGCGTCGTGAACACGAGAATCAGCGCGAAGACGATGTCGACCGCTACGAAGTCCATCCGCGCCCCTCCACTACATCCTCGATCATGCGTGCGATTCTATCCGCTGCACCGGCTGCGTCAAACCCCGCCGCCGCGGCTCCCATGCGCCGACGCGCGGCGGGGTCGTCGAGGAGGCGCCGAATCTCGCCCAGCAGCCGCTCGGGCCTCGCGTCGTCGTCGGCCAGAACGACGGCCGCGCCACGATCGGCGAACATGCGGGCGTTGCGCAGCTGGTCGCCACGCGAACCCGAGCGGGGAAGCGGGATGAGCACGGCCGGCTTTCCGGCAAGTGAGAGCTCCCAGAGCGTTCCGGCGCCGGCGCGGCACACCACCAGGTCGGCGGCGGCGAGCAGGTCCGCGTATTCCGGCCCGATGAAGGTTGCCGAGGCATAGCCCTCCCCGTCCGGCCGCGGCGCGGGGTGATCGCCGCGCTGGTGCACCACCGCGCAGAACCCGAGAAGCTGGTCGAGCACCTCCGCGAGGAGACCGTTAATCTGTGCGGAGCCGAGGCTGCCGCCGACCACAAAGACAAGCGGCCGATCCGCCGGTAGATTGAAGGCACGGCGGGCGGCCTCGGGACGGCCGGACCGGAGGTCCCGGCGCACCGGGTTGCCGACGGTCACGCAGCGGGGGCGGAGGCCGGCCGGCAGAAAGTCGGCAGTGGAATCATAGGACAAAAGCACCCGCTCCACGAGCCGGGCGTTGAGCCTCGTGGCGAGTCCCGGGTCGGAATCGGACTCGTGCGTCACCGCCGGGATACCGAGCACGCGCGCCGCGGCGACGACCGGGACCGTGACGTAGCCACCTTTGGAGAAGACGAAAGCCGGTTTGAGCGCGCGCAACCGAAACACCGCCGCCACGAAGCCCGCAGCCACCATGGCAAGGTCCACGAGGTTCCGCAACGAGGCATAGCGGCGGAGTTTTCCCGCCGGAATGCCGTAGAACGGAACGCCGCGGTCGACCACGAGACGGCGTTCCATACCCGAGCTGGAGCCGATCCACAGAATCTCGTAGTCACCGCGCTCGCGAAGCGCGTCCGCTACCGCAAGTCCGGGGAAGACGTGCCCGGCGGTTCCGCCCCCGGTAAAAACGACTGGCTTATGCATGCTGCCCTTGAATTGCGGAGTGTTCTGAGATAGAAGAGAGTACCATGGATGTCTCCCCTACTTCAATGTTCGGTCGTTTCGCGACCGTTGTGCTCCTACTCCTCGTACCCCTGCTTGCCGCCGCGCAGAACCCCGCCGATACGGCCCGACCGCCGGTCCGCGAGCTGGTCGCCAATCTCTCCCGGGAGCGCTACCGGGAGCTCATGGAGGAGGGAAGTCTCAAGCACTTCTTCACCGACGGCGTGGACCTCGAGCTCGGCCCCCAGATCCCGGGTCTCGAAAACACCCGCTCGGCCCTCGAGGACATGCAGCCGAAGATCGGTGTCGAGGCGCTCTTTCTGCTGCGTGACCGGCTGGCGGGCGACGACGAGGAGGAGCGAGACCGTGCTCTCTACAATATCTTCCGCTCGGTGAGCACGATGGAAGGAATCGAGTACTACTCCGCCACGCGCGAGCGAATGCGCATCTTCTATAAGGAATCCTACGCGGTTGAAGGGCCGGACAGTCGTGAGCCGCTTCCCGACCCCACCGTTTCGGAGGTCCCGCGTCGGGACCGCGTTCATGTGTATCAACGTGATTCGAGCTTCGGGCGCAACGTCTATGAGGTCGAGTACGTGCGACGGGAAGACGCCTACCTCATGAGCATGACGAACCTCACACGCATGTACTACGGAATCCTCCCGGTTGTCGCGCGGGAGAACCTCGAGACACATCTCACCGTGGTGGAGACCGAGGAGGGATATCTCTTCTACGGTGCCAGCGGGGTGAGCGTGATCAGCCTCTTCGGCCTCGAAGACCGTGCGAAGGACAGCTTTTACAACCGCATAGAGGCCCTCTATCGCTGGTTCCGCAGCCGCGTGGAGGCTCATAACGAGGCGGTATCCTAAAAAAACGCGGGGGCTAATACTCTTTTAACACGGCATCCGCATGTTAGGGTCGCACAAGGAGCACGCATGAACGGGATGCAGAGCACATTTCAGATCTCCCATCTCAGCCTGTTCTACGGGGCGTTCCAGGCACTGAAAGATATTACGATGGATGTGTCTCGGAACCAGGTCACCGCCCTCATCGGACCGTCGGGCTGCGGTAAGTCCACCTTTCTGCGCACCCTGAACCGCATGAATGATCTCATCGACGGTGTCCGCATCGAGGGCTACGTCGGCTACGAGGGCCGGAACCTCTACACCGACTTCTCACCCATCGACCTGCGTACTCGTGTAGGCATGGTCTTCCAGAAGCCCAATCCCTTCCCCATGACCGTCTTCGAGAATATCGCCTACGGCCCGCGGCTTCATGGCGTGCGCAACAAGCAGGCAATCGAAGAGCGGGTGGAGAAAAGTCTGCGCGCGGCCGCGGTCTGGGACGAGCTCAAGGACCGCCTTCACACGCCGGCGCTCAGCCTCTCCGGCGGTCAACAGCAACGCGTCTGTATCGCGCGGGCGCTCGCGGTGGAGCCGGATGTTCTCCTCATGGATGAGCCGACCTCGGCGCTCGATCCGATCTCCACCGGCAAGATCGAAAGCTTGGTCGAAGCGCTCAAAGAGCAGTACACTATAGTGATCGTGACCCATAATATGCAGCAGGCGGGACGCGTGTCCGATTACACCGCGTTCTTCATGGTGGACGAGCACAAGTCAGGGTACGTTGCAGAGTATGGGACCACCGTAGATATGTTCTTTAATCCGCAGAACGCCGAGACCGAGGCCTACATTTCCGGCCGGTTCGGCTAATGCACGGGATGATGGAGGCCGCCGCATGGCGCCACGGAAGTACTTTCTTAGCCAGCTCGATAAGATGTATCAGGACGTCCTGCGAATGGGTGCCCTGGTGGAAGAAGCGCTCAAGAAGTCGGTGACCGCACTCGCGTCCCACGACTATGAGCTTGCCGAACGGGTGATCGAAGAGGACCGAAGCATCGACGAGATGCAGGTGCAGATCGAGAATCACTGTACCGAGCTCCTCGCCACGCAGCAGCCGGTGGCGAGCGACCTGCGGGAAATTCTCACGACCATCCGCATCGTGGACGATCTCGAACGCATGGGCGACCACGCCCGACATCTCGCGCGGGCGGTCGGAGACATTTCCGACGAGACCTTCTCGCGCGTGCTCCCCTCGATCGAGGAGATGGCCGAGCGGGGCATTTCGATGATGCATGACTCACTCACCGCCTTCGTCGACCAGGATGCCGACCAGGCGGTGGCGGTCGCCGAGCGCGACGCCACGATAGATAGTATGCAGAAGACGCTCTACGGGCAGCTCATCGACATCGTGCGCGAGCATCCCGATAAGGCGGACAAGGCGATGAACCTCATGTTCATGGTGCGGTTTCTCGAGCGCCTCGGCGACCACGTGCGAAGTATCTGCGAATGGGTCGTCTACGCGAAACGCGGGGAGCACGTGGCGCTGCGCACGCCGCGACAGTAAGCGGCACGCGCTGTTCCGGGGGAGACCTTCCCAGTGGCCAACGACACGGTTCTGGTTGTCGACGACGAGCGCGATATTCTCGAGTTGATCAGGTACAACCTCGAAAAGGAACAGTTCGCCGTACAAACGGTGGAAACCGGGGAAGACGCGCTTCGCCTTGCCCGCGAGACGGCACCGGATCTCATCATCCTCGATCTCATGTTGCCCGGCATCGACGGAACCGAGGTATGCAGGCGGCTGAAGTCGGCCCAGGAGACCCGCAGCATTCCCGTGCTTATGCTCACGGCCAGGTCCTCCGCGAGCGATATGGTGGGCGGCCTCGACCTCGGCGCGGACGACTACGTCACCAAGCCCTTCATTCCGAGCGTCCTCCTTGCGCGCGTCCGCGCGGTCCTCAGACGGTGGCACCGCAAGGAGACCGTCGGCGCCCCCGCCGCGCGCGTGCAGGTTCATGACATTCTCATCGACGTATCCCGCCACGAAGTGTTTGCGGGCGACAGGCCCGTTTACCTTTCGGCCACCGAGTTCGGCATCCTCGAGTTTCTGGCGCGAAACCCCGGCTGGGTGTTTTCCCGCCAGCGAATTATCGATGCGGTCAAGGGAGCCGACTATCCGGTTACCGAGCGCTCGGTAGACGTGCAGATTCTCGGCCTCCGCAAGAAGCTCGGCGACCACGGCAGATTCATCGAGACCGTCCGCGGGGTCGGCTATCGCCTCGCCGGCGAGACATGAGCCCCCGCGCAGCCGTCCGCAGAGCCTTCTTCCGGCACTTCCTCGGCGTCGTCTTCCTCTCCCTTGCCCTCACCCTTACCGCCGTGCTTCTCGCGCGGGACGCAGCCCTCGAGCGCCACATCGAGGCGACCGCAGCGGCGGTGGCAACCGCCGCGAGGGCGGCCGGTGTCCCCGGCGGTGTACCGGCGGGCGTACCGCCCGGCGCCTCCACCCCGGCAATCGAGACGCTCGCCGCGGAGCTCTTCTCACAGCTCGAGGCCCGGCGTGTGACGGTGTTCGACGCCGAGGGCTCGGTGCGCGTCGACCTCGGAGGGAGGCATGACGGATCGTCGCCCTACGCTCGGCCTCTCGAATACCTGCAAGCGGTCCGCGAGGGCACCGGCTCGGACGTGCGACGTGACGGACACGCGGCGGCGACGCTCGTCCATGTTGCCTACCTGTTGGAGCATGACGACGGCTCACCGGCATACGTGGTACGAGTCTCGCAGCTGCGCGAGGCGGTTCTGTCGGGAATCTCCGAGATGGTCTTTACAATCGGCTACGTTCTTCTCGTCCTCCTCGCCGCGGCGGCCCTGTATCTGCGCCACACGGCATGGTGCTACGAGACTTCCCTGGGTGCGGTCGCGGAGGCCGCCCAGCGCTACGCCCGCGGGGAGCTGACGCACAGGACGCAGGAGGAGCTGCCGGATCCGGCGTTTACCGGTGTCGCCCGCAGTCTGAACGAGATGGCCTTCGACCTCGGGCGGCGCCTCGGCGAGCTGGGGGCCGAGCGGGATGAGCTCGACTCGATCCTCTCCAACATGGTCGAGGGTGTGATCCTCATCGACGAGCAGGCCCGCATCCGCTCGGTGAACCGGGCCGCCCGCGAGATCTTCGCTGCCGCGGACCGGGATGCCGAAGGACGATCGCTGGTCGAGTTCGCGCGGAATGCTGAAATCGATGAGTTCGCGCGCTCCACCCTGGAGACCGACCACGCGCTCGAGCGGACGGTGGCCATCTACGACCAGGAGATCATCTACCTCCAGCTCCACGGTTCGGCTCTCCTCGATCCCGAGGGCAGGACGGCGGGGGCGGTGATCGTCGTAAGTGACGTGAGCAGGCTCAAGCGCCTCGAGAACATCCGCAAGGACTTTGTGGCGAACGTTTCGCACGAGCTGAAGACTCCCATCACCTCGATCATGGGCTTCGTAGAGACTCTCCGAGACGGCGCCGTCGGCGATCCGGCGAAGACCGAGCGGTTTCTCGAGATCATCGCCGAGCACACCGGGCGGCTGAACCTCATCATCGACGACCTTTTGAGCCTCTCTCGGCTGGAATCCCGCCAGGAGGAGATCAGCCGGCAGCGGACCAACATCGGTGACCTCGTCGATGCGGTGATGGAGGCATGCGGACCCCAGGCCGCGGAGAAGGGTGTGCGCCTGACCCGGGAATGCGATTGCTCCTCGGATGCCTACGTGAACGCGAGCCTGCTGCAACAGGCGATAACGAATCTCGTGGACAACGCGGTGAAATACAGCGCGCGCGGTGCGGTTGTGGGGATCGAGATCACCCGGACCGAGGGAGAGCTGCTGATCTCGGTGGATGATACCGGGCCGGGCATCCCGAGGCGCGACCTTCCGCGCATATTCGAGCGGTTCTACCGTGTGGACCGCGCACGAAGCCGTGCACTCGGGGGAACCGGCCTCGGCCTCTCGATCGTGAAGCACATCGCCCAGGCGCACGGGGGGTCGGTGGAAGTGGAAAGCGAGCTCGGACGCGGCAGCCGATTCACGATGAGGCTTCCCCGGCGGCAGGACTGAAGGCCCCGTCAGGAGACGGGCTCGACCTCGATCCGGTTGCGTCCCTTCTGCTTGGCAACGTACATCGCGCGGTCCGCGCGCGATATCCACATGTCGCGGGACTCGCCGCGACGGAACTTCGCGACGCCCATGGAAACTGAAATGCTCACCGAGCCCTCCTCGCAATCAACGGTGAGCTGCTCGAGGCTGCTGCGCACACGCTCACCGAACATCGACGCCTGATTCAGGGAGCTGTTCGGCAGTGCCACGAAGAACTCCTCCCCGCCGTATCGGCCGGCGTAATCGTACTTGCGGAGCTCCTGTCGAAAGACGGCGCCGAGGGCGCGGATCACCTTGTCACCGCAGGCGTGCCCGTAGTTGTCGTTCACGGACTTGAAGTGATCGATATCCACCATGATGCCGCACAGGGGCAGACCGGACCTCATGCTCCGCTCGATTTCCACATCGAGGGCGTCGAACAGGCTCATACGGTTCATGAGACCCGAGAGGACGTCGAAACGGGCTACGCGCTCGAGCTCCTGGTTGACCCGCTCGAGCTCGCGGTTGAGGCCCGCAACCTCCTCGTATGCCTTTCTCAGATGAAGGTTCTGGTCGAGAACGCGGGAGGAGAGCTCCTCCTCCTGCTTCACCGCTCGGCGGTAGAACTCACGTTCATGGTGAAGGTCGGTCTGATGTCGCAACCTGATTGCCGCCGCCCGCAGGCGGACCTGCATCTGGAGCTCATCGACCGGCTTGGTGAGAAAATCGTCACCTCCCGCGTCGAGTGCCGCTGCGGCAAACTCGCCGTCGCGGTTCTCCGAGCACAGCAGGATCTGCAGGGGTCGGCGGAAGTATATGCGTCGAAGCTCTGCGGCGGCCTTCCACCCCTCCTCTTCGGGCAGATCGAGGTCGATGACCGCCGTGGTGATCGTCCGGTCCTCGGCTGCCGACAGGGCTTCCGCTGAGGAGGAGGCCGTGACACCCGCCGCTCCGTTCCGCTCCGCAGCTTCGCCGGCCACGCGGCCAAGCTCGGAATCGTCCGTAACGATGAGAACGGTCTGTTCGCGCGTCACTCGGTCCTCCCCTACATGACGTATCCAAGCACTACCTGCGAGCCGCCGATCAGCGCGCCGAGCAGCGCACCGAAGAGATTGATCCACTTCAGGTGCCGCGCAATGACAATGAGGAGCAACCGTTCCACCTCCGCGACGTCGAGGCTGTTAACGCGGTTCACCACCAAACGCCGGATATCAAGGGACGCCACCAGCTGCGGGAGCCGCCGCTCCACGAGCGTCGTCAGCCCTTCGGCAACCGCGCCGTCCACGCGAGCCTTCTCCTCGTCATCCAGATCCAGGATTTCCCGAATACTAACCGACCCGAAGCCCGAGGTGAAGTCCTTGAGAAGGCGCTCGGCTTCGCCCACGAGAGCGCCGCTGTGCTGCTCCGGCTGCACCAGCGCGGAGAGCCGATCCGATATCTCCACCGCAAGGCTTTCGAGGTCCATCGCGAAGAATGATTCGAGGAGCTCACCCACGGTGCGGTCCTCGTAGCGATGTACGACCGACATCAGGGCCTCGACAATGCGATGCTGCACGGTGTCGCGCTCGATCACCGTGGCGACCTCGTCTATCATCCGATGTACCCGAGACGGGAGGTCGAGCCTGCTCTTCCCCACGGCTTCGCTGAATCCCTGGGCCTGAATCTTGCGCAGCGCGTCGCCGATTGCCTCCACGACGCGGCGGCGGTTCTCCGGCTCCCAGCCGGCTCTGCGGAGGGTATTCACCAAATCATCGACGATGGCCGGCATGCGTTCCTCGAGCTGCCGGTCGTACTGCGCCGCGGTCACGAAGAACCGCTGCATGAAGGTCAACTTGTCGAGGATATTCCGCAGGATACCCTTTCCCCGGTGCTCGAGCTGGGTGCGGATATCAGGTCGATTGAGCCATTCGAGCAGGTGCTCGAAGGACGGGCCGTAAACATCGTCGGCGATCCGCTCCACCTCGCCGATGAACCCGTCGGAAATGTATCGGCTCATCGGCGTGTTCTCCGCGAGCCGCTGCTCGAGCCATTCGTGCGCCAGGGTCTTCACAGCCGCCCGCAGCTCGCCGCTTGCCGCGCGACCGACGATATTCTCGAGCATCGCTCGCATGCGATGAGGATCGGGAGCGACGGCCCGCAGCTCGTAGCGGGCAACCTGAAAGAGCATGTTGCGCGCGACGGCCAGCACCCCCTCGCGAAACGCCGGGGAGGCGAGGAAGGTGCGAAGCATCCCCCCGGCAGCCTCGCGCGCCACATCACCGAGCGACGCCGGGGCCTTCCAGTCGTAGGAGGAGGGAACCGTCGAAAGAAGCTTGTCGGTGGAGGAGCGCACTCCCTCGGCGACGGCGTCGCGGAACTCCGGCGTTCTGATGTGCATGCGTACGGCCTGCTCGTTGAGCAGCTGAGTGGATACCATGTTGCCGATGCTCTCGGCGAGCTCGTAGCGCTGCTTCGGTATGATCCCGGGGGTGAACGGCACGCGCAGGCCGAACACGCGCTTTGCCGCAAGCGGTCGGAAGAGCATCCGTATGGCGACGTAGTTCGTCACATAGCCGATGATCGCCCCGATAAGCGGGGGCAGAACGAGGGGCAGAGCAGCCGCGATGCTCTCACTCATCGCCCATGATCCTGGAGGCGTTCAGCGCTCGCCGGCGCGAATCGTACAGCGCCACGCTCGGCCCGAACACCCAGCCGGAGAAGTCGTCGGAACGGATCTGATACCAGAAGTCGGTCTCGTCGCCGACGCGCTCGGTGTAGTTGGTGGTAGAGAGAATTTCGAGTATCGCGCCCCGCCGCGCGTGTCCCACAATGTCGCTGTCCGGGTCCGGCTGCTCGAGGATGCGCGTGTAGCCCGCCTCCACGACCGCCCAGCCGGCACGGAAGCTCAACACCGGCGTTGTGGGCAGCTCCACCCCGTCCACGCTCTCCCGATCGCCGCAGCCCATCAGGGGCGCCACCGCGAGGAGACTGAGCGCAATAGCTCTGAACACACGATGGGTTGCACGACGCGGGGCGACGCCCATATCCGCGGAACAGCTCACGATTCGGCCTCGGCTCCGGATTTCAGCTGCCGGATTTCGTCCCGGACAACCGCGGCTTCCTCGAACTCGAGATTCTTGGCATGTTCGAGCATCTGTTTCTCCAGAGCGCGGATCAGGGCGCTCCGCTGCGAGGGTACCAGCACGTTGTAGCTCTGCTTCAGGATGTCGATAGTCAGGCGCTCGTTCTGCTGCTTCTCTTCCTTCTCACGTATCAGTATATCATTCACCGCCTTGCGTATGGTCTGCGGGGTGATGCCGTGTTCGTCGTTGTACTTCTTCTGCAGGGCGCGGCGACGCTCGGTCTCCTCCATGGCCTCCCGCATCGCGTCGCTGACCCGGTCGGCGTACATGATGACGCGACCGTTGACGTTGCGGGCCGCGCGCCCAATGGTCTGGATGAGGGAGGTCGCTGAGCGCAGAAACCCGATCTTATCGGCGTCCAGAATCCCGATGAGGGAGACCTCGGGCAGATCGAGCCCTTCGCGCAGGAGGTTGATGCCGACCAGGACGTCGAAGCGCCCCGACCTGAGCTCGGTGAGGATCTCCGCACGCTCGAAGGTCTCGACCTCCGAGTGGAGATAGCGCACCTTCAGGCCGAGATTCGAGAGGTAATCGGTAAGGTCCTCGGCCATCTTCTTTGTGAGAGTCGTCACCAGGACGCGCTCGCCTGCGTCTATGCGTTTCATGATGGCGCCGTGGAGGTGCTCGATCTGGCCCTCCGTGGGCTGCACCTCGATCTCCGGGTCGAGCAGGCCGGTGGGCCTGATGATCTGCTCCACCACCCGCTCGGATTTCTCCCGCTCTTCATCCGAGGGCGTCGCGGAGACGAAGATGGTCTGCCCGATCAGTGACTCGAACTCCTCGAACACCAGCGGACGGTTGTCCAGGGCGGACGGGAGGCGAAATCCGTAGTTTACCAGCGACAGCTTGCGGGACCGGTCGCCGGCGTACATCCCCCTCACCTGCGGGAGGGTGACGTGGGACTCGTCTATGAAGGTGAGAAAGCGGTCCGGAAAGTAGTCGAGCAGCACCGCGGGGCGCTCGCCGGCCTCTCGTCCGCTGAGGTGGCGGGAGTAGTTTTCGATGCCGGCGCAGTAGCCCATCTCCTCGAGCATCTCGATGTCGTAGAGCGTGCGCGTCTTCAGGCGCTGGGCTTCGACGAGCTTGTTCTGCGCAACCAGCTCCTCGTAGCGCACGTCGAGCTCCTCCCGGATGCGCTCCACCGCCTGTTGCACCTGCCGTTCCGGCATGACGAAATGCTTGGCCGGATAGACAAAGAGCACATCGAGGGTTTCCAGCACCTCACCGGTGAGCGGATTGATCCGGCATATGCGCTCAACCTCGTCGAAGGCAAGCTCGATGCGAAACGCCTCCTCCATGTATGCCGGAAATATCTCGAGCACGTCTCCCTTGAGACGAAACTTTCCCCGCTGAAGAACCGCGTCGTTTCTCTCGTACTGAAGCGAAACGAGCTTCATCTTCACCTCATGCAGGTTCACCTCCACACCGGTGTCGAGCCGCAGGCGCATATCGCGGTAGTCATGAGGGCTGCCGAGCCCGTAGATGCAGGAAACGGTGGCGACGACGATCACGTCGTTGCGCTCGAGGAGATTCGTGGTCGCGGAGAGGCGCAAGCGGTCGATCTCGTCGTTTATGGAGGCGTCCTTTTCGATATACAGGTCCCGAGAGGCGACGTAGGCCTCCGGCTGGTAGTAGTCGTAGTAGGAGACGAAATACTCCACCGCGTTGTCGGGAAAGAACTGCGAGAACTCACGGTAGAGCTGGGCGGCGAGTGTCTTGTTGTGAGAGACGACCAGCGTCGGCATCTGAGCATGGGCTATGACGTTGGCCATCGTAAATGTCTTACCCGACCCGGTCACGCCCTTGAGGGTTTGAAAGCGGCTTCCCTCGTCGAGACCCGCCGAAAGCGTCTCTATCGCCTGCCCCTGGTCTCCCGCGGGTTGATACTCGGAGCTGATCTTGAATGCGCGTCGTGCCATTGTTGTAGACGTCAATCCCACTGGAAGCGTTCAGGGCGCTCGGATAGCTCCACGGTTGTGGTCCGCTCGCGGTTACCTCGAAGGTAGGTTACGCTCACCTCTTCGCCGGGCTTGTTGTCCTCGAGTGCCTCGTACAGATTCGCGATGGTCGCGACCGGGGTCCCGTCGACTTCGATGATGATATCTCCCCCGAGGTAGATGACCGTACTGCCGTAGCGCACGGCGCGGCGTCGATCTCCGCCTCTGAGCCCCGCCCGCTCGGCGTTTCCGCCCGGAATCACCTCCGAAATCAGAATGCCACGCTCCACCGGTAGATTCGCATAGTCCACGAGCTGCGAAAAGAGTTGCCGGGGCACGATGTCGATCCAACCCCGACGAACCGCGCCGAACTCGATGAGATCGGGTACCACCCGACGCGCGGTATCCACGGGGACGGCGAAGCCGATACCGATCGAACCACCCGACGGTGAGTAGATCATCGTGTTCACACCGATCATCCGTCCCTGTGAATCGAGAAGCGGGCCTCCCGAGTTTCCGGGATTGATCGAGGCGTCGGTCTGAATCATGTCGCGGATGACCAGATCGCTTCGCGTGCGAATGGGACGCCCCAGTCCGCTCACGATACCGGTCGTCAGCGTGCGGTCGAGACCAAAGGGATTGCCGATCGCGATAACCTTCCGGCCGACGCGCAGGTCATTCGATCGGCCCATGGGGATCGTCGTCAGCGGACGGCCCTCCGGGTCGAACTTGATCACCGCAAGATCGTTCTCGGGGTCCGAACCGATGACCTCCCCCTCGAGGCGCGTACCGTCGGCAAGCGTGACGAACACTTTGACGGCGTCGGTCACCACGTGGTTGTTGGTAAGCACGTAACCGCGGCGGTCGATGACGGAACCGGAACCGGTGTTACCCTCACGAGGAACGGGCTCGAGAAACCAGTTATAGGACACGGTCTCGGTAGTGATATTCACGACGCCCGGATTACGGTTCTCATACACCCGGATGTTCTGTTGCTCATCTTCGGTGTAGGAGTCGTTCGTTGCAACCGGCACGCCTGTGGGCGGGTCGGAGGCATTCGTCTCGAGCTCGGGCGCCGGACTCTTCGCCGCGGCGTCGGAGCCGCCCGCATCCGGAGCGCTGCCGCCTGGAGGAACCGGAGCCTCAGCACCGGATTCCCGGCCCTCGACCTGTCGCTCGTCGACCTGTCGCTCGTCGGCCTGTCGCTCGTCGGCCCGGCTGCCGTCGACACTGCCCGGTATGCCGATCA
>CAZWNS010000011.1:26251-29706 GCA_964635245.1 uncultured Spirochaetaceae bacterium
TCGGCCTGTCGCTCGTCGGCCCGGCTGCCGTCGACACTGCCCGGTATGCCGATCAGACCGAATCCCATCGCGAGGAGGATCGCCAGCAGCAGGGCGCCGGCGCCGGTACTCATGAATTGTGAACGAGACGTGCGTTTGGAGGCCATCCCGCCCCAAAATATAAACCAGGTTCGAACTCATGCCAACAGCCGACTACAACCACCGGTGGCCCTCACCGAGTCGACGGTGCTGCACCGCTTCCAGGAGGTGCCGGCGCCGTACCTCAGGGCTTGCATCGAGATCGGCGATCGTTCTCGCCATGCGAAGAACCGAGACGACCGCCCGAGCGGAGAGCGAGAGCTTCTCGGCGGCCCGCTCGACTACCTCCTCGTTCTCCGGCGACAGCCTGAGGTGGCGCCTCAAACGGGACGCAGGCACCCGGCCGTTGCTGCCGTAGCCCTCGTCCCGGTAACGCTTCCGCTGACGATCCGCCGCCTCGTGGATGCGCTCGTACAGCGTCTGCGAAGACTCCGCCGCGGGCTCCGTTCGGGAGTCCGCGGCGAGGGGGCGTCCGCCCTGCGCTTCGACGCGGATTCGCACGTCGATACGGTCCATGAGCGGACCGCCGAGGCGCTTCCAGTATCGCGTAACCTCCGCCATACTGCAGGTGCACATTCGCGTCGGATGTCCGAAATAGCCGCAGGGACAGGGGTTTGCGGCGAGCACGAGCTGGAAATCGGCCGGATACCAGTAGGTGCGTCCCGCCCGCGCGATCACGATCCGCCGCTCCTCGGCGGGCTCGCGGAGACTCTGCAACACGTTCTTGCGAAACTCCGCGGCCTCATCCAGAAACAGAATGCCCCGGTGGGCCAGCGATATCTCGCCCGGCAGCAGGTCACGACCGCCCCCGACAATGCCCTGCAGCGACGCCGTATGATGCGGCGCGCGGAACGGCGGGCGTCTGAAAAGGTCCGTTTCCGCCCCCAGGAGCCCGGCCCGAGAATAGATGCGCGTTACCTCCAGCGCCTCCTCTTGCCCCAGGTCCGGAACGACTGAGGTGAGCGCCCGCACCCCCATCGTCTTGCCACTGCCGGGAGGGCCCACCACGATCAGGTTATGGCGTCCGGCCGCCGCAAGCTCCAGGGCGCGCTTGAATCGGGCCTGCCCGCGCAGCTCCGCGTAATCCGGCATATCCGGGAGCTGCGGCAGCGCCGCCGGTCCGCGAGCCGCGGTGTCCCCGTCCGTTCGGTCGGGCCTCTCCGGAGGCTCCGCCGACGAGAATCCCGAGGCAAGAACGCCGACGGCCTGCTGTAACCGGTGCACACCGGCAATCTCCCCGCGACCAAGCGCCCGCGCTTCGCGGACGTTTTCCGTGGGAACCAGCGCGTAGTTGATACCCCGTTCGGTTGCCGCCGCTACGGCGGAGAGTACGCCGCGGACACTGCGAACGGTGCCGTCGAGCTGCAACTCACCGAGCACGAGCACGGCCTGCGGTCGAGCCCGCTCACCGGGGGGACCCAGCTGGCCGGAAGCCTCCAGAACGGCCACCGCGATTGCCAGGTCGAATGACGCGCCTATCTTTCTCACCCCCGCGGGTGCAAGATTGATGAGCACCCTGTCCGGCGGATACTCGAGCGCCGCCCTCCGTAGCGCCACTCGCACCCGCTCGCGCGCCTCCCGCACCGCGTTGTCCGGGAGCCCGACGATGTCCGTACTCGGGATACCCCGTCGAATATCCACCTCGACCGAAACCAGGTCCCCCGCGTATCCGCCGGGCACGTAGCTGTACACATTCACAGCCTGCCTCCTCGCGGGAAGATACCGGGTATTCGGCGCTGTTGCTTGTAACTGAGGCGGGGAAATCTGCGGTCAGGAGATCTCGGCGATAGCGTCCTGCACGAGGCCGTCGACTTCCTCGTTGCCCGCGTGCCCACTGTGCCCCCGGACCCAGTGCCACTCGACCCGGCAGCGCCGCTCGGCCTCCCTGAGGCTCATCCAGAGCTCGCGGTTCTTCACGGGCTTCCTTGCGCTCGTCTTCCAGCCGTTCCCCTCCCATGTGTGGATCCAGCTCGTGATACCGTTCCGCACGTACTGGGAGTCGGTGTGTATGTGTACGGTTGCCGACTCGCAGAGACCCTGTCGGGAGAGATGCCTGAGGGCGTGTATAACCGCGCTAAGCTCCATGCGATTGTTCGTCGTCCGTTTCTCAGCACCCTTCTCCGCGTGGCGGAAGCCGTCGACCTCCAGTACGTAGGCCCAGCCGCCCGGTCCCGGATTCCCGTGACATCCGCCGTCGGTGTAGACGTGCACCTCTTTCGTCTTGCGTGCGTTGGTGGCGCTCACCATACCTCCATGATGATTCGGCGATGTCACGAGTTGGCTGCGGGGGCGTGAGAGAACTCGGGAAGCGCTATACCGGCGTTCGACAGAAGGTTCTCGAGGTTCGTCGACACATCGCGAACACCGAGGAACAGATAACCCTCCTGCCCCCGGAACACGATGGGGAGAAGCAGGACTTCACCGATGTAGGCGAAGGCCGCCTCGCTGCAGACGCCGCGAAAGGAACGGAAACGATGCAGCGGCTCTCGTGCAAGAAGCAGACTCCGATGCCGCAGAGCATGCCGATACACATCACTATCGTTCGAAACGACAAAGCTGCGACGGCAGCCCTCTTCGACCGCCAGGCTGTACTCCAGACGCAATTCGTTGTTCTGCGGGAGAAGAACCCCCGCGGCTCGAGCGCCCCACGACCGTGTAAACTCGACGAGGGACTTCAGGACACCACCTTCATTTGTCGGATACCTCGAGAGGATCGCATCGTAGTCGAGACCGCGCGACGTCATCGTCGGTGCCCGTCCCGCCCCCGATGACTCGCCCGCCATGATGAGCTCCTCGTCTTTCTGACCAACCGGCAAGAGATCGAGCCCCCCACCGGGAGCGAGGAGGTCGTCGATACCCGCCGTGTCGTCCTCGTCCTGCTCGCCCACGATTGATTCCACGAGCTCGCGCACCCCCTCATCCGGGGTCTCGTGGGCGCTTTCGTACACCGTTTCGTCGATCTGCACGACGTCTCCGTCCGCCGTAAAGACGGTGGACTCCGCGGTTACGTCGACCCTCCCCGCCTCGAGCCGCAGGAGTTGAAAGTACTCGTTGTTGGTATCCCGGGGAGAGGTGAGAACGATGAGATTCTCTTCAATCCGATAGGGTGCCTCACTCTCGGCGTCCTCCTCCCGAGCAAGCGCCGCAGCGGGCTCTTCCTCCTCGAGCTCTTCGACGAGCTCCGCCTCCTCGGCTTCCTCATCCTCAGGTGAGATGCTCTCATGCCGCGCGAAGGAGAACCAGTCACTTATTCGCACTTCTGCGGTGGCGTGCGATGAGGACGGTTGCACCGTCTCCGGCTCCTCGTCGCGCTCGGGCTCTACGGCCTCGAGCTCCTCGACCGCGCCCGGTTCCGGCTCTTCAGTTTTCGGCTCTTC
>CAZWNS010000011.1:29806-52152 GCA_964635245.1 uncultured Spirochaetaceae bacterium
GCTCTTCCGGCTCCTCGGGCTCCTCGGGCTCCTCGAGCTCTTCCAGCTCCTCAACCGCCTCGGCCTCGCCATCGGCTTCGGTTTCGGCCTCCGACCGAGGTGGCCCGGCCTCGGCCTGTTCCCACTCCTCCTGCACCTGACTGAGATCACGCAGGATCTCCTCGTCACTCGGAGTCTCCCCGGCGCCTTCGAGTCCGACGGCGCCTTCCACCGACTCGTCGCCGTCGGCCTGCGACGCGGCTGCCTCCTCCGCGCGCGCGGCTTCAACGCTCTCCCGACCACTCATCTGCTCGAGCTTTGACGTCTCCTCGAGCGCGCCGAACTCGGCCTCGTCCTCGCGTTCGACCGCGGTCCGGTCCTCATCCGCGTCCTCCACGGCTTCGAGCTCCTCGGCCTCCTCGAGCTCCTCCGGCTCCACGGCCTCGAGCTCTTCGGCCTCCTCGAGCTCCTCAGCCTCTTCGAGATCCTCCAGGACCTCTCCCTCGTCCTCGACGACCTCTTCCACCTCAACCGGCTTCATGCCGGCGGTGAAGTCCGCAGGTGCCTCATCGGGCGCCGATTCTTCGGCGGGGCTTTCGGTGTCGCCCTCGGCCTCCTCGAGCTCCTCTGCCTCCTCGACCTCCTCGGCCTCCCCGAGCTCTTCGGCCTCCTGGAGCTCTTCCACCTCGTCGCCCTCGGCGGCCTCGCCGGCTCGGGTTGCGGCGCTTCCGGCGGTTGCGGCGCTTCCGGCGGTTGCGGCGGTTGCCGTCCCCGAAGCGGGGGGCTGGGCGCCTCCGGCCGGCAAGGAGGCGAAGTTCGCCATCACCTTCTCGATCATTTCCTCGAGACGCTCGAGGTCGATGCGGTCGCTTCTGTCCTCGACCCGGGTGCGGGTGCCCAACACGCGGAGGATCTCGTCCCAGCTCTCCTCGAGCAGGCTATCAACCTCCGCTTCCCTGGACGGGGAGAGGCGTCCGATACCCCGTTTGATTTCCCGGTTTACTTCGTCTTTCCGTTCTTCGAGCTCAATTCGCTTCTGTTCCCAATCGGGCTTTTCGCCGCTTTCGAAGAGCTCGCGCAGGAGGTTGATCTGGAATCGCTTTATGCGGTCCGTCAGGACCACTTCGGGATCCTGGCGAAGGTTGAGCATGAGGAACGCGAGGAGAAAAACGGTGAAGAAGGTCGAGGCAAGAAGAACCCATCGCATCACCTCGTTCATGCGGAACGCCGCAGCCGGCGAGAGATACACGACCCGTCCCACCGTCTCGAGCGGCCGGGAAAACACGAGGTAGTCGACGCCTTCGCCGCTCGTCAGCATCGGTTCCCCGCCGCCACCGTTCGGTTCGAGCTCGACGGCGGCAATCTCCTCGCGCAGAGCGTCTCCGAACCTGGAAGCGTAGTTCGCCAGAACTCGGTCCTCGCCCGCAATCACGAGACGCCGGCCGACCTCGATCACGTCGTTTCTCACGAGCGCGTCGGTGGCACCACCGGGTCCCAGATAAAACAGCGCGGTGCCCTGCACGATACCGAACTCGTCCTCGACGGGAAAGCGATATATGAACAGGTTGGCGTCGGGATCGAGGACGATATCGGGGCTCCCGTCAGCCGGCAGCACGAGCTCGCCCGGCGGGGTTTCCCCGTTCAATTCCGAGAGCGGCGCATACTCCCGTCGAAAGTCCGTTTCGGAGCTGACATCGTCCGGGAGTGTCGAGTACCACAGTCGCTCGCCGTCGACGTCCACGAAGCGGACGAACGCCAGCGACGGCACCTGGTCCTCCAGTCGCTCGAAGAAGTTGCGACGAGCCACGATGTCGTCACGACTCTGATTGACGCGATAGACATTGCGCACCGCGGGTTCCAGCAGTATCGCGCCGAATCGCTCACGATTGGTCCGGTGGTAGGTGTCCAGAACCTCCGCGCCGCGATCAAGCGTGGTTCCCACTCGATCGCGCACACGAGGATCGTAGAAGTTGGCTTCGATATAATCGAACAGACCGGAATAGGAGAGGACGGCGAATGTGCTGAACACGACCACGGCCAGTAAGAGACTGAGCGCGGTCTTCTGCTGAGTTTTCATGAACCGGACGCCGCCTTCAGATCAGACTCCATGACTAGTATCGACAGTCCGGCGGCTCCGGTCAACGGCCTTCTTACTCTTTCGAGTCGTCTTCCGATGCCTCCGACGCCTGCTCGGACGCCTCTTCGCGAGCAGCTTCCGGCGCGGAGGGTTCCTCTTTCGCCGCGGCCTCCGCAGCTGCCGCCTCTTCCTCGGCCGCCGCCTCTTCCGCCGCGAGCTCACGAGCCTCCTGCTCCTTCTTCTCGCGGCGCCGGCGCCGGCGTCGGACCTTCTCTTCCTGCACTTCTTCGGTGCCCTGCACGAGCTCGAGCAGCACCATCTCGCTCGCATCACCGGCGCGCTGCCCCAGCTTCAGGATACGGGTATATCCGCCGGGTCGCTTCACGAATCGCGGTCCCACATCGGTGAAGAGCTTGGCGAGCGCGGCCTTGTCCTTGATGTCCTTCCCGACGATTCGCCGGTTGTGGACGGTGTCTTCCTTCGCCCGCGTTATCATCTTCTCCGCGGTCCGCCGGACGGCCAGCGCCTTCGCCTTCGTGGTCCGGATGCGCTCCTCGAGAAACAGCGAGGTGACCATGTTACGGTGGAGGGACTTGCGATGCGAAGCCTTCCGACCCAGCCTGTTGTAACCTACCTTATGCTTCATGTTCCTCTTCCTCGCTCTCTTCCCGCAACTTCAGCGATTCCTTGAGCGCGCTGTAGTCGTTCATGCCGAGCGCCAGGTTCCACTCCACGAGTTTCTCCTTGATCTCCTGCAGTGATTTCTTGCCGAAGTTCCGGGTCTTCGCGATCTCGTCTTCGCTCTTCGAGGTCAGATCACCGATGGTGCGGATATTGGCGTTCTTCAGGCAGTTCGACGACCTGACCGACAGCTCGAGCTCCTCTACCGGCGTGTCGAGGAGCTTTCGCACCCGCTCCTCTTCTTCGTCGATGTCGTCATCGCCCATGATCTGGTCTTCATCGAAGTTGATAAAGATCGTGAACTGATCCTTGGCGATCTTCGCCGCCTCCGCGATCGCGTTCTCAGGCGATACGGTGCCGTCCGTCCAGAGCTCGAATACGAGCTTGTCGTAATCCGTTCGATGACCCACGCGCGTATTCTCGACGTCGTACTTCACGCGTCGAATCGGCGAGAACACCGCATCCACCGGAATGGTTCCGATCACCTCTATATACTTCTCGTTGACCTCCGCCGGAACGTATCCGCGTCCGAGGTCTATTTGAACCTCGATCTCGAGATTCCCGTTGTCCATGAGGGTCATGATGTGCTGGTCCTTGTTCAGGATGTGCACGCCCTCTTCGTTCTCGAAGCTCTCGCCGGTCACCGTCCCGGGGCCCTTTACCTCGACAAGCAGCGTCTTTTGCTCCGCCTCGCCGTCGAGCTTGATCTGCAGCTGCTTGAGGTTGTTGATGACGTCGGGAGTATCCTCCACCACTTCCGGAACGGATTCGTATTCACTTGAAATCACGTGAGCCGTACCCTCGGTGTCGTAGGAGGTGATGCGAACGGCGCTCACCGCGTACCCCTGAATGGAGGACAGCAGTATCCGCCGCAGCGTATTCCCGATCGTGTGGCCATAGCCCCGCTCGAAGGGATGTGCAACGAACTTCCCGTAGTAGGGGTTCACCTCGTTGTGTTCGAACGTAATGCCTTTCGGCCTCTTGAATCCTTTGAGCAAGTTCTTTCGTGCCATATAGTGTCCTCGAGCTAAACGCGTCGGCTCTTGCGCGGTCGGCACCCGTTATGCGGGATGGGCGTCACGTCCTTGATGCTCCGTACGGTAAGGCCGAGCGCGCCAAGCGAGCGGATCGCCGACTCACGCCCGACGCCCGGTCCCTTCACGAAGACGTCGACCTCCTGCAGCCCCATGTCCATGGCCTTCTGTGCAGCGGTCTGCGCGGTCGTCTGCGCCGCGTACGGGGTGGACTTCTTCGCGCCGCGAAACCCGAGGGATCCCGCGCTCGCCCACGATACACCGTTGCCGACCTCGTCGGTGATCGTTACGATCGTGTTGTTGAAGGTAGCCTGAATGTAGACCTGCCCTCGATATACCGTCTTTCGTTCTCTGCGTTTTCGTGTCTTCGCCACAAACTGCCTCCGCGACTATTTCTTCTTCCCGGCAACCGTCTTACGCTTGCCCTTCCGGGCGCGTGCATTCGTGCGTGTCCGCTGACCGCGCACCGGAAGTCCTTTCCGGTGGCGAAGACCGCGGTAGCAACCTATGTCCATGAGCCGCTTGATGTTCAGTGACACCTGTGTCCGAAGTCTGCCCTCGGTGGTGTACTCGTTCTCGATGACGCTTCGCAACTCATTAATGTCCTCAGCGGTGAGGTCGTTCATCCGCCGCGTCGGATCGATACCCGTTGTTTCGCAGATAGCACGGGCCGAGGACCGACCGATCCCGAAAATGTAGGTAAGTGAAATCGCGACAGGCTTATTTGGAAGATCAATTCCTGCAATACGAGCCATGTAATAGTCCCCCTACTTCTGACGCTGCTTGTGCTTCGGGTTCGAACAGACAATGCGCACGATACCCCGCCGCTTGATGACTTTGCAGTTGCCGCAAATCGGCTTCACGCTTGCTCTCACTTTCATTGTTGCGAGCCCTCTCTTACAGGTTCCGCGACCTGACGCGTCCACGCTTCGTCAGGCCCTCATGATGATGCATTCGCAGATGCCCTTCGATCTGCGACATGAGGTCGAGGTCGACACCGACCATGATCAGCAGCGACGTTCCGCCCATGAGGAAGGCAAGCTGCTGCGGAAAGTTGAACAGTTGCTGCACGATGGTCGGGATGACCGCGATAAATGCCAGGAACAGCGCCCCGGGAAGGATGATCCGATTGAGTATCCGGGTAAAATACGCTTCCATTCTCTCCGTTCTGATTCCGGGAATGGATCCGCCGTTCTCGCGAATGTTCTTCGAGATCTCGATCGGGTTCAACGTAACCTGGGTGTAGAAGTACGCAAAGAAGATAATCAACGTCGTGTACACGATCAAGTACGGTGCATTCCCCGGGTTGAGCCAGCCTGCAAGCCCCTGCAACCAGCGAACGCTCGGTCCGAGCCCCTGTGCAATCTGCAGGGGAAAGGTCATCACCGACGAGGCGAAGATGACCGGAATGACGCCGGAGGGGTTGATCTTGAACGGCACGTAGGTGTTCTGAGCACCGTACATGCGCCTGCCGACCACTCGCTTCGCATAATGCACCGGTATCTTCCGCTGCCCGCGCTGCTCGTAAATGACCAGCATGATCACGACCACGAACATCACGAACACGACGATCACGAAGACCGGGTTCAGGTCGCCGCGCTGTATGTCCTGAATGAGGATCCATAGCGCGTTCGGCATCCGGGCGACGATACCGGCGAATATCAGAAGCGAGATGCCGTTTCCGATACCCCGCTGGTTGATTTGCTCACCCATCCACATGAGAAACACCGTACCCGATGTCACCGTCAGCATGGAGATGACCGTGTACAGGCCCCTCGACAGGGTGATTGCATCCGGGATGCTGTCCGCATATACCGTTACGGCAAAGGACTGAATCAACGAGACCACCACCGTGCCGTAGCGGGTGTAGCGCTGAATCTTCTTTCGGCCGCCCTCTTCCTCGGAGATCTTCTTCAGCTTCGGAAAAACAAGCAGCAGGAGCTGCATGATGATCGACATCGAGATGTAGGGCATGATGCCGAGCATGAACACCGAAAACCGGCTGAACGCCCCGCCGGCAAAGAAGTCGAGGTACTGCGTCACCGAGATCCCGCCGGTAGCCTGCTGCGTCAGGAAATAGGCCTTGAGCGCGTTCAGGTTGATGCCCGGGATGGGAATCGCGGCACCGAGCCGGAAGATCATGAGGATAAACAGCGTAAACAGGATCCGCTCGCGCAGATCCTTAATGCGAAAAACGTCGATTATCGGGTTGGATGCTACAGCCATGCTATTCCTTCTCGTCGGCGCCCGAGGCGGTTTCGGTCTCCTCGACCGTCGTTTCGTCGGCGGTTGCCGGCTGTTCCGTCGCCGCGGCTTCGGCACCGGACACCGTACCGCCCGCAGCCTCTATCTTGGCGCGGGCTCCGGCGGAGATCGGCAGGTCCTTCACGGTCAGCTTCTTCTTGATCTCACCGACCGCGAGAATCTTCGCGTCCTTCACGCTCTTCCTCAGCACGCCGTGCTCTTTCAGCGTCTCGAGGCTGACGGTGTCACCGCTCTTGAAGACCCGCTGAAGGGTCGACAGGTTCACGGGCACAACGTCCCTCTTGAAGGGATAGTTCGAGAATCCGCGTCGAGCCACACGGCGATAGATCGGCATCTGACCGCCTTCGAAGCCCGGACGAACGCCGCCGCCCGACCGTGCATTCTGTCCTTTGTGGCCCTTGCCGCTTGTCTTACCGCGGCCGCTGCCGCGGCCGCGCCCGACTACGCGCCTGGCGTGCCGCGTGCCCTCAGGTGGCTTCAGGAAATCCATAATTATGACAGCTCCTCGACGCTCACGAGATAGTCGATACTTCGAATCATGCCCATCACCGAATCGTCGGCGGGCCGAACGACACTCTGGTTTATGCGCCTCAGGCCGAGTGCCTCCACTGTTGCCCGGTGCCGTGGCTTACGGCCGATGGGGCTGCGGGTCAGCGTGATCCGGATCTGTTTCGCGTTCTTCTTGGCCATGACTTAACCCCAGAGCTCCTGCAGTGTCTTCCCACGGTTATGAGCGACCACACGGGCATCCATGAGCCGGGAGAACCCTTCGAATACGGCTTTCACCAGATTCACCGCGTTCTGCGATCCCATGGACTTGCTCAGCACGTCGTTGATACCGCCGACCTCCATGACTGCACGAACCGGGCCCCCGGCGATAATCCCGGTACCGGGTGCGGCGGGCTTCATGAGCACGCGCGCGCTCTTGAACTCGCCGATGACCTCGTGCGGGATCGTTGAGTGCTTCAGCGGGATACGGACGAGGCTCTTCTTCGCCCGATCAACACCCTTGCGGATGGCTTCCGACACGTCGTTTGCCTTCCCGTAGCCGAAACCGACGGATCCGGCCTTGTCGCCGACTACGACGATGGCCGAAAACGAGAACCTGCGTCCGCCCTTTACGACCTTCGCCACGCGATTGAGCTTGATGAGCTTTTCGGTAAACTCTTTATCTCGTCCTTCTTCCAAAATAGCCCCCTACACCTTCACTCCGGCTTTGCGGACGCCGTCGGCAATTGCCTTTACCACACCATGATAAATGTTGCCGTTTCGGTCGAATACGACCGTCGTGATCTTTTCGTCCTTGAGCTTCGCCCCGAGCGCCTCACCGAGCTTCGCGGCATCCTCCGTTTTGGGCTTGAGCCCCTTCGTTTCGCCGGCCAGGCTCGACATCGACGCCAGCGTATGCCCTCGCGTGTCGTCTATGACCTGGGCATACACGTGTCGATTGCTCTTGAACACCGACAGCCGCGGTCGTTCCGGCGTCCCGTGGATCGACCGTCGGATCCGGAGCTTGCGCTGTCTCTTCCGTTTATTCTTGATATCCAACCGCTTCATCGCATGTCCCTCGCTACTTGATACCGGCCTTGCCGACCTTGCGTACGATGCGCTCTTCCTCGTACTTGATTCCCTTGCCCTTGTAGGGCTCCGGGGGACGGAGTGACCGCAGCTCCGATGCGGCCTTGCCGACCTGCTGCTTGCTGTTGCCCGATACCGTAAACTTGTTCGGCCCCTCGGTCGTGATGGTCAGCCCTTCCGGCACCGGATACTCGATCGGCATCGAGAACCCGAGGTTGAGCACGAGGGTGTTATCCCTGAGCTCCGCGCGGTAACCGACACCGTTGATGAGCAGCGTACGGCTGTAGCCGGTCGTCACGCCCGTGACCATATTGCGGATGAGATTGCGGTACAGCCCGTGGAAGGCCCGCGCCCGCTTGGAGTCGTTGACTCGCCTGACCACGACGGCGCCGTCTTCGGACGTCACCTCCACGAGGTTGCTGAATTCCTGGCTCATCGTGCCCCGCGGGCCCTCGACCGTAATGCTTTGGCCGGCGATCGACACCTTTACGTTCTCCGGAATGGGAACCGGCAGTTTTCCAACTCGTGACATGGTTCTATCCCTTTACCACACGGAACAGATGAGCTCACCGCCCACCTTCTTCTCGCTTGCCTTCTTCGCCGTCGTCACGCCCGAAGAGGTCGACACGATAAGCGTGCCGTATCCGTTGAGCACACGAGGCATCTTCCGATACCCGGAATACACCCGGCGACCCGGTGTCGAGATCTTCTTCAGCCCGTGAATGATCGGGTTCATGTTCGTATCATACTTCAAAAAGATACGGATGCTGGTGTTGCCGTCCTGGTTGATCTTCTTGAAGTTCTTTATGAAGCCCTCGTTCTTCAGGATCTTCACGATCTCGAGCTTCAATTTCGACGGGGTGATATCAACCCGCTCGAACTTCGCCATGCTGGCGTTGCGAATCTTGGTCAGCATGTCTGCAATAGGGTCCGAAACGCTCATACACCTCTCCCTACCAGCTCGATTTGGTAACGCCGGGGATCATACCTTCACTGGCAAGTTGTCGAAAACAGATTCGGCACATCTGAAACTTCCGCATATACCCACGCGGCCTGCCGCAGATGCGGCACCGATTGTAGCCGCGGGTAGAGTACTTCGGCTTTCTCTTTGCCTTGGCAATCAAAGCTTTCCTGGCCATGCCTGCTCCTCTCTACTACTTGCTGAACGGCATGCCAAGCTTGTCGAGAAGCGCCCGCGCCTCTCTGTCAGTCTCGGCTGTCGTAACTATCGTAATATTCAATCCCGTGATGCGCTCGATGGAGTCGTAGTCGATCTCCGGGAAAATGATCTGCTCGGTTACGCCGAGGGAATAGTTCCCATGCCCGTCGAACGCATTCGGGTTGACGCCGCGGAAGTCCTTGACCCGCGGCAGGGCGACGTTGATCAGTCGATCGAGAAAGTCGTACATCCGGTAACCCCGAAGCGTCACCTTCGCACCTATCTCCATGCCCGCCCGCACCTTGAAGTTCGAGATCGACTTCCGCGCCTTCGTTCTGACGGCTCTCTGTCCGGCGATCTGGGTCAGCTCCGAAACCGCGGCGTCGAGCAGCTTCTTGTTCTGAATCGCATCGCCGACGCCCATGCTGAGCAGGATCTTCTCGAGGACGGGTACCTGCATGATGGAGCGGTATCCGAACTCCTCGGCAAGCTCCTTCTTGATGGTTTCGTCGTATCGTACCCGCAGGGCGGGCACGTATGTCGCTACATCCGCCATTATATCTGCTCCCCGCTCTTCTTCAGCACGCGAACCTTGCGACCGTTTTCGAACTCCAGCCCGATCCGGCTCGGCCGTCCGTCCCTGGTCACCGCCATCAGATTCGACAGCTCGATCGCGGCCTCGAGCTCGATGATGCCGCCCTGATCCTGCCGGCTGCGTCGACGCTGGGCCTTCTTGACCATGTTCACACCCTCTACAACGGCACGCCCGTTCTTGAGATCGATGCGAAGAATGCGTCCGGTCTTTCCCTTGTCCTTGCCCGCAATAACCATGACCTGGTCGTTGCGCTTCAGCTTCGTCTTGTACTTTCGTTGCATAGCTCTACAGAACCTCCGGTGCGAGAGAGACGATCTTCATATAGTCCTCCTCACGCAACTCGCGCGCGACCGGACCGAAGATCCGCTTCCCCTTCGGGTTCTTCGCCGCATCGATGATCACACAGGCGTTGTCGTCGAAGCGGATGTAGGTCCCGTCCGGCCGCCGATGCTCCTTCCTGGTGCGCACGATCACCGCGCGCTCCACATTGCCGCGCCGAACCGGCGCGTTGGGAAGAGCGTCCTTGACGGCAACGACAATGACGTCACCGATGCCGGCCGTCCGGCGCTTACTGCCGCCCAGCACCTTGATGCACTGCACGCGCTTCGCCCCGGAATTGTCGGCCACGTTCAGGTACGAATTCATCTGAACCATTGCTCGCCACCTCTACTTCGCGCGCTCGACGATCTCAAAGAGCCGCCATTTCTTGTCCTTACTGATCGGACGCGACTCGATGACGCGGACACGGTCGCCCACGTGAGCATCGTTGTTTTCGTCGTGCGCCTTCACCTTCTTGGTCAGGTTCACGTACTTCTTGTACAACCGGTGCACGGTCCGCTTGGTGACGGCGACGGTGATCGTCTTGTCCATCTTGTCGCTCGTGACCACGCCGGTGAACACCTTCTTCTGTGCCTTCGGCATCCGAATAAGCTTCTCGGCCATTTAGCCCTCCACCGTCTCCTGAACGTCCGGATGGTTGTAGATCAACGTGTTCAGCCTGGCGATCTTGCGCCGCATGTTCCGCTTCTCGAGCGGATTGTCCACGTGGCCGACAACCATGTTGAACCGAAGGTTGCGGTATTTCGTCTTCAGCTCCTCGCGCTTGGCAAGCAACTCTTCAAACGTCAGATCCTTGAATGAATCCCTCATAACCTACCATCTCCGTGCAACGACGCGCGTCTTCACCGGCAACTTGCTCGATGCCAGGTTCAGCGCATCCTCGGCGAGGTCCGCGGCGACCCCGGCGATTTCGAACATCACGACGCCCGGCTTTACGGCGGCCACCCAGTGCTCGGGATTCCCCTTTCCCTTGCCCATCCGCGTCTCGGCAGGTTTCTTGGTGTAGGGGATATCCGGAAACAGCCGGATCCACACCTTGCCGCCACGCTTCATCTTGCGGGTCATGGCGATACGAGCCGCTTCTATCTGGCGATTGGTGATGAGATGGTTGTCCATCGCCATCAGACCGTACTCGCCGAATGCGAGATTGTTGCGCCGAGTCGTCTTCCCACCGAGGGTGCGCTTCATACGACGCTGCTTCTTCCGGAACTTCGTTCTCTTCGGACTCAGCATAGCCTAGCTCCTCGATTCGCCCTTGCCGCCGCCCTTGCGCTCGCGGCGCAGCAGAGCCCCCGCGTCTTCCTTCATGTCCTTGCCGTAGACTTCACCGTGGAAGATCCACACCTTGACCCCGATAACACCGAATGTGGTGAATGCATGCGCAAGGCCGTATTCGATATCGGCGCGCAGGGTATGAAGGGGCACGCGACCCGAGCGGACCGTCTCGGTCCGCGACATCTCCGCGCCGCCGAGGCGGCCGGAAATCTTGATCTTGATGCCCTGCACACCGGCCTTGTTGGCCGAGTTGAGCGTCATCTTCAGCGTGCGGCGGAAGGAGGCCCGCGTGCGCAACTGCCGTGCGACGTTCATCGCCACGACCTGCGCGTGCGTCTCCGGGCGCTTGATCTCCTTGATCTTGATCTGGATCTTACGTCCCGCGTGCTTCTGCAACATGGAGCCCACCTTCTCGATGGTGGAGCCCTTGGTACCGATGATCACGCCCGGCCGTGAGGTATGGACGACCAGGGTGATGCGCTGCGGGTGACGAATGATCTCGACATCCGCGATTTCGGCGTTTCGCGTAAGCGGACTCGTCGCCAGAAGGCGCCTGAACTCCAGGTCCTGGTGCAGGGTGTCCGCGTACTCGCGCGGGTCCACGAACCAGCGCGATCGCCACGTCTTGTTTATTCCGAGCCGCATGCCCGTCGGGTTTACTTTCTGTCCCACGCTATGCCCCCGTCGCCTGTACTTCGTCCACCACCGCGGTGATGTGACTCATGCGTTTGTGAATCAGGTCGGCACGGCCCCGCGCGCGAAACCATACCCGACGCAGCCGCGGCCCCTCGTCGATTCGGAGCTCCTTGATATAGAGCATGTCCTCGTCGAGATTCTTATTGGCGTACAGCGCGTTGGCCGCCGCCGACTCCACCACCTTCTTGATCATCTTCGCACCTCGGTGCGGAAGGTTCTCGAGGATGGCGACCGCTTCGGTGTAGGGGCGACGACGAACTTCGTTCGCGACGCGTCGCACCTTGAACGGCGAGATTATCTGGTATCGAGCGCTTGCCTTATAGCCGCTCACCTGTGTTTTCGTGGCCATTCCGGATCCTCCCTAGCGCCGCTTCGCCGCTTTTCTGTCGGACCCCGCGTGCCCACGGAAAATGCGTGTCGGCGCAAACTCTCCGAGCTTGTGTCCGACAAGGTTCTCGGTGACGTACACGGGCACCCAGGTCTTTCCGTTGTAAACCGAAATCGTCATGCCGACCATTTCGGGAATGATCGTCGAAGTTCGTGAAAACGTCTTGATCATCTTCTTCGCGCCCGATTTGTTCATCTCCACAACCTTCGAATAGAGGCTCTTCTCGATGAACGGGCCCTTCTTGATTGATCTGGACACGGCTCTCTCCTACTTCTTCTTCCGTCGCTTGACGATGAATCGGTCCGAATACTTGTGCTTCTTGCGCGTCTTATACCCCTTGGTCGGGATACCGGTGGGCGACACCGGGTGTCGACCGCCGGAGGTATGCCCCTCACCACCACCATGGGGATGATCCACCGGGTTCATGGAGACGCCGAGCACCTCCGGCCTGCGGCCGAGCCATCGCGCGCGGCCCGCCTTGCCGAGACGGACGTTCATGTGGTCCTCGTTGCCGACCGCGCCGACCGTCGCCGAACAGCGCTTGAACACCATCCGCGTTTCTCCCGAAGGGAGCCTTACGGTGACGTAGTCTTTCTCTTTCGCCACGAGAAGGGCGCTTGCCCCCGCGGCGCGAGCGAGCTGCCCGCCCTTGCCGTGCTTGAGCTCGACGTTGTGCACGGTTGTACCGAGCGGGATATTGTCGAGCGGCAGGCTGTTGCCGACACGTGGCGCCGCCGTCGGACCGTTCTCTATCTGCGCACCCTTGAGGAGACCCTTCGGGGCGAGAATGTAGCGCTTCTCCCCGTCGGCATAGTGAACGAGCGCGATATTGGCGCTGCGGTACGGATCATACTCGAGGGCCACAACGGTACCCGGCACACCGAGCTTGTCCCGGCGGAAATCGATTTCCCGGTACTTCCGCTTCACGCGGCCACCCTTGCGGCGGACGCTGATCCGTCCCTGAGCGTCGCGCCCGGCGCGGAACTTCCGGCCCTTGGTAAGCCCTTTCTCGGCCTTCTTTTTGGTGTCTATTTCCTCGAACGTCAGGCCCGTCATGTAGCGACGGCCCGGCGTCGTCGGCTTGTACTTCTTGACAGCCACTTCCGACCCCCTGTTTATGCGCCCTCGAAGATGCCGATGGTTTCACCGGGAGAAAGCGTCACGATCGCCTTCTTCCACGAGGCGGTGAACCCCTGCTTGTAGCGCACCCGTTTCGGCTTGCGAGCAACGTTGATCACATTGCAGGCGACCGGATGGACGCCGAACAGCTCGCTGATGGCCGACTTGATCTCTATCTTGTTGGCCCGGGCGTCCACGCGAAACACATACTGATTGGTCTCGCGCAACGCATTGGCCTTCTCGGTCAACACGGGCTCAATGATCACCTTATCCGCGTCCATACTCAGTCTCCGTAAAACTCGTTCAGCGACTTCGCCGCGCTCTCGGTCATGACGACCTTGCGGGCGTAAAACAGCTCGTGTGCGCTCAAGCGATTGAAAGCAAGCGACCGCAGCCAGGGAATGTTTCGCCCGGCCCGCCGCATCATCACGCCGTCGTCCCCGAGCACCATGACGGTGCGCTCCGCCGGCACCAGGTTCTTGAGAACCGCCGCGAGCTCGCGGGTCTTGCCGGACTCCACGTCGAAGTCCTCCACAACGACCAGCCGCTCGTCCCGGGCAATCATGCTCAGAAGCGACTTCATCGCCGTTCGCTTCTGCTTGCGCGGCAACCGCTGTCGGTAGCTCCGCGGCTGAGGACCGAACGCCACACCGCCGCCGACCCACACGGGCGACTGCCGGCTACCGGCGCGTGCCCGGCCGGTGCCCTTCTGCCGCCAGGGCTTCTTGCGGCTACCGACCACCTCGGAACGTCCCTTGACCGCCGCGGTTCCGACTCGCCGATTGGCAAGCTCGGCGTTGACCGCGTAATACACGGCGCCCTCACTCACCTCGCGGCCGAATACCGCGTCGTTCAGCTCGATGTCGCGCAGCTCCTTACCGTCTTTCGAAAGCACTTTCGCGTTCATGATGCCTAGCCCTTCTTGCGTGCCCAGGAGACAAGCACATAGCCTTTGCGCACACCGGGAACGGATCCCTGAACGAGAAGCGCCTGCTTCTCGGTGTCAACCTTCACTACCCGAAGGTTCTGCACGGTGCGTCGGTCGTGGCCCATCCGCCCGGCCATCTTCTGGCCCTTGATGGTCTTCGAGGGACTGGCGGCCATACCGGTGGAGCCATAGCCGCGGTGAAACTTCGACCCGTGGGTCTTCTCACCACCGCTGAAGCCATGTCGCTTCATGACACCCTGATAGCCCTTTCCCTTCGAGTACCCGACCACGTCCACGTGCGTCGCGTTCTCAAAGAGATCCAGTCCGATGCTGTCTCCGACCGAAACGTCCTGCTCGTAGTCGCGGAACTCGACGAGACGCTTCATGGGATCGACCCCGGCCTTCTCGAACTGGCCGGCAACGGGCTTCGTCACACGGGAGGGCTTCGCCTCGCCGGCTCCGAGCACGACCGCATCGTATCCGTCCCTCTCCGCGCTGCGCTGCGCAACTACGACATTCGGCTCGATCTTTATGACGGTCACGGGAATCAGCCGCCCCGTTTCATCGAAGACCTGCGTCATCCCGATCTTCTGTCCAATAACACCCAACATGGCGTTCCTCACTCACCTGCTTACTGCTTGATCTCTACGTCAACGCCGGCCGGGAGCTCGAGCTTCATAAGCGAGTCCATGACTGCCGAAGTCGGCTCGATAATGTCGATCAGCCGCTTATGGGTACGCATCTCGAACTGCTCGCGAGACTTCTTGTTCACATGCGGGGACCGCAACACCGTGAACTTGTTGGTTCTCGTCGGCAGCGGAATCGGCCCGGAGACCTTTGCACCGGCCTTCTGTACCGTCTGGACGATCGACTTGGCGCTCTGGTCGATGAGCTCGATGTCGAACCCTCGCAGACGCACCCGTATCTTGTCGCTAGCCATTTTGCCTCCAGACAATGAAGCCTTGTCACCCACGAGGGGCGACAAGGCTCCTCTATCCACAGTCTTACTCGATGATCTCGATGACCTGACCGCTGGCAACGGTCCGACCACCTTCGCGAATCGCGAAGCGCAGACCCTTCTCCATTGCGATCGGGTGAATCAGCTCGGCCTCGATCTCGGTGTCGTCGCCCGGCATGACCATTTCCTTACCCTCCGGCAGCGTTACCGATCCGGTAATGTCGGTGGTCCGGAAGTAGAACTGGGGACGATAGCCGGAGAAGAACGGCGAGTGGCGGCCACCCTCGTCCTTGCTGAGGCAGTAGATGCGGCCCTTGAACTTGCGGTGCGGCGTGATGGAGCCGGGCTTTGCCAGAACCTGACCACGCTCGACCTCCTTCTTGTCTATACCGCGAAGGAGGACACCGACGTTGTCACCGGCCTCGCCGGAGTCGAGGAGCTTGTTGAACATCTCGATGCCGGTGGCGGTGGTCGTCTTCGTATCGCGAATACCAACGATCTCGACCTTGTCGTTGAGCTTGACGACGCCGCGCTCGATACGACCCGTAACAACGGTTCCCCGGCCCTGAATCGAGAAGATATCCTCGATGGGCATCAGGAAGTCCTTGTCCGTGGCGCGCTCGGGCAGCGGGAAGTACGTGTCCATCGCCTCGAGCAGGTCGGAGACCGGCTTCATCTTCTCGTCGTCTTCGGGGTTCATCATCGCCTCGTAGGCGCTGCCCTTTACGATGGGTATCTCGTCACCGGGAAAATCGTAGCTCTTGAGGATGTCGCGCATCTCTTCTTCCACGAGCTCCACGAGATCCGGGTCGTCGACCTGGTCGGTCTTGTTGATGAACACGATAATCGCCGGCACGTTCACCTGACGCGCGAGGAGCAGGTGCTCCTTGGTCTGCGACATGGCGCCGTCGGTTGCCGACACGACCAGGACCGCACCGTCCATCTGCGCGGCACCGGTGATCATGTTCTTGATGTAGTCCGCGTGTCCCGGGCAGTCTACGTGCGCGTAGTGCCGGTTGGCGGTCTTGTACTCAACGTGCCGCGTGTTGATCGTGATTCCACGTGCCTTCTCTTCCGGCGCGTTGTCGATCTCGTCATAGCTCATAACCTTGCCGCTGCCGAACTTTCTGGCACTGTACATGGTTATCGCGGCGGTCAGAGTGGTCTTGCCGTGGTCGACGTGGCCGATTGTACCCACATTGATATGAGGCAACGATCGCTCAAACTTCTCTTTGGCCATTCTGCCCTCCTTGCAAATCCTCCAGTGAAGATTCAAATGCTATCCCGGCCCGACTATTCGCCGTCGATAACCGGTATTTCACCAAACTTGAGTAGGGGAACTGAACACGGTAGGTTGCGAGCGGACCCTACAGGCCCCACACGCCATCCTCACATGAGAACGTGAGGTCCGCGTGTCCGCAACCACCTGAACATCCCGCCTTACGGCTACCGGATGATCGGTTTGGTTGCCGAAGACCGCTATGCTTCGGCCCCGGCGCCGGGTAACACCCCGCGCCGACCGTAGCAGGTCGGTCTCACCGCCGCCTTCACTACCGGAGGCAGCTCAGGCGACCATCATCCAGGAATATCTACCACCGATAATGCGCGAAGGCCTTGTTCGCCTCCGCCATCCGGTGAGTATCCTCTTTCTTCTTGAACGCCGCCCCCTGCTTGGCTGCGGCATCCATAAGCTCTGCGCCGAGCTTCTGCGCCATCGATCGGCCGGCGCGCTCACGCGCCGCCTTGATAATCCAGCGCATGGCAAGCGCCTCGCGCCGACCATCGCGGATTTCAACCGGCACCTGGTATGTCGAGCCGCCGACCCGCCGGGACTTGACCTCGACGGTGGGCTTGACGTTGTCCAGTGCCGAAAGGAATACCTCGACGGGCTGCTTGTCGGTCTGCTTCCGAGCGATGTCCTCGAGCGCCCCGTACATGACACGGGCGGCCGTCGATTTCTTCCCGTGAGTCATCATCCTCGTGATGAACTTCGTCACGGTCACGTTGTTGTGGACGGGATCGGGAAGTATCGGGCGCGGGGGAACGATCTTGCGTCGCGGCATCTCTCGTCTCCTCCCTAGGCCTTCGGCTTCTTGGTGCCGTACTTTGATCGGCCCTTCTTGCGGTCTTCCACGCCAAGGGTATCCTTGGCACCGCGCACGATGTGGTATCGCACGCCGGGAAGGTCCTTTACACGTCCACCACGCAGCAGCACGACCGAGTGCTCCTGCAGATTATGCCCGATGCCGGGAATATAGGCCGTTGCCTCTATCCCGTTGGTAAGCCGTACACGCGCAACCTTGCGCAGCGCCGAGTTCGGCTTCTTGGGCGTCACCGTCATCACACGGGTGCACACGCCCCGCTTCTGCGGGCAATTCTGAAGTGCGGGCGACTTCGTCTTCTTGGTAACCCGCTTTCTGCCGTTCCGTATAAGTTGATTGATCGTCGGCATCTAGGTCTCTCTACAATCCTTCTCGCGTCGTTTGATGCGTGTGAATACCGAAACTAACAGGACACACAGGGAAAGTCAAGAGGACGATGACGAAAAACGACCTCCCCGCCCCGGACAGTGTCGGTGGTTCCTGTCTATTCCCCGCTAGTAGACTTCCGCCTCCTCGCGGGGTTGCTCCTCGTCTCCGAGCTCCAGCTCTTCGACTTCTACTCGCTCTTTCGCGCGCTGCTCGATGATCTGCTGCATGTGCGCGTCCAGGTCTTCCCGGTTCTCGTCGTACAGCTTGATCTTCTTGTAGTCGCGCATACCGGTACCGGCCGGAATCAGATGGCCGATAATGACGTTCTCCTTCAGACCGCGGAGATTGTCGGTCGCACCCGATATTGCCGCGTTGGTGAGCACCCGGGTCGTCTCCTGGAAGGAGGCGGCCGAAATGAACGAATCGATGTTCAGGCTCGCCCGGGTAATGCCGAGCAGCAGCGGTCTCGCCACGGCGGGCTGACCACCTTCGCGGATGACTTTGCGATTCTCCTCGTGGAAGCGGTATTTGTCAACCTGCTGCCCGAAGATGAAGTGGGTATCGCCCACCTGGAGAATCTCAACCTTGCGCATCATCTGGCGGATGATGACGCCGATGTGCTTGTCGTTGATATCGACGCCCTGCAACCGGTAGACGTCCTGCACCTCATCGACGAGGAAGCGCTGACATGCGTTTTCCCCGAGGATCGCAAGCTGGTCGTGGGGATCGATCTGCCCGTCGCACAGCATTTCGCCGGCCTCCACGGTGTCGCCGTCCCGCACGAAGAGGTGCTTGCCCATGGGAACCATGTGCTTGTACTCCTTGCCGTGCTCGTCCTCGACCACGATGACCCGCTTGCCCTTCTGGGTAGGACGAAAATGCACGCGCCCCGAGATCTGCGCAAGCACCGAGGCGTTCTTCGGCCTGCGCGCCTCGAAGAGCTCACCGACGCGAGGAAGACCGCCGGTGATATCGCGGGTCTTCACGCTCTCCTTCAGGAGCTTGGCCAGCGTGGTGCCCGCCTGCACCTTTTCGCCGTCCTGTATGCTCAGGTACGCGGCGCCCGGCAGGTAGTAGGTCGCGAGCTCTTCTCCGCTCTTGTCTTCGATGACGATGCGCGGCTGCAGGCTCTCGAGGGTGAACTCGGTGATCTTCATCTCCTTGTTGCCGGTTTCTTCGTTTATCTCTTCCTTGAGGGTCGTACCGTGCACGATGTCCTGGAAGCGGGCCGTACCGGCAACCTCGGAGATGATGGGCTCGGAGAAGGGGTCGAAGGTCGCGACGGGCTGATCCGGCTCGAGTACGTCGCCCTCGCGCACGAGGACCTCCGCACCGTTTCGGATGTCCAGATGCTGCTCCTGGGTGACCAGCAGCAACCTGCCGTCCTTGACCAGGGCGTAGGCATTGTCCGGCGAGGGCACGTCCTCTCCGTCGACCTTCATGATGCTCTGGCCCTTTATGACCTTCTCATTGTCCTTCACCAGCAGCTTGTTCTTCGCGCTCTTCGGGGATGAAGACGGTACGTCATAGCTGTGGATGATCCGGGACACGAGAATCTGCCCTTTGCGGGTAAACAGGCGCGAGCCGTCGGAGAGTTCAACGATGTTGCCCTTGAACCCGCGAACCACGGCGGGGTAGCGCACGTAGGTCCTGTTCTCCTCGGCCGTCTTCGTCGCCGCACCACCAATGTGGAAGGTACGCATGGTCAGCTGTGTGCCCGGCTGGCCGATGGACTGCGCGGCGACGATTCCCACCGCCTCGCCGACCTTGACCGTGCGGTTATCCGCGAGATTGCGTCCGTAGCACTTCTGGCACACACCGTACTTCGCCTCGCAGGTCAGCACCGTGCGGATACGCACGCTCTCGATGCCGGCGGCGTCGATCTCGTCGGCCAGCTCGTCGGTAATCTCGTCGTTCACATCGACCAGCACGTCCCCGGTGATGGGGTGCTTTACCCGCTCGAGGGTGAAGCGGCCCCGGATGCGGTCGGCGAGCGACTCCACCACGTCCTCTCCGTCCATGAGCGCCCGCATTTCGAGACCGTTGATGGTGCCGCAGTCCTCCTCGTTGACCACGACGTCCTGCGCGATGTCCACGAGGCGCCTGGTAAGGTAGCCGGCGTCGGCCGTCTTGAGCGCGGTATCCGCAAGCCCCTTCCGGGCGCCGTTGGTGGAGATGAAGAACTCGATAACCGACAGCCCCTCCTTGAAATTGGAGCGAATGGGCAGCTCGATGATGTCGCCGGAGGGCTTGGCCATGAGACCGCGCATACCGGCGAGCTGACGGATCTGACTGCGGCTACCGCGTGCACCGGAGTTCGCCATCATGTAGACGGGGTTGAAGCCGCCGCGGTCGTTCTGCAGCTGCTTCATCATGACGTTTGTCAGGTCTTCGTTGGTCTTACTCCATACCTCGACGACCCGGTTGTAGCGCTCCTCGTTGGTGATGTGGCCCTGGAGGTACTGATTCTGGATCGCATCGACCTCGCCGTTCGCGCCGCCGATCATATCGACCTTTTGCTGCGGTATGAGGATGTCGTCCATGCCGATGGTCGCCCCGAAGGTCGTCGCGTAACCGAACCCGAGCTCCTTGACGGCATCGAGCAGCTCAACCGCCACCATCGGGCCCTGGTCCTGATAGACCTGCGCAATGAAGGCGCGCAACTCCTTGTCGTCGAGCTCCCGGTTTACATACGGGATGGCATCCGGGATATTGTCGTTCAGGATAACCCGGCCGGCGGTGGTTTCCACGAGCTCGCCGTCGATGTAGGTCTGCACCCGCGCCCCGTAATCAATGGCACGGGCCTCGAGGGCGAGCAGCACCTGATCGGTATTCGCGAAGCGCTTACCCTCACCCTTCGCACCCTCGCGCATCTTGGTGAGGTAGTTCATGCCGAGCACCATGTCCTGCGACGGGAAGACGATCGGCTCGCCGTTGGCCGGGTTGAGCAGATTCCGCGAGGACAGCATGAGTGTCCAGGACTCGATCTGCGCGGCCTGCGTCAGCGGCACGTGCACGGCCATCTGGTCTCCGTCGAAGTCCGCGTTGAAGGCGTGACACACCAGCGGGTGCAGCTGAATGGCTTTTCCGCCCACGAGCACCGGCTCGAAGGCCTGGATGCCGAGTCGGTGCAGGGTCGGTGCGCGGTTGAGGAGCACCGGATGCTCCTTTACCACTTCGTCGAGCACCGCCCAGACCTCGGGCGTCTCCTGCTCGACGAGCGTCTTCGCCTTCTTGATGTTGTAGACGACGTCCTTCTCCACGAGCTTCTTCATGATGAACGGCTTGTAGAGCTCCAGCGCCATCTTCGTCGGAAGCCCGCACTGATGCATTTTGAGCTCCGGTCCCACCACGATGACCGAACGGCCGGAGTAGTCGACGCGCTTGCCGAGGAGGTTCTGCCGGAACCGTCCCTGCTTTCCTTTGAGCATGTCCGAGAGCGACTTCAGCGGCCGGTTCGAGGCTCCCTTCACCACGCGCTTCTTCTTGGAGTTGTCGAAGAGGGCGTCCACGGCCTCCTGCAGCATGCGCTTTTCGTTCCGGATGATGATGTCCGGGGCGTTCAGCGACATGAGGCGCTTGAGGCGGTTGTTTCGGTTGATCACGCGCCGGTAGAGGTCGTTGAGATCGGAGGTGGCGAACCGCCCGCCGTCGAGCTGCACCATGGGGCGGAGCTCCGGCGGAATGACGGGGATGACGTCGAGAATCATCCACTCGGGCTCGTTCTCGGAGTCGCGGAAGTGCTCGACGATCTCGATGCGCTTCAGCAACCGCTTGTCGGACTTTGCGCCCTTCTCGACCATCTTCACACGCAGCTCCGCCGACAGCGAGTCAAGATCGAGGTTCTCCAGAAGCGTCCGCACGGCCTCGGCGCCGATACCGGCGGAGAACGCCATGCCGTAGCGGTCGCGTGCTTCCGCGAGCTCCTCCTCGGAGAGGAGGTCCATCTTCTTGAGATCGGTATCGCCCGGATCTATGACGATGTACTTCTCGTAGTACAGCACCGAGCGCAGGTGGGCTATCGAGAGGTCGAGCAGCAGCCCCATACGGGAAGGAACCGAGCGGTAGTACCAGATGTGGCTCACCGGAGAGGCGAGCTCGATGTGGCCCATGCGCTCACGGCGGACCTTGAAGTGAGTCACCTCGACGCCACAGCGGTCACAGATCACACCCTTGTATCGGATGGACTTGAACTTCCCGCAGTAGCACTCCCACTCTTTGGTGGTTCCGAAGATGCGCTCGCAGAACAGCCCGTCTTTCTCGGGCCGCAGCGTGCGGTAGTTGATGGTCTCCGGTTTCTTCACCTCGCCGTAGCTCCACGCGCGGACCTGATCCGGCGAGGCAAGCTGGATCATTATGTTGTCGAAGTCCTGAATGTCTCTCATATTTCTCTTACTCTCCTTGCGATCCGCTCCGCATACCGCCGCTAGAAGTTGCTGCCCTGGCGATTAATCAACTCCTCGTCCCGCTCGGTAAGGGCAATGCGCTTGCCCTTCGAGTCGTAGATGGAGATATCGAGCGCCAGGCCGCGAAGCTCCTGCACGAGCACGTTGAACGACTCGGGAACCCCCGCCGAGGTGGCCGGCTCGCCCTTGACGATGCTCTCGTATATCTTGGCACGTCCGTTCATGTCGTCCGACTTGATGGTGAGAAGCTCCTGCAGCGTATTCGCAGCGCCGTAGGCCTCCAGCGCCCAGACCTCCATCTCGCCGAGCCGCTGTCCGCCGAACTGAGCCTTTCCGCCGAGGGGCTGCTGGGTCACCAGCGAGTAGGGGCCGGTGGACCGGGCGTGCATCTTGTCGTC
>CAZWNS010000012.1:0-11482 GCA_964635245.1 uncultured Spirochaetaceae bacterium
CCTCCGGATCATGAATGGAACAGGGCCCGACGACCGCGAGCAGGCGGTCGTCCCGGTGGTGGATGATGTCCTCGATGGCCCGCCGACTCTCTACGACGGTACGAATCGAGGCGTCCGTCACGGGGAACTCCTCTTTCAAGACCGTGGGAGCCACCAGTGGACGGAGCGACTTGATGCGCAGATCATTGGTCCGTTGCATAACAACATGAATATACATGACTCGGCGGGAAACATGCAACGCGGGGGCGCCGGGGTGTCGGCGCGGGGGCGTCCTGCGTCGGATTCAGCAGATCGGCTCCCGTTCCACCGGGAGGGTCATGCAGCGGGCCCCGCCGCCGCCGCGGGCAAGCTCGACGCCGGGGGTGAGGACCAGCAGTCTCTCGTGGTCGTCGATATGCTCCTCCCCGCAGAGAAAGACATCCACCGGTCGCACCGTAAAGCCGGCATCGGCACACGCGTCGGCGGTTGCCACGTTGCAATCGTAGCCCACGATTTTGCCGGGAGCCACGGCGAGCACGTTGGTGCCCGACATCCACTGCTCGCGCTGCTGGTAGACCTCGCTCTCACCGCCGCAGAGGACCGGCTCGACTTCGACGCCCAGCTCCGCAAGCCCCTCGATGAGTCCCGATACGTCACGGATGAGGGTCGGGCGGCCCGGCGAGACGTCCATGCGGAGAACCCGTAGTCGCTTGGGACCGAGCACGTAGGGGGCGTAGACGAGCGCAGTGTGATGGTCGATCAGGGTGAACACCATATCGAGATGGATGGTGGAAGGCTCATGCGGGAGCATGACGACGAAGATATGAAAGGGCTCGGCGAAGGTGTCGGTGAGGTGATGGACAAGGCGGTCCACTGCCTCCGCGCTGCTGCGCTCCGAAACGCCGAGAACGAGGGTGTTCGGCGAAACCGGCATGAAATCGCCGCCTTCGAGGCGCACATCACCTCCCCCTTCGAGCATGCCGTCGAAGAGGATTCCCTCGCTATCGAGCTGCGGCACATACGAGAACGCGGCTTTCAGCAGCAGGGACTCGTTGACCCGGACCCTGTGTGCCATCGCACCGACGAGGACACGGTCACGGAAGACCATCGCCCCGTCGCGCATGAAGTAGAGATTCGGCAGCGGCGGGATGTCGTAGAGCCGTTCAGACAGGTAGTCGGTAAGGGTGTGGCGACGGGCCGGCAGGCCGCCGATGAGCGTACCGACGAGCTCGTCGGCGCCCAGGCGAATGAGCTCCCCGGCGCGTTCGTCGGGGGATATCGCCTGCACCACCGCCGCTTTCGCTTCGCCGGTGGCGTTGATCACGGAGGCGACGAGGTCCTTCATCTCGTACACCTCGGAAATCTGAGAGAGAAACGCCTTCAGTTTCTCGTGCTCACGGCTTACGACGGAGATCGGGATGATGTCGTGGTAGAGCAACTGGCGGGCCGATTCGGGCGTCATACGCTCGATCTCGGTGCCCGGGCTGTGCACGATTACCCGCTTGAGGCGACCGATCTCGGAATCAACGTAGACGCTCATAGGCACGAACCGGCCCTCAGTCTACCGCCGTCCGCCGGCTTCTGCAACATATTTACCTCGGCCCGGCTGCCGTGGTAAGTGTAGGGAATACCTCGATAGCGGGAGGAACTATGTCTGAGCCACGGGTGCGTGACATACTCGAGTTACAGCCGCAACGGCAGACGGTGAGCGTACACGGGTGGGTTCGCACGAAACGGGACACGAAGAACGTCACCTTCTTCGAGTTGAACGACGGGTCCTGCCTTTCGAACGTTCAGGTGATCTTCGACCGCGGCGAAGGTGCACCCCTCGAGGAGCTCGACAGGGCGCAGACCGGCGCGAGCGTGCGCGTCACCGGAACCGTCGAAGCCTCCCCCGGAAAGGAGCAGTCGGTGGAGCTCCACGGCACCGCACTCGAGGTCATCGGCGAGGCCCCCGCCGACAGCTACCCGCTTCAGAAGAAGCGCCACTCCTTCGAATATCTGCGGGAGATCGCCCACCTCCGTCCCCGGACCAACACCTTCGGCGCCGTCGCCCGGGTCCGCAATGCCCTGAGCGCCGCCGTACACGGCTTCTTCCAGGAGCGCGGGTTCATATACGTACACACGCCCATCATCACCGCAAGCGACACCGAGGGGGCGGGCGAGCTCTTCCAGGTCACCACCATTCCCCTCGATGCCCTCGCCCGCTCGAAGGAGGCCGAGGTGGCCTACGAAAAGGACTTCTTCGGACGGCCCGCCTATCTCACCGTCAGCGGCCAGCTCAACGCCGAGGTCTACGCCCTCGCCCTCGAGAAGGTCTACACCTTCGGGCCCACCTTCCGTGCGGAAAACTCCAATACGAGCCGCCATCTTGCCGAGTTCTGGATGATAGAACCCGAGGTGGCATTCTGCGACATCACCTGCAACATGGATCTCGCCGAGCAGTTCGTCCGCCACATTCTGGGCTACGTGCTCGAACACTGTGCCGAGGACATGGCCTTCTTCGACACGCGTATCCATCCGGGGCTGCTGGAGAGCCTCCGGCACGTGGTGGAATCACCCTTCCGCCGTATCTCCTACGAGGAGGCGATCGGACAGCTCGAGGCCTCGAGCGTCGATTTCGAGTACCCGGTACGCTGGGGAAGCGATCTGCAGTCGGAGCACGAGAAGCACCTCACCGAGGTCGTCTACAAAGAGCCGCTCATCGTCACCGACTACCCCAAGGAGATCAAGGCATTCTATATGAAGCTCAACGACGACGAGCGGACCGTTCGTGCGATGGATGTGCTCGTCCCGCGTCTGGGAGAGATCATCGGCGGGAGCGAGCGCGAGGACCGCTACGATGTGCTGGAGCGGCGGATCGGGGAGATGGGCCTCGCGCCGGAGAACTACTGGTGGTATCTGGAGCTCAGAAAGTTCGGCGGCGCCCCGCATTCGGGATTCGGGCTGGGCTTCGAGCGGCTGGTTCAGTACGTCACGGGGATGCAGAACATCCGCGACGTCATCCCCTTCCCGCGCACGCCGAATAATGCCGCCTTCTAGCGGCTACACCTCGCACCACTCTTTGACCTTGACCGCGAGCTCCCTGCCGCGCTGCTTGAGGAGCTCCTTCTCCTCGTCGGTCGGCTTACCCTTGAACTCCACCGACTCGAGGAAATCCCACTTCATCTTGTTCCGCTCCACGATCTCCTGGAGCTCCTTCTGAGCGCCCCCGGACCAGCCGTAGGAGCCGAAGCTGAAGGCCTTTCGGTTGAATGCCTTCTTCTTGCCGATCTCATCGACCACGGCCGCCATGGCGGGAAACATCTTGTACTCGTAGGTCGGCATGCCGAGTACCACACCGGAGGACTCCCAGACCGACTGCAGAATGAAGCCGACGTCGGTTTCAGGCACTTCGTGCACATGCACCTTCACGCCCTCGCTCTCGATACCCTGGACGACGGGCTCCACGCCCTGCTCGGTGTTCCCGTACATGCTGCCCCAGATCACCGTGACCTCCGGCTTCGCCGGCCCCTTGGAGTAGCTTGCGTAGCGCTTGTAGTCGTCGACGATCTTCTGCGGATTCTTGCGCCAGACGATACCGTGCCCGGGGGCAATAATGTCGACCGGCAGCGACTCCACTTTCTCGATTGCCTTCTGGGTGGGCGCGGAAAAGGCGGCTACGATATCGGCAAAATAGCGTGAGGCCTCCCGCTCGAAGAAGTCGATCTGGCTCTGATCGAGCTGGTCGTCGTAGGGAGCGTCATCGGAGACGGCGCCGAAGGAGCCGAACGCATCACATGGAAAGAGAGTCCTGGTCTTCGTGTCGTAGGTCGCCATCGTTTCGGGCCAGTGAACGTTCGGAATCTCCTCGAAAGCAAGCACCCTGCCGTCGCCGAGGTCGAGCGTGTCCCCCGACTTCACGGGGCGGATATTCGTGGTGATCCCGTAGAAGCTCTCGAGGAGCGGTACCGCGCGCTGCGTGCAGAGAATCTCGAAGTTGTCGTCACCGCGCAGCTTTGAGAAGGGCTCGAGCCAGCCGGAGTGATCCGGCTCCATGTGATTGATGATCACGTAATCGATGTCCTCGAGCCTGACCTTCATCTGATCGAGCTGCTCGAAGAGCTCCTCGGGCACCCCTTCCCAGGTACACACGCCGTCGATGATCGCCGCTTTCTCGCCCTTGACGACGTAGGAGTTCATTGCGATGCCGTTCGGAATGGGCCACATGCCCTCGAACAGAATGTTGTCGACGTTTGCTGAGAGACGGAACACACCGTCGGTTACTTGAGTCGTCCTCATGTACGACACCTCATGCTGATTGAATTTCTCACCTTTGCTACTGCCGGTAATTTAATAGCGATACCCTGCCTGTTTCAAGCGCTTTTCCAGCTCCCGGTCGAAGGAGTTCGCGAACGCGGTCACCTCGCGTGCTCCGTAGCGTTTGCCGGGCTCGGTAAACGAGGCCGCGCTTCGGAGCTCGTACATGAAATCACGCTCTGAGAGCCGCTCGCGGACATTCTCCCGCGTGTAGACATCGCCGCGGGTGTTGAGCACGACCACCGAGCGCTCCACGAGACGCGCCGCAAGGGGGATGTCGCGGGTAATCGCGATATCACCCTCCTCCGCGCCGGAGACAATGACCTCGTCGGCGTCCTCCTCGGTGACGATACTCTCCACCTCGCCCGCGCTGCGCACCCCCGCGTGCTGCCGCGACACGAAACGCGCGGGGACGCCGCGGCGGTGTGAGGCGCGAACGATGATATCACGAACCGGTTTCGGACAGGAGTCCGCATCCACCCAGATCGTCATCGTCCAGCCCCCGGGGCCGTCTCCGCCCCCGACGGCGAGTCAGCCTCGAGCGGGACGGTGGCAACGAACACGCGGGCCGTCCCCCGCAGCGTGTAGTCCCCGGTATCGGCGGTAACGAACGCCGACTCCCCGCGCGAGAGCTCGACGCCGTCGCCCGCCTCGTCCTCGAGCCGCACCGCGCCCTCGAGCGCAAGCACCACCTCCGGCGTTGCGGCGGGACGCGGGCGCTCGGCGGTGCCGTCCACCCGCGTCTCCTCGAGAGCGAACTCCGATGCAGGCGTGGCATAGCGGTACCATTGTCCCGGCGGAGCATCAGGGTCCGCGCGGACGATCTCGGGGTCGTCGGGGGCGAAGACAAGTGTTCGTATCAACTCCGGCACGTCGACATGCTTTCTCGTGAGGCCGCCTCGGAGCACGTTGTCGGAGTTCGCCATGATCTCGATACCCGAGCCCTCGAGATAGGCGTGGAGGGTTCCTGCGGGCAGGAACATCGCCTCCCCGGGGGCGAGCTCGAGGCAGTTGAGGTAGAGGGGCGCGGCAACGCCGCGGTCTGCGCCGTACTCATCGCCGAGACGCTCGACCCACTCGTACCGCGACCTCTCGTGCGGGCGCGCGCCCCCGCCGCGCGCCCCGCCTGCGCGTGTTCGGGCGTTGCGCGCGCGCAGCATCGCGGCTTCGGCGAGCGTCGCCGCCTCGGTGCTCATGAGCGCGGAAAAGAAGCGGCGAAGTGACGGCTCGCCGGGCGACGCCCGAAGCTCGGAAACCGCGGCGGCCAGCGCGGCCATCCCGTCCCCCCCGGCGGCCGCGGACGTCCGGCCCGCTGGCCCGCGGCCGGAGAACTCCGGGCCGGAGAACTCCTCGGCGATCGCCGCGAAGGGCCGAAACCCGCGCAGCGCGGAAAACCGCGTGAGCGCGCGGATGAGCTCGGGTTTGTGGTTGTCGTCGCGGTAGGATCGCTCGAACGCGTCGCGCGGGATACCGGCCTCCTCTTCCCGCGCGAAACCCGCGCGTGCCTGCTCGAGGTCGGGGTGAGCCTGGATGGACAGCGGCCGGTCCGCGGCCAGGATCTTCAGCAGAAACGGCAGGCGACCACCGAAGCGTCGGGCGACCTCCGGGCCCAGGACCCCCTCGACGTCGCGCGACAGGTACACGGGAAGGGACTCCGAGTCCCCGTCGAGGCGCACGCCGGACGGCGCGCCGGGGTGGGCGCCCATCCACAGCTCGGCCATCGGTTCAGCGTTGGGATTCTCGATGCCGGTTAACCGGGGAATTTCGGTGGCCGAGCCCCAGTCATAGGGCCGGATCGAGTTGACCATCCGGAGGATCGCCATGGGCGACAGTGTAGCGGCCGCCGACACCGCCGTCAACGAACTCCCGCAGCTTTTCCCCGGCGGAACCCTGTGATAGTCTTGGGTCGTCATGAGCAGGACATCACAGTTCGCCGAGGCGATCCGGGAGGGTCGGGTCGATCGCGACCTCGAGGCCGTCTATCCCGCTACCTACCCCGAGGAGAGACCCAGGCTCGCCGCGCTCGCCGGGGAGCTCGGCCGGCACTTCGACGGCGGGCCCATTCACCTGTTTTCGGCTCCCGGCCGCACGGAGCTCGGCGGCAACCACACCGATCACAACGCGGGGCGGGTGCTTGCGGCAAGCGTGTCGCTGGACACCGTGGCCGCGGTGTGTGCCCGCGACGACGATCTGGTCGAGGTGGTATCCGAGGGCTACGAGGGGCTCATCCGGGTTGACCTCGGCGTCCTCGAACCCGACGAGCGCGAACACGGCAGGCCGCAGGCCCTCATTCGCGGCGTGGCGGCATACCTCCACACGGCCGGATACGTCGCGGGCGGCTTCAGCGCGGTGGTTACGAGCCGAGTCGGGTCGGGATCAGGTTTGAGCTCGTCGGCGGCCTTCGAAGTGCTCATCGCCGAGATCTTTTCCGTCCTGTACAACGGCGGCCGTCTTCCCGCCGTCGAGCTCGCCCTCGCCGGTCGCCATGCGGAGAACCGCTACTTCGGCAAGCCGTCCGGACTGATGGATCAGATCGCCTGTGCCACCGGCGGCGTAATTGCCATTGACTTCCGGAAGGAGGACGAGCCGCTCGTGGAACGGATCCCGGTAAACTTTCACGATCACGGCTACCAGCTGTTCGCCGTGGATTCCGGCGAGGATCATGCCGACCTTACCGACGACTACGCGGCGATCGTAGCGGAGATGGCCGCCGTCGCGCGCCCCCTCGGTGCCGACCGGCTTCGGGAGGTGGACTACGGGGAGTTCCGCCGGCGCATTCCCGAGCTTCGCGCGGAGGCGGGCGACCGCGCGGTACTGCGGGCGCTGCACTTCTTCCGCGAGAACGAGCGGGTGCTCCGTCAGAGCCGCATGCTCGGCGACGGCGATATCGAGGGATTCCTTGCCGAGGTCGGCGAATCGGGACGCTCGTCCTGGCGGTTTCTGCAGAACTGCTATTCTCCGGCCGGCCCGCGGCGACAGGGAATCGCCGTCGCCCTCGCGCTGAGCGAAGAGTTTCTCGAGCGGCCGGACCGCTTCGCCCACCCGCCCCGCCTCGAAGGGGCGACCCGCGTCCACGGCGGCGGGTTCGCGGGTACCATACAGACCTACGTTCCGCTCGCCCGCGCGGCGGAATATCGCGAATCCATGGCAGCCGTCTTCGGCCCTGCCGCGGTGACCGAGCTTTCGGTGCGCGAGACCGGGGTCTGCAGGATCACGGACAGTCGCACGGCCGGCGCAACCGATTGAAAAACGGGCCGCGCATCTTTACCATCCGCTCAAGGAGCAGATCTATGGAACGGTCCCCACTTCAAAACGCACGCTACAATTACGAACCGAAGGTTCCGCCTGTACTCAAGGACGCGCTCACCAACATAACCGTGGAGCTCGGAGAGCCGACCGAGGCCGCGAGCGACCAGAGCGGGTTGAAACAGGCATTCCCTTTGACCTACGGCGCCCCGATCGCGCGGTTCACCACGGCCGATACGGCGCAGGACATCAAGCCCCTCGACGTCGGCGTGGTCCTCTCCGGAGGACAGGCGCCGGGCGGTCATAACGTCATCGTGGGCCTCCTCGACGCGCTCAAGAGTGCAAATCCGGAATCCCGGCTCTATGGCTTCCTCGGCGGTCCCAGCGGCATTCTCGAGGATCGAGTGATCGAGCTTACCCCCGGGTTCGTTGACGCGTACCGCAACACGGGCGGCTTCGACATGATCGGGTCCGGCCGCACGAAGATCGAGACGGAGGAACAATTCGACACCGCCCTTGCGGTATGCACGAAGCACGAGCTCGATGCGATCGTGATAATCGGCGGCGACGACTCGAATACCAACGCCGCGCTGCTCGCCGAGTATTTTCGCTCCCGGGATGCCGACGTGCGCGTGATCGGCGTTCCCAAGACAATCGACCGCGACCTGAAGAACGAGTACATCGAGACCTCGTTCGGATTCGATACCGCCACCAAGACCTACGCCGAGCTCATCGGAAACATTGCCCGCGACGCCGGCTCCGCAAAGAAATACTGGCACTTCATCAAGCTCATGGGACGCTCGGCCTCCCACATCGCCCTCGAGTGCGCGCTGCAGACTCACCCGAACGGCTGCATCATCTCCGAAGAGGTCGCCGAAAAACAGCAGACGCTCGATGATCTCGTCGACCGTATCGTCGAGCAGGTCGTCACGCGCTCCAGGAACGGAGAGAACTTCGGCGTCTTTCTCGTGCCGGAAGGGCTCATCGAGTTCATTCCGGAGATGAAGGGCATGATCTCGGAGCTCAACCGCATCCTTGCCCACGACGCGGCCTACTTCCAGACGCTGCACACCTATGAGGACCAGTCGGAGTGGGTCAACAGAAAGCTTTCCCGTGACGCCTCTCATGTGTTTTCCTCGCTCCCCACCGAAATCCAGCGCCAGCTGCTCATGGACCGCGACCCACACGGAAACGTTCAGGTGTCCCGCATCGAGACGGAGAAACTCTTGATCGAGATGGTCGACTCCCGCCTCAACGAGATGAAGGCCACCGGGCGGTTCAGTGGTACGTTCAGCGCGATGCGCCACTTCTTCGGCTACGAGGGCCGCTGCGCCTTCCCCTCCAACTTCGACGCGGATTACTGCTACACCCTCGGCTACACCGCCTGCGCTCTTATCGCGAACGGGCTCACCGGCTATGTCACATCGGTGCGGAATCTCGCACGGCCTACCGAAGAATGGGAGCCGGCCGGTGTACCGTTGACGATGTTCATGAACCTCGAGCAGCGAGCCGGCGAGCTCAAACCGGTGATCAAGAAGGCGCTCGTCGAGCTGTCCGGCAAACCCTTTCGAACCTTCGCCGCGCACCGGGCCGAGTGGGAAATCAAGACCTCATATCGCTTCCCGGGCGCGATACAGTATTTCGGACCGCCGGAGATCTGTGACAGGCCGACGCTGACACTCGAGATGGAGCACTCTTCCTAACAGAAAACTAAGTTGCGTGTGCCCGGAAGTAGGTCTAAGATGGATGATGGTGGGATGTGCATCTCTTTCGGGTGCACACGTTGGTTATAGCCCGAACAGGAGGAGGAGACATGCGAAAACTCGTATTTGTGGTAGCACTACTGTGCCTACCGTTCGTACTGTTCGCCCAGACAACAGTCGTCGACGACAGCTTCTCGCGCATGGGAGCGTGGGTACCCGGGTACGGCGATTGGAGCGTTGAGAGCGGACGACTGGTACAGGAAAGCACCGCAGCCGGGATGGCCCGTATCGACCGGGAGGTCCCCCAGGAGGGGGTCTACCAGATCGATTTTACGATACGCTACGTCGACGGCGGCTACCGCAGTACGGCCGATTACGAATCCGGCCGTTACCACGCGGGCTTCGGCGTCCATCTCGGGGTCACTGATCCGCCGCTCCGCGGGAAGTCGTGGGGCAACGACGAGAGCTATTTGCTGTGGCTGAATCTCGACACGATGCCCGAAACGCGGCGCGACGACCCCGTGCACTACGGTTTTCGCGCGCAGGTCTATGAGAGCACGGACCACGTTACGATGGATCTGATGAGAAGCAGCGAGATGCGTCGACTCTTCGGCGACTCGCGGGCAAGCATCGATCTCGTGCGCGCGCTCGAAGAGATCGCGGATCGGCGCTTCGCCGTCTCGGACCTGCAGCCGTATCTGCGGCGGGACATCCCCGTCAGCATTCGCGTAGACACGCGTACCGGCGAGATAGGGGTGAAAGACCCCACGGCTCCGATTCGATTCTACTTCAGTGTCGATCCCGACTCCCTCGATGGAGACTACGTGAGTCTCCGCACGAACAGACTCGCGGCAAGCTTCGATAACTTCACCGTAACTCGGAGATAGCCCGCGTACGACGGCGGCCCGGGAGACCGGGCTGCCGCCTTCCACAATGGCCGGTGCCTACACCACCTCCCTGAGCTTCTCGACAATGTGCACAAGCGCCTCGGTGTCGAGCGAGCAGTAGCGCCTCAGGTCATCGAGCACTGCCTCGCCGTCGAGCTCCAGACCGGGCGGAGGGCCGTGTCTGAGAAAGTAGTACAGCGCGTTCGCATCACGCCCGTCGGCGACTTCGAGATCTCCGTATTCACCGCCGATCATGGCCCGATAGACCGCCTTGAGCGACGCGCTTCCCTCCTGCCGCGGATCGTAGTACTCGCCACGCGCAAAAATCCGCGAAATATCGACGAGGCGTGGAAGGATCCCGGCGAGCGCCGCGCCCGCCGGGGGCTCCGCGTCGGGCGCAGCCCCGCCGGCGGCACCGTAGGCACGGTCGGCACCGGCGGCACCGTAGGCACCGGCGGCGAGCCGCTCGAGCATCCGCCGCTCGAACCCCTTTCCGTACACAACAATGCTTCCGCGCTCGCCGAGTCGGGAGACGAGGTCGCGATACAGACCGGCGCGCCCGTCCGCGTCCGGAGGGGCGGCCTCCACATGATGAACCGGCGGCGCCCCCGGGTACGCGACCCTGTGGAGCGAGTAGATCACCGGGACGTGTTCCCAGGGGGCGGTTCCGGCGAGGGTCGGCACGGCCTCGCTGTAGGCCTCGAAGTCGAGGAACGAGACGGGATACTCGAGCTCCCCGAGGAAGGCCGCGATCGCGGCGCGGTCGGTGTGTCGCTCGCCGCTCTCGTGGACCGCAAGCTGCATCCTCTGCACGGGCGACAGCTCGCCGCCCGGCTGAACCTCGCGGAGGCGCTCGACCGTGCTTTTCTCCGCCGCGCACACCGGACAGCCGCGACTCCCGCAGGGTTCCACGCGCGCGAGCAGCTCGTCCTGCGGCAGGGCGAGGACCTCCGTCATCCGGTCGATCCGTGACGGCACGCTCGTGCTCCTGCCGCGCGCGCGCCGCGTCACGTCGGCATCGATGAGAAGCCCGTCGTAGCCGTCCGCGGGTGTGCGGCGGTAGGCCTTTCTCAGGTAGCGCAGCGTAACCGCCTCCCCGCCGGCGCCGGCGCGGGAGAACACGTGATCGGCGAAGGCGGCCTCCCAAATGAAGGCATCCTTCACCGACGTCGCCGGGCGCAGCATGACCAGGTTCCGGCCCGCATCGGAGGACTCGATCTCGTCCACCCGCGCGGAGACCCGCCACCGGGGGGTGAGCTCATAGGCCCGCACCTCCGCCGCCTCGGGGCTGCCGGCCACCGCACGAAGGCGCCTGTACTGCTCGTCCCGGTAGGCCCGATGGAGCACGACGGCCGCCTCGCCTCCCGC
>CAZWNS010000012.1:11582-27209 GCA_964635245.1 uncultured Spirochaetaceae bacterium
TGTACTGCTCGTCCCGGTAGGCCCGATGGAGCACGACGGCCGCCTCGCCTCCCGCGGCCCGGCCTCCCGCCGCCTCGCCTCCCGCCGGGGCCGGACCGTTGAGCCGGTACCACAGCTGCCTGAGACAACGGACGCCGACGACGAAATCGTCACCCGTCAATACACGCGGCACGCCTACTCCGGGGGTTTGACCAGCTCATGGGTGTCGACGGCGATCTGCAGCTCCTCGTTCGTGGGAATCACGAGGATCGTCACCGGCGAATAATCCATGGAAATGACGCCCTTTCGGGGGCCGTTCTCGAGGTTCTTCCGGTAGTCCATGACGATTCCGATGTTCTCCAGGCGGTTGCAGATGCGCTCACGCATACGCGTGCCGTACTGCCCGATGCCGCCGGTGAATATCAGAAGATCGGTCTTGACCATGTTGGCCGAGTAGCCGCCGATGTACTTGCGGATCCGGTAGGCGTACACGTCGAGGGCGTCCTGGGCATTGCGGTTGCCGCGTTCGGCCGCCTCCTCGAGGTCGCGCAGATCGTTGGAGATACCCGACAGTCCGAGAAGCCCGCTCTGCTTGTTGAGCATCTCGTTGAGCTGTGAGGCGGTATACCCCCGCTCCATGAGATAGAACACGATGGCCGGATCGATGTCCCCGCTTCTCGTGCCCATGACCAGGCCCTCGAGCGGCGTGAACCCCATCGAGGTGTCGATCGATCGGCCGTTATTTATGGCCGTTATCGAGGCGCCGTTTCCGAGGTGACAGGAGATCACGTTGGTGTTTTCGAACGAGCGCTTGGCAAACTTCATCGCCTCCGCGGCGACGAAGCGGTGGCTCGTACCGTGGAAGCCGTAGCGGCGGATCTTGTACCGGTCGTAGAGCTCCCTGGGAAGCCCGTAGAGAAAGGCGGCGGGGGTGAGGCTCTGGTGGAAGGCGGTATCGAATACCGCAACCTGGGGAACGGCGGGGAGCAGCTCCCGCACGTTGTGAATGCCGGTGAGGTTCACCGGATTGTGCAGGGGCGCGAGCTCGATGTTCTCTTCGATGGCGGCAATCACGTCGTCGTCTATGATGACGGATTCGGCGTACTTCTCGCCGCCGTGCACCACTCGGTGACCGACACCCGCGAGCTCATCCAGCGCCCCGACGACACCCTGGGGATCGTTGACGAGGGCGTCGCCCATAAGCTTGACCGCCGCCTGGTGGTCGGGGATTTCCCGTTCGTTGACGATACGGCCGTTCTGTGAGGTCTGCTCGAGGCGACCCTTCTTCTCACCGATGCGCTCTACCGAGCCTTTGCCGAGACTGCTGCGCGAGGGCATCTCATACACTTCGTACTTCAGCGACGAGCTGCCGCAATTGACTACGAGGATTCTCTGAGGCTTCATGCCGCCAAGTGTAGCGACATCCCGACTGCTCGTAAATGCCCGGGGTGCCGTGGAAGCCGTCCGCGTGGACTTGCCGATGCTTTGCGGTTGCTGCTACTGTTTGCGGATATGCCGTCGCATTTCGCCCACCTGCTCCACAGCGAGGACAGCGTCGCGCGGGCCTTCCCGGACCTCGCGGCTCCCGCGGAGCGACTTCGAAGCTTTCTCATCCTCGGGGCGCAGGGACCCGATCAGCTCTATCACAATCGCCGGCGCAAGCCCTCGGGTCTGCTCTACGGATCGCTGTCCCACCGAAAGAACTACGGGCGTGCCGTCGCGGGGATGATCCGGTGGGCCGCCGGGCGCGGGGTGCCGCTACGCTCGGAGGCGGGCCTGTTCGTGCTCGGCTATGCCGCCCACGCCGTCCTCGACAGGCAGCTGCATCCCTTCATCAACTACTTCAGCGATCTCCCGGATACCCGCGTGTTTCCCCGCGCCCACGCCTTCTTCGAGCGCATCGTCGACGTCCTGCTGCTCCGACGGTACCGCGATACCGAGCCCCGCGAGATCGATTTCCGGGCCCTCGTCGACTGCGGGCCGAATCTCCCGGGCGAAATCGAGGCCATGATGACGGCGGGCTTTCTCGCGGCCTTCGATCGGGCCGACGGCGACGAGGATCTGCCGAAACGCCTGCAGAACGCCTACCTCGATTCCATGGGGTTCTACGGCTACACCAATATGGTCGACGAGGCCGCGATGCGTCGGGCGGTCGCCCACGCCGACACCGAGCGCCACGAACGGGCTCTGATCGCCCTCCTCCATCCGCCGCACCTGCCGGCGGGCTACGACTTCGCGAACGCCTCCCACGCCGAGTGGCGCCACCCGTGCGATGAGAACGAGCGCCGCACCGATTCACTCTACGATCTCTACGAGGGTGCGGTCAGCCGGGCCGCACGCGTCCTCACCGCCGTCGAGGCCGGCTGGGCGGCGCGCGTGCCCCTGTTCGACGCCGAGGCCCACGTCTCCGAGCCGTCGGTGGAAGCGGTGGTGGGAAACCACAATCTCTCCGACGAGCGCCTGCTCCCCTGTTCCCGGATATGCGCCTCGCCGTTCCCGCTGGTCGAAATCGTCGATGAGCTCCGTACAGCCTATCAGGGACGGAAGTAGGTACGCTGCTTCGCTCGCGAGGTCGCCGAGAAACGCTCCGAAAGCGCATCGGCGATGATGTTGAGGCTCAGCACCGTCAGCGCAACCGCGATCCCCGGATACAGCGCGAGCCAGGGTGCGCGCAGGAGATAGTTCCGCGCCTCCTTGAGCATGAGCCCCCAGCTGGGGTTGGGGGGCTGTGTGCCGAGGCCCAGGAATGACAGTGAGGCCTCGATCACGATCGCCAGGGCGAAGGTGATGGAGGCCTGCACGATGATTTTGGGCAGCACGTTGGGCAGGATGTGCATCGAGATGGTGCGCCGCAGAGGACTGCCGAGGGCCCGGGAGGCCTCGACGTACTCCTCCGCCTTGACGGCGAGGGTCTCCGCTCGCACGAGGCGGGCGAACACGGGGGTGAAGATCACCCCTACGGCCATCATCACCTGCATGATCCCGTACCCGAACACGCTGACCACCGTGATGGCGAGGAGGACGGTGGGGAAGGAGAGGATTGCGTCCATGAGAAGCATGAGAGCGCTGTCGAGCATGCCCTCCGACAGCCCTGAAGCAAGCCCGATCACCAGCCCGAGCACGAGGGCGATGCCCACCGAGGTGAATCCGACGACGAGGGTGGAGCGCGAGCCGTAGATGAGCCGGCTCGCAACGTCGCGACCGAAGTCGTCGGTGCCGAGGGGATGACCGCCCTCCCCCGGCCCCACGAAGCGGGCGCTCAGGTCCTGGGCCACCGGATTGAACGGCGCGATGACCGGCGCCGCGACGGCCGACACCACGAGCAGGGCCACGAAGCCCACCGATGCGTAGAGCAGGATCGTGGTGACGGGGGACGCGGCTCGGGACACGGGCGCTACTCGAGCCTCAGGTGCCGAAAATCGTAGGTGTCGAGTGCCGGGTCCATCTCGAACCCCTCGACCTCCTCGCGAAGGCCCACGTAGAGATAGGGCGATCCGAGGTACACAAAGGGCACCTCCCGCGCCATGATTTCCAGCACCTCACCGTAGAGGCGCCGCCGGGTATCGAAGTCACTCTCACGCCGCGCCTGCTCTATGAGCTCCTCCGCCCGCGCGTTCTCCCAATTGGTATAACCGAACTCCTCGGTGAGGCGGCCGTGCGGATCGAGCTTACCGGTGTGCCCGACCACGGTGAGGTCATAGCGGCGGTTGCGATAGACGTCGCTGATCCATGTCGACCAGTCCACGAGCCGGAGGTCGGTGTCGAGGCCGACCTCCGCCAGCATCGCGTTGTACATCTCCGCCGCCCGGACGTGGAACTCGTAGTTCTGCGGCACCACCAGATCGAGGGTGACCTCGTCGCCGATGTTCGCCTCCTCGAGCAGCTCTCGAGCCCTGTCCGGATCGTAGGGGTACATGTCGGAGAACTCGACGTAGTACGGACTCTGCGAATCCATGAAGGTGCCCACGACCTCGCCGCCGGTGTATGCGACATCGAGCACCGCTTCTTTGTCGATCGCGTGATTGACGGCCTGCCGCACGGCGAGCTGATCAAGTGGTTCGCGGTCGGTGTTCATCGCCATCACCAGGACCAGGGCGGTGAGCTGGCGGTAGAGCTCCGTGCCGGGCGTCTCGCGGATCGTTTCGACATCGCCCGGCAGGACGGTGTCGATGATGTGGAGGTCACCGCTTATGAGGCCCTGCACCTGCACCGAGGGCTCGGTGACGATGTTGAAGTCGACCCGATCGACCCGGGGAACCCCCTCCATCCAGTAGGCGTCGTGGCGTTCGAGCTCGATGCGATTGTCACGGACCCAGTCGCCCACGCGGAATGGCCCGGTTCCGACCGGCTCGTTGCCGAAGTCGTGCCCCGCCTCGATCAGCTCCGCCGGCAGGATCGCGCCCCAGCCCGATGCGAGGGAGGCGAGCAGCGGCGCGTGGGGGCGGTCGAGCTCGAAGACCACGGTGGACGCATCCGGCGTGGTGATGCGGGAGATGGAGGAGAACTCCGCTTTCCAGGGGGAACCGGAGTCATCGGCGAGGATGCGCTCGAAGGTGGCCTTCACGTCCGCGGAGGTGAGCTCCGAGCCGTCGTGAAACTCAACGCCCTGCCGCAGGGTGAAGGTCCACGTCAACTCGTCCTCGCCGGTTTCCCACGAGGTAGCGAGGCCGGGCTCGATCCTGCCGTCCCGGTTCGGTACCACGAGCGTGTCGTAGACGTTTCTCAGCACCTGGAAGGTCAGCGTGCCGGACGTCGCGTGCGGATCGAGGGTATCGGGCTCCCCGGCGACGGCAACCTCCACCACCTGCGCGTCGGCGCCGGACTCGGCTCCGCCGGCGGGGAACACCGGTGAAAGCGCCGCCGATACGAACACGCCGAAGAGCGCGCAGCGGATCACGCCGGTGCGCGTGTCATGTGTCATCGTTCGCTCCTTCGATCCCCATTGTAGCGCAGGCGCCGGTCGTGGAAAACCGGCGTATCCTCGAAGAGCTGCTTCGTGTAGGGGTCGGAGGGGGCATGGAGCAACCGTTCGGTGGGCCCCTGCTCGACGATGCGCCCGTCGTTCATCACCGCGATCTCGTCGCTGAGGAAGGCGACGACGTTGAGATCATGGGAGATGAACAGATACGTGAGGTCGAGCTCGTCCTTGAGGTCCAGAAGGAGGTTGAGAATCTGCGCCTGGATGGAGACGTCGAGGCTCGATACCGGCTCGTCGAGAACGAGCAGCTCCGGCCCGGCGGCGAGCGCCCGGGCGATACCGATGCGCTGGCGCTGACCACCGGAGAACTCATGCGGCAATCGATCCTGATCGCCGGGGGCAAGGCCTACATGGCTCAGCAGCTCACCGACTCGCTCCCTCCGGGCGGCCCGTCGGCGCAGCCGGGGAAGCAAAGCCTCCTCGATGCTTGTCCCTACCGTCAGCCGGGGGTTCAGCGACGAGTTGGGGTCCTGAAAGACAATGCCGAGGCGCGGCCGCATCAGCCTCAGCTCGCGTCTCGATATGCGTCCGAGGTTCACACCCCCGACGGTGACGGTCCCGGTATCCGGTGGGTCGAGGTACAGCAGAGCCCGCGCAAGCGTGCTCTTCCCCGCTCCGGACTCGCCGACGATACCGAGCGTCTTTCCCGCCGCTACCGAAACCGAGACCCCCTTGAGCGCCGTCACCCGCGTGCGCCCGAACACCCCCCGACGCACATGGGTCTTCCACAGGTCCGTGGCCGTGATGCAGTCAGCCATCCGCCCCTCCCGAAAGTTCCGCGGCGAAGTGACAGGCGGAAAAGTGGCCGGGGACGTGCTCCACAAGCGGGGGCGCCACATGGGTGCACACCTCTCGTGCAAGCGGACAGCGCGGATGGAACGGGCATCCGGAGGGGAGGGCCCGCGGATCGGGAGCACGGCCGGGAACCGCGCGCAGCCTCCCGCCGCGCTTGTCGGCTTCCGGGATGGCGCTTATGAGGAGGTCGGTATAGGGGTGACGGGGGCGCTCGAAGAGGGCTTCCGCGGGAGCCGACTCCACGATACCGCCGGCGTAGATGACCGACACGCGGTCCGCCACCGCCTGCACCACCCCGAAATCATGGGAAACGAACAGGATGCCCATGTCGAGCCGGGTTCGAAGCCGCTTGAGAAGCCGCAGGATCTGCCCCTGCACCGTGGCGTCGAGCGCGGTGGTGGGCTCGTCGGCGATGAGCAGCCCCGGTCCGCAGGAGATGGCCATGGCGATGAGCGCCCGCTGCTTCATGCCGCCGGAGAGCTCGTGCGGGTAGCTGCGGAGCACGCGGCGCGCGTCGGAGAGCTCGACAAGCTTCACGAGCCGAAGCGCCCGGGCACGGGCGCCCCCCCGGGAGAGGCCGAAATGCTCCTCGAGCGCCTCGGACACCTGCCGACCCACCGGAAGCGACGGGTTGAGATGGCGGCCGGGGTCCTGGAACACCATGCCGATCTGCGCACCGCGAACGGCGCGCAGCCCGTCGCGATCGAGGGCGGTCAGTTCGGTGTCCCGGTAGTGGATCCGGCCGGTCTCCAGCGACGCGGTCGCGGGCAGCAGACCCGGGATGGCCCGTGCGGTCACGCTTTTTCCGGCGCCCGATTCGCCGACGAGGGCGTGGATCTCGCGGTTTCGCACGTCGAGGCTGAGCGATCGCACCGCGCGCAGGCGGTGTGCTCCCCGCCCGAAGCTTACCGAGAGGTTTTCGATGCGCAGCAGCGCGGTCTCCGCTTCGACCATCTCAGCCCACCCTGATCCGCGGATTCGCCACGCTGTAGAGCACATCCGCCGCAAAGTTGATCAGCGAGAATACGACGGCGAGGAACACAACCGAGGCCTGTATCACGGGGAAGTCCCGGTCGTAGATGCCCGAGAGGAAGAGCCTTCCGAGCCCCGGCAGCGAAAACACCTGCTCGATAATGATGGTGCCGCCGAGCAGGTATCCGAGCTGTATGCCGGCAATGGTGATGACCGGAAGCAGGGCGTTGCGCAGCAGATGCCGGTAGTGGATGGTACGCTCGGCGAGCCCCTTGGACTCGGCGGTAAGTACGTACTCGCGGTCGAGCTCCTGTATGGTGGAGTTGCGAACGATCCGCACAAGCACGGCGGAGCGCCCGACACCCAGGGCGAGCGCAGGGAGCACGAAATGGGCAAAGCTCTCCGCGCCGAAGAGCGGCATGAGGCCGAGCTTCACCGAGAACACGAGCAGAAGGAGGATCCCGAGCCAGAAACCCGGTACCGCCATCCCCAGCTGAGAGTAGACGATTCCCACGTAGTCGACCATCGTACCGCGGCGCACCGCCGAGATCACACCGAGCGGCACCGCGACCGCCAGCGCAAACACGAAGGCGAGCCCCGCAAGCAGCAGCGTCACCGGAAGTCGCGAGAGGATGAGCCGGCGCACCGGTTCGTCGGAGAAGAAGGACCGACCGAAGTCCAGCCGGGCCAGATCGGCAAGCCAGCCGACGTACTGCGCAAGCACCGGCTCATCGGTGCCGAGCCGGTGACGGATTTCGGCGAGCTCGGCATCGCTCGCCTCGAAACCCGCAACGACCTCGGCCGGATCACCGGGAAGTACGCGGATCAGGAAGAACACCAGGGTCGAGATGAGCAGAACGGTCAGGAGCAAGCGTCCGGCCCGACGCAACACGAACGACAGCATGTCGCTTCGTTATACTTGAGCGCGGGGCGCGTTTCAACCGCGGAAACGGCTACCAAAAACGAGGGGCTCCGCATGCACGGAACCCCGGGGAAGAGAGGACGACGGATACCGTTTTTACTTTCGTTTTTACATAGGTTCTTACATATGCGTTTGTCGGCCTTCCGCATGTGTAAATTTGCAAGCGGCGTGCCAGGTCCGTGCCGATATGCACGCAATGTATCTCTTTTCTTTTGAAGTACTTACGCGTCTTCGGCCCGAAGCCGTCGTTGGGCGTGATTATGCATATTGCATAACCGGCGTCGTGCGGGGCGGTAACACGCTGTGAGACAATCACTTACACCCGGCATGCGATGCGTCGTGCGGCAATGCAAAACGCATAGAAAACGGCTGCTCGGGCGGCGGCGGAGGTCCGGCGCCGGGGCGGCGCACCGCCGCCCCTACTTGCTCTGCCGTCGACTGAGGGTGGACTGCGCGACACCGAGCATCCGGGCGGCAATCGTCTGGTTTCCCTCCGCGCGCTCGAGCGCCTCGCTTATCAGATAGTCTTCCACCTCGCGGAGGGTGGGAAACCGGCCGCTGTAGGAGATAACCGGGGCGCTCTGCGCGCTCCGGCCTCCGGATCCCGTGCCGGCGGTGCCCGGCTGACGGTCGATGTACTCACTGAAGTAACGCATACCCAGCGTGCCGGCCTCGCTTCTGCTGACCGCGTCGTAGATCATCGCCTGCAGCTCGCGCGCGTTTCCCGGAAAATGGTAGCTCGACAGCAGGGCGAAGAGTCCCTTCGGTACGCGGGGCACGGTGCGCCCCAGCGCGACCGCCGATTCCTCGAGAAAGTGGTTGAACAACACGGTCAGATCCTCGGGGCGTGTGCGCAGGGGAGGGATGTCGATGCGATGCCCGATAAGCCGGTAGTAGAGATCGTTTCTGAACTCACCGGCCTGCTGCCGGCGGGCGAGATCGGCGTTGGTGGCGGCGAGGATACGGGCGCGGGACCGTCGCGGTCGGTCGGCTCCGAGCGGATAGTACTCCTGCTCCTGCAGGAGGCGCAGCAGCTTTATCTGCGCGCCCTGCTCGAGGTCGCCGATCTCATCGAGAAACAGCGTGCCGTCGGCCGCCCGTTCTATGAGCCCGGGGCGTTCCGACTCCGCGCCGGTGAAGGCTCCCCTCACGTGGCCGAAGAGGGTGTCGGAGAACATGGCGTCGTCGAGCCCGGAGACGTTCACGGGCACGAAGCTGCCCGTCCTGCCGCTGAGCCGGTGCAGTGCCTGCGCCATGAGCTCCTTGCCGGTGCCGCTCTCGCCGGTGATGAGCACGGCCTTCGGGCTCATGGCAACGGCCTCGGCGTAGCTGAAGAGCTTTCGCATCGACGGGCTTGCAGTGATGATGTGCTCGAATGCCTCGGGGTGCTCGATGCGCGTCTCCGCCTCGTTCGCCGAGAGGAGCTGTACCTCGCGCTGCAGGTCGCGGATGCGCAGGGCGTGGGTGATCGCGTTGACGAGGCGGTTCGGGTCCACCGGCTTCGTCATATAGTCGAAGGCACCGATCTTCATGCAGCTCACCGCCGTTTCCACATCATCAGCGCCGGTGAGCACGATGACGGGAACGTCCGGGTATCGGGCGGCTATCTCCTCGAGGAGGTCCTCGCCGCGCACGTAGGGCATGTTGAGATCGAGCAGGACAAGCCCGATCGGACGATTCGCGAGCAGACCGTAGGCTTCGCGGCTGTCCTCACAGAGGATGTAGTCGGTGAACTCGTGGGCTTCGAGGACGGCGCGATACCGCTCGAGGGTCACGAAATCGTCATCGACAACCAGAATTGACGGGCGGGTAGCACTGTCTCGTTGCATCATCGTCGGTCATCAGAACCGTATCCTGATCCTGTAGCGAGCGAACCGGTTATCCTCCAGCCGATCGAGAACTCCGTGGCCGAGTACGATCTCCATCTCCGAGCCCGGTTCCATCCCGACATCGAAGGGATCGACCGCCTCGCGGGGCATGGCGAAACGGATCTCCGTCCACCCGGGAACCTCCTCGCCGGAGACTTCCGTGAGATCGTCGGTACCTCCGATGCTGCTGTCGGCGCAGTGAGCGTAACTCTCACAGCCGTAATCATCACGGACGACCACCTCGCCGTCTGAAACATAGCCGACCACGACGTTCGCGCCACCCAGCGCGCCGGCGCCGAGGCCCGGGGCGGGCCCGAACGCAATGCCGAGCCAGCCGTTCGTGGGAGCACCGAGCTCGAAGTACACGAGCTCTTCGCCGAAGCGCCATGATAGCTGCATATCACCGGCGCTCAACGACGAGATGTCCGCGCCGCCCCGGTCTACGAGCACGCCCGGAGGGCGCGTGACGCACCCGGCGAGAAGGAACACACTGATGACGGCAAGCGTAATGCCCCGCACGGTAACAGCATAGCCCATCGGCGAGCATGGCGCAACGCGTTCGCCGCGCCGCACTCGCCCCGGCCGTGCAGCTTGACGCGCGGCGGCCGGCCTACTATGTTTGTCGACACAACCGAGGAGCATCCGTGCGCATCCGTTACAACGCCCCCGTGACACTTACATTCTCGCTGCTCGCCGCGCTCGTGCTGGCCTTCGATCCCTTCACCGGGGGTCGCCTGGTCTCCGAAGCCTTCTCGATCGGGGCGCAGCTGGATTTCGGCAATCCGCTCCAATGGCTTCGCCTGCTCACCCATGTCGTCGGACACGCCACCTGGAGCCACCTGATAAGCAATTTCGCCTTTGTGCTGCTGCTCGGCCCGATTCTCGAGGAGAAGTACGGCTCGAACCCGCTGCTGCTCATGATGGCGGTGACCGCCCTGGTGACGGGACTCATCAACGTGTTCTTCATGCCGACGGGCCTGCTCGGAGCCAGTGGAATCGTGTTCATGATGATCCTTCTGGTGTCGTTTACCAATATCAGGTCGGGAGAAATCCCCCTGACCTTCATCCTCGTGGTGATTCTCTACCTCGCACGGGAGGTCGTGGGAGCGTTGCGGGAAGACAGCATCGCACAGTTCGCCCACATCGCCGGCGGTGTCTGCGGGAGCCTTTTCGGCTTTACGCGCCGCGATTGAAGGTGGGGGAGCGGGAGACAATCGAATGGAAGAAAAACTCGAGCAGCTCCTGCAGCGCTATGACGAGCTGCAGGAGCTCATCGCCGATCCCGATATCCACAAGGACCCGAAGCGCTACAGGGAGCTCATGCAGGAGCACTCCCACCTCTCCGAGCTCGTCGCCGCGTACAACGAGTACGCGGCGACCCGGCAGGCCCTTGCCGAGACCCGCGATCTCGCCGAGCAGGAGCAGGATCCGGAGATGAAGGCCATGGCACGGGAAGAGCACGAGGAGCTCGAGGAGAAGGAGCAGGAGCTTCTCGACAGGCTCAAGATCCTGCTCGCTCCGAAGGATCCGCTCGACGGCAAGGACACCATCGTGGAGATCCGCGCCGGCACCGGCGGCGACGAAGCGTCCCTGTTCGCGGCGGATCTCTACCGTATGTACAGCCGCTATGCGGAAAAGAACAAGTGGAAGATCGAGGTGATGGATCAGAGCCCGACCGAGGTGGGCGGATTCAAGGAGATCGTCTTCAGCGTCGCCGGCCGAAACGTCTACGGCAACCTCAAGTATGAGAGCGGTGTCCACCGCGTGCAGCGCGTACCGACTACCGAATCGGGGGGCCGCATCCATACCTCGGCGGTGACCGTTGCGGTGCTGCCCGAGGCCGAGGACACCGATATTCAGCTCGCACACGAGGATCTGCGTATCGACGTGTTCCGCTCCTCGGGGCCCGGCGGACAGAGCGTCAACACGACCGACTCCGCGGTGCGCATCACCCACATACCCACGGGGACGGTGGTAAGCTGTCAGGACGAGAAGTCACAGCACAAAAACAAGGCAAAGGCCCTGCGGGTCCTGAAGGCGCGCCTCTATGAGGCCGAGGAGCTGCGAAAGCGCCGGGAGCGGGACAGCGCGCGGAAGAGCCAGATCGGTTCGGGCGACCGCTCGGAGCGCATCCGCACCTACAACTTTCCGCAGAATCGCGTCACCGACCATCGTATCAACCTCACGCTCTACAAGCTCGATCACGTGATGCAGGGCGAGCTCGATGAGGCCGTCGAAGCGCTCAAGCTCGCCGACCGTGAGGAGTCGCTGAAGGCCGAGACCTGACGGGCAAAGCGATGACCGTACGCGAGGCCATTCTCGAAGGAACCGCTCGACTCACCGAGCGCGGCGTGGAAACGCCCTACCTCGATGCGACCGTCCTTCTCGCCTTCTGCATGGGCATCACCAAGGAGCATCTGTTTGCGGAGCTCTTACGCACGGTACCGGCCGGCGCCCTCGGGAACTTTCGTGACTCCATAGCCAGGCGGGAGCGCGGTATCCCGGTCTCCTACATCCGCCGGCAGAAGGAGTTCTACGGCCGGCTCTTCTACGTTGACGAGCGGGTGCTCGTGCCGCGCCCGGACACCGAGACCGCGGTCGAGGCCGCGCTCGAGATCCTGGACCGGCGGATGCGCGCCCGTGCAGGTACCCGTACCGGCGGCCGTGCCGGCGGCCGTATCGGCGAGCGCCGCGACGCGTCGGAGGCGGACGCGCTACGCGTGCTCGACTGCTGCACGGGATCAGGGGCGATAGCCGTCACTCTCGCCGCCGAGCGGCCGGGGATAGAGGTCGGCGGCTGCGATATCTCCGAGGGGGCCCGGGACGTCTTTGTGCTCAACAGCCGCCGCATCCTCGGTGCGGAGCTGCCGTTCCACGCTGCCGATGTTCTCGACGGCGTGCCGGGTACGTGGGATCTCATCGTGGCAAACCCGCCTTATCTTACAAGCGATGAAGTTGCCGAGATGCAGAGACGGGGCTGGCCCGAGCCCCCCGACGCCCTGGACGGCGGGGCGGACGGTCTCGAGCTGGTGCGACGGCTCATCAGAGAAGCTCTTCATTCTCTAAAATCCTATGGTTATCTTGTAATCGAAGTCGCAGATGAACAGAATATGGGTGTCCGCGCACTATTGCAGGACGCCGGCTACGAAGACATCGGTACACGAGAGGATCTCGCCGGACGAAGACGAGTCGTCATCGGTCGACGCAGGTAGCATATGGTAGACACGCTTACCGCATTCGAAAAGAAGCTCGAGAAATACGGCGACGACGACCGAAAGCGGATAGTGTCGGCGGCCAAGACCTCACGCACGCTTCACGAGGGGCAGCTGCGCGATTCGGGCGAGCCCTACTTCATTCATCCCCTGCAGGTCGCCGACATCCTCCTCGATCTGAATCTCGACGCCTCCACCGTTGCGGCCGCCCTCCTCCATGACGTCCTCGAGGACACCGCGATGACTCGCCAGGACCTGAGGCGGGAGTTCGGCCGCGATGTCGATGCGCTGGTAAACGGTGTCACCAAAATCGCGACCGTGAAGGCGCAAAACAAGAACGTTCAGGAAACCGAGACCATCCGCAAGATGCTGCTGGCGATGGTAAAGGACATCCGCGTCATTCTCATCAAGCTCGCCGACAAGCTGCACAATATGCGCACCCTCGAGCACAAGGACGAGAAGCGCCGGCGCGAGATCGCACAGGAAACCCTCGACATTTACGCCCCGCTTGCCGGGCGCCTCGGCATTTCCTGGCTCAAGGACGAGCTGGAGGATCTGTCGCTGAAACACCTCAATCCGGAAAGCTACAACCAGATCAGAGCATTCGTACGCCAGAAGAAACGGGACCGGGCGGACTACCTCCAGCGCGTGAAGAACGCCATTTACAAGAAGGCGGCCGAGGCGGGGCTCGATATCGAGGTCGACGCCCGCGCGAAGCACTTCTACTCCATCTACGAGAAGATGAAGCGGCGCAACAAGTCGCTCGACGAAATCTACGACAGCCTGGGCATACGGATTCTCGCCGCCGATGAGACCGCCTGCTACACGATACTGGGGCTGGTGCACCGGCTGTGGCCGCCGATCGAGGGGCGGTTCAAGGACTACATCGCCATGCCCAAGGCGAACCGCTACCAGAGCCTTCACACCACCGTGCTCAGTTACGGCGGGAAGATGCTGGAAATCCAGATCCGCACCTTTGAGATGCATCGGACGGCCGAGTACGGTGTCGCCGCCCATTGGCTGTACAAACAGCAGGGACGCGATAAGCGTTCCGACAATCGCGATCTTGCGATCATTCACCGGGTGAAGGATCTCGACGGGCAGCACATCACCTCGAGTGAGTTTCTCGAGGAGATCAAGCGGGAGATCCTCAAAGACTGTATCTACGTATTCACGCCGAAGGGCGACGCGATCCAGCTCCCGAAGGGTTCGACCGCCATCGACTTCGCCTACCACATCCACACGGAAGTGGGGAATCACACGTCGGGCGCTAAGGCGGACGGCTCGATCATCCCTCTGAAGGCCGAGCTGAAGAACACCCAGGTCATCGAGATCATGACCAATCCACATGCCCACCCGCATCTCAACTGGCTGCGCTACGCGCACACAAGCCGTGCACGGGCGAAGATCCGCCACTGGCTGAACAAGCACGACGAAAACCTCATCATCGACCGCAGCATCGTCGCTCGACGGAAGCAGGAAGCGCCGGCCGAGCCCTCGCCCGAGGAACGGACATCCCGGGCGCCGGCTGAGAACAAGATCTTTGATCGGCGAAAAGTCGGCGTGCGGATCGGAAACGACCGCAATTTCATGATCCACTTCGCCGGATGCTGCAACCCGACGACCGGCGACGATATCGTCGGCTATGTCTCCCGTGGTCGTGGGATCATCGTGCACCGAAGGGACTGTCCCAACCTCAAGCTCATCCCCGACTATGAGGAGCGTGCAATCGAGGTCGAATGGGAGACGGTCTCACCCCGGACCATCCGACGCTTCAAGGTGACGGCTCGCAAGACGTTCGATCTGTTCAGCGAGATCGAAGGCGCGGTCCGCAAGCTCAACGGTCACCTCATCGAGGGGCGGGTTGAGGAGAACGACACGGGCAACCTGGAGGCCTACTTCACCATGGAGCTCGATCGGCGCGAGCACGTGAAGAAGGTGATGAAGAGCATTCGAACCGTCCCGGCCGTCATGAATATCCAGGACGCCGGGCTACAGCACACAGGCTGAGGAAAGGACGGGCAGTACCATGCTACAGCGAGTCGGACTCATCGGATACGGAAACATGGGCGAGGCTATCATCTGCGGGCTCAAGGCGCGCAATCCGGAGCTGGAAATCGGAGTGGTGGAGGTTTCCGACGAGCGCAGGGCGGCCGCCGTCGAGGCGCACGGCGCGCGCGACTTCACCGATTCACTGGCCCATCTCGTGTCCTTCAGCGACGTCGTGGTCCTCGCAATAAAACCGCAGGACGTCGGGGCGATGGTGGAGCGTCTCTCACCCGTCTCCGGCGAGCTCAAACTGGTGAGCATCCTCGCGGGCACGAAGCTGTCGAGATTCACGGACGCGCTGTCCACGCGCAACATTGCCCGGTTCATGCCGAGTCTGGCCGCGAAGGTGGGCAAGGCGGTTGTCGGCGTCTCCTTCGCCGAAGGGGCCAAGAGCAGCTTCCGCGACGCCGCCCTCGAGGTTGCCCGCGCGATGGGAACGCCTCAGGAAGTCCCGGAGAAGCTGATGTCGGCCATAACCGGGCTCTCCGGCTCCGGCATCGCCTTCACCTTCGAGTTTATCCATTCACTGGCCCTCGGCGCTACGCGCTCCGGTCTGCCCTACCCCCAGGCCCTCGAAGCCGCCCTCGACGTTCTCGAGGGGGCAACGGCCCTCGTTCGGGAGACCGGCGAGCATCCCGTCTCCCTGGCCGGCCGCGTAGCCTCGCCGGCCGGAACCACAATCGAGGGCCTCACCGCCCTCGAGGAAGGCGGCTTTTCCGCGGCGGTGATCGATGCAGTGAGCAGGGCGGCCGCCCGCGCGAGCGAGCTCGAGTAAGCCTGCGCCGCCGTGTCGCGGGCGCACCCCTGCGCCGCCGTGTCGCGGCCGCACCCCTGCACGCGCCCGCCGCGCGG
>CAZWNS010000012.1:27309-29852 GCA_964635245.1 uncultured Spirochaetaceae bacterium
GGGGCGCGGGCGCGGCGGTCCCGCGCGGCGGTCCCCCGCGGCGGCCTGTCCTATGAGTCGTGCTTACGGGCTATGAGCGGGTACTTCTCCGGGTGCTCGATCCGATCCAGATCGAGGTCTATATCGAGCTCGGGCCAGTAGAAATGACCGGCGGCGACCTCTTTTACATTGAAGATCTTTCGGACCGGCGCATCCCTGAACCAGGGGAAGTGATTGAAGTCCATGTAGTATTCGGCGTCGCCGTACGCGACCCAGATGCCGAAGGGCGTAACCTGCACGACTTCAACCGGAGAAGTGACGGTACCAGGCATCGATTATCTCCTGTTTTCGGTTTTCGACGATGGCTTCGACGGCTCTGAGCGAACGTGGGGAGATGCCGTTAGCTACCGCAAGCTCAACACTCGGCTCGAGCCAGAACTTCGCTTCACCGTCGGGACCCATGACATGCACGTGCTTGCGGGGCTCTTCCCTCGAGAAGAAATAAAAACGATACGGCCCCTCGCGAAACACGGTCGGGCTCACGCGCAACATAATAACACGGCCGGCGCATCGAACAAAGAGCACCCGGAACGACCGCCCGCCCCACAGCCGGGCTCACGGGCGCGGGCGGCCGAGGCGGGCGCGGGCGCGGCCACGGTCTGTGAGCGGTCCCCCGCGGCGGCCCCGCGCGCCGGCCGCGAACGTCGGCTTGAAACCCGGGCCCGCTGCAGCTATCATTGCCCCATGCTTGATCCCAAGTTCATCCGCGACAACGTCGAGGCGGTGCAGGCCAACATCCGCAATCGCAATGTGGAGGCGAGCGCCGAGCTCGTCGCACGACTCTACGACGAGCGAAATGCCGCCATCGGAGAGCTCGAGGCTCTCCGGGCACGTCGCAATGACAACGCGAAAAGAATGAAACAGCAACTCGACGCCGACGAGCGGGCCGCACTCATCGAAGAGGGGAAGCGCCTGAAGGCCCGGATCCCCGAGCTCGAGCAGAAGGTGAAAGACATCGAGGCCAATCTCGATGAGGAAGCCGCCCGTATACCGAACATGTCGCATCCGCAGGCGCCGATCGGGAACACGGATGCGGACAACGCCGAGCTCAAGCGTGTCGGCACGCCGACCGCGTTCTCGTTCGAGCCGCGCGATCACGTCACCATCGGGGAGGCCCTCGATCTGCTCGACTTCGAGACCGGCACGAAGGTTTCGGGGACCAAGTTCTACTACCTCAAGAACGAGGCGGTGTTTCTCGAGTTCGCCCTCTCGCGCTACGCGATGGACGTGCTGGTGAAGCACGGCTTCACGCCGACAATCACGCCCGACATCGCCCGTGAGGACGTTGCACGCGGCATCGGGTTCAACCCGCGCGGTGCGGAGAGCAACATCTATACGCTCGAGGGCGAAGGTACGTGCCTCGTAGGCACGGCCGAGATCACCCTCGGCGGGTATCACGCAGATTCGATTCTCGACGCCGACTCGCTTCCGATCCGGATGGCGGGGTTCTCACACTGCTTCAGGCGCGAGGCGGGTGCCGCGGGACAGTTTTCCAAGGGCCTCTACCGGGTCCACCAGTTCAGCAAAGTGGAGATGTTCGTCTATTGCCGGCCGGAGGAATCGGAGAAGATCCATGACGAGCTCCTCGCGATCGAGGAGGAGATCTTCCAGGGCCTCGAGGTGCCGTACCGCGTGGTCGACACCTGCACGGGCGACCTCGGCGGACCCGCCTATAGAAAGTACGACATCGAAGCGTGGATGCCGGGACGAGGGGAGTCCGGCGATTGGGGCGAGGTGACGAGCGCATCGAACTGCACCGACTATCAGGCCCGGCGACTCGGCGTGAGGTTCCGTGAAGACAAGAGCCGCCGACTCGTGCACATGCTCAACGGTACGGCAATCGCGGTATCCCGTGCCATCATTGCCGTCCTCGAGAATCACCAGCAGGAAGACGGCAGCATCCGTGTTCCGGAGCGGCTGCGGCCGTACTTCGGAAGCGATTTCATCGGACCGCGGGCCGCCGCGGGCTGATCGAAGACGATGGGCGTCGCGCGCTATTTCGCAGCCGGACACGTCGGCGTGATAGCCGAGATCGGCACCTCCCACGGCGGCGACCGCGGCCGCGCCCGGGAGCTCATCGATGCCGCGGCCGATGCAGGGGCCGACATCGTCAAAACCCAGGTCGTCTACGCCGATGAGATCGTTCATCCGAAGACCGGGGCGGTGGAGCTCCCCGGCGGGGCGATTCCGCTCTTCGAGCGCTTTCGCGAGCTCGAGGTCGAGCCCGATTTCTTCGCGGACATGGCGCGCCACTGCCTCGACCGCGGCGTTGCGTTCCTTGCAAGCTGCTTCGGCCCGCGAAGCCTGCAGGTGGTCGGCAGGATCGGCGTCGACACCGTAAAGATCGCCTCCCCGGAGCTCAATCACGCCCCGCTTCTGAAACTCCTGCGCGAGACGGGGCTCGCGGCCATCCTCTCCACCGGCGTATCCACCCTGGCCGACATCGAGCGAGCCGTGGAGACTGCCGGCCGTCCCGGCGACGGCGGCAACGGCGGCAACGGCGG
>CAZWNS010000012.1:29952-43327 GCA_964635245.1 uncultured Spirochaetaceae bacterium
ACGGCGGCAACGGCGGCAACGGCGGGAGCGCCGGGAGCGCGATCATGCACTGCGTCACCGCCTACCCCGCACCCGAAGAGGACTACAATTTACGGGTGATCGGAAACCTCGCGGCCGTGATCGGCGTGCCGGTCGGCGTCTCCGATCACTCCCGTCATCCGGAGCTCGTGCCGGCGGCTGCGGTCGCGGTGGGGGCTCGCGCGGTGGAGAAGCACTTCACGCTCTCGCGCTCCGGAGACGGCCTCGACGACCCGATCGCCCTCGAGCCGGCGGAGTTCTCCGCCATGGTTCGAGCGATTCGCCGGGTCGAGCATCGCCCGCCGGAGGAAGCACTCGAGGAGCTCGGCAGCCGCTTCGGTGAGGCGCGAGTGGCGCGCATACTCGGCGACGGCGTGAAGCGGCTCGCCCCCTCGGAGCAATCCAACTACGGACGATCAAACCGCTCCATACTTGCGACCCGCGATATCGCCGCGGGTGAGCCGATCGGCGACGACAACGCGGCCGCACTGCGAAGCGAGCAGAATCTCGAGCCCGGTCTCTCACCGTTTCACTGGGATGATATCAGAGGCGCACGGGCGGCCCGGGATATCGCCGACGGCAGCGGCATCCGCTGGGAGCACCTACTCGCCCGATAGCCCGCTCGGGTCGAACCCGAAGAACTCCCGCAATTCTTCGAAGAGCTCGGGATAGGCACGCCTCAGCCGGCGTGGGCGCTCAAAGTACAGCTCGGCGCTGCAGGCGAAAAACTCCTCGGGCCCCTCGGCGGCGTAGGGATCGAGGACGGGTGGCTTTATGGCCGCGCGCCCCCGGGCCACTCCCGGCGCCACTCCCCGCACCCCTCTCCGCTCGCTGCGCCGCACGCGGCGCTCATGGTCCCTGCGGGCGGCGGCGAACACCGCCCTCCAGCGCCCGGGCTCCATGCCCGGCGGCAACGGCGGGACGCCGTCGGCCTCACCGTCCGCCGCGTCGATCACGTGGGCCATTTCGTGGATGACCACGTTGTACCCCTCGCCCCATCCCGAGGCCTCCACGTCGGCCACCGAGAGCACGACCGGCTGCTGATGGCCCATTTCCCCGCTGATGGTGTCCACCCCTTCATGAACGACACCCGCCTCATCGACGGTTGTGAGCTCCGTCTCGTACTCGGCGGGAACGAGCAGGATAGTGCGAACCGCGCGATACCACCCCACGCCGAGCTCGAGCACCGGAAGCGCGGCCTGGAGGGCCACCGAAAGACGAAGCTCCTCGCCGCCCTCGACGCCGGGCACGGTGTCGATGCTGATACGTGAGAGAACCTCATCGGTGCGCGTGCGAAGCCGCGACAGCCGCCCTGCCGACAGCCCCCGCACGATCGGGTGCTCTTCGAGCAGACGCTGCCGGAGCTCGTCGGAGATGTCGGAGCCGCGCCGTCTGCCGTCGCCGATCAATCGGCGGAAGAATCCCATCAACATGTCTCCCGGACGCGGAATGGACGCCCGCCGCGGGCCATGAGTCCGGTTTGCGGTGGTCCCGCGGTCCGGGTCCGCCCTACCGCGCCATGAACTTCCGCAGCACCGTCTGCAGGATGCCCCCGTTTCGGTAGTAGTCCACCTCGACGGGACTGTCGATGCGGCAGCGCGTCGTGAAGGTGACGGTTTCTCCGGTCGGCTTCGTCGCCTCGACTGCGACATCCTGGCCGGGCGTGAGCCCGTCATCTACCTTGATGGAGAAGGTCTCCGATCCGTCGAGTCCGAGGGACTCGGCGCTCTCGCCCTCGGCGAACTGAAGCGGCAGGATGCCCATGCCGACCAGGTTGCTCCGGTGGATCCGCTCGAAGGATTCGGCGATTGCCGCGTGCACGCCGAGGAGGAAGGGGCCCTTGGCGGCCCAGTCACGGCTCGAGCCCATCCCGTAGTCCTTGCCGCCGATGACGATAGTGGGCACGCCCGCTTCGCGGTAGCGAACCGAGGCATCGTAGATATCGGTCACCTCGCCGGTGGGATGATAGGTCGTGGCGCTTCCCTCGGTTCCCGGCGCGAGGAGGTTTCGGAACCGGATGTTGGCGAAGGTGCCGCGCACCATCACCTCGTGGTTTCCGCGGCGGCTGCCGTAGGAGTTGAAGTGCTTCTTCTCCACGCCCTGGGAGATCAGGTAGCGGCCTGCCGGGCTGTCGGGGTCGATGGCGCCGGCGGGGCTTATGTGGTCGGTCGTGGTCGAATCGCCCGCCCACACCAGCACGCGCGCGCCCTCGATCGGCCGGATGGGTTGCACCTCGGGGCTCATGCCGGTGAAGAAATCGGGCTCGCGAATGTAGGTGCTCTTCTCGTCCCAGTCGTAGAGGGTGGAGCCGGTGACGTCGATGTTGTTCCACTGCTCGTTGGAGGACTCCAGTCCCTCGTAGCTCTCGATGAACGCGTCGCGGTCGAGGGCCTTCTTCACGTATTCGGAGAGCTCCTCATCACTCGGCCAGAGATCCTTCAGGTAGATGGGAGAGCCGTCCTCGCGGTGTCCCATCGGTTCGTTCTCGAGATCGACGCCGACGTTTCCGGCAAGCGCGTACGCAACTACCAGCGGCGGCGAGGCGAGAAAGTTCGCCTTCGTGTGGGGGTTGATGCGGCCTTCGAAATTGCGGTTGCCGCTGAGAACGCCCGCGACCACCAGATCGTTCTCCTCGACCGCTCGCGCGATCGGCTCGGGTAGCGGTCCGCTGTTTCCGATACAGGTTGTGCACCCGTAGCCGACGAGGTAGAAGCCCAGGGCTTCGAGATAGGTCATGAGATTCGTGCGTTTGAGATATTCGGTGACCACCATGGATCCCGGTGCAAAGCTCGTCTTCACGTACGGCTTGGTGTGCAGGCCCGCCTCGACCGCCTTCTTGGCGACGAGCCCTGCGGCAAGCAGCACCGAAGGGTTGCTGGTATTCGTGCAGCTCGTGATCGCGGCGATGGCAACGTCTCCGTGACGCAGCTCCGTCTGCGTGCCGTCATCGAGGGTCACGGTAGCCGTCCTGCTGAGCTCGGCGGTCGCGACCTCGAACCCGCGATCCTCTACCGGCGCGCTGAGGCTGTGGGTCCAGGCACGGTGCACATCGGAGAGGGCGATGCGGTCCTGGGGCCGCTTGGGCCCGGCGATGCTCGCCTCCACCGTGGAAAGATCGAGCTCGAGCACGTCCTGGTACTCCGGGTCCGGCGTCTCGTCGGTGCGGAACAGGTTCTGTGCCTTCGCGTAGGCCTCGACGCGCTCGATGAGGTCCACCGGGCGACCGGTGGAGTACATGTAGTCGAGTGACTGCTGATCGATGGGGAAATAGCCGACGGTCGCCCCGTACTCGGGCGCCATGTTGGAGATGGTCGCCCGGTCGGGTACCGTCATCCCCGAAAGGCCCCGGCCGAAGAACTCGACAAACTTGCCGACCACACCGTGCGCGCGCAGCATCTCGGTGACGGTGAGCACGAGGTCGGTTGCGGTAATTCCGGGTCGCAGGTTGCCGGAGAGCTTCACACCGACGACCGGCGGTGCCAGCATGAAGATGGGCTGGCCGAGCATGCCGGCTTCCGCCTCGATGCCGCCCACGCCCCAGCCGAGGATCCCGAGACCGTTGATCATCGGCGTGTGGGAATCGGTGCCGACGAGGGAGTCGAAATACGCCAGGCGATTGCCCCCGTCCTCCGCCTCAACCGCCCGCACCACCTGCCCGAGGTACTCGAGGTTGACCTGGTGGCAAATGCCGCTTGCCGGCGGCACCACCGAGAAGTTCTCGAAGGCGAGCTCGCCCCACCGCAGGAACTCGTAGCGCTCACGGTTTCGCTTGAACTCCATGTCGGCGTTGAGCTTGATCGCGTCCATGCGGTTGAAGAAGTCGACCTGGATGGAGTGGTCGATGATGAGGTTCACCGCGAGCTCGGGGTTGATGCGTGACGGATCACCTCCGAGGCGGGACATCGCGCTTCGCATCGCGGCGAGATCAACCACACAGGGAACACCGGTGAAGTCCTGCAGCAGGACGCGCGCCGGCTTGAACGGCAGCTCGGTCTCCGCCGGATTTTTCGGGTCGTAGGACGCCAGCTCCCTCACGTGCTCGGCGGTGACTTCGCGACCGTTCTCGTTTCTCATAACCGATTCGAGGAGTATTCGAACGGAGAACGGCATCCGATGGATGCCCGGGAACCCTGCGTCCGCGAGTTTGGACAGACTGAAATAGTCGAAGGTCTCGCTCTTGCTCTTGAATGTCGAACGTGCGCCGAAAGAATCGGGATGTGCGGCCATGCGGCTTCTCTCCTGCTGCGGGCGTGTGCCACGTAATGATTACTACTATGGTTTCGTTCGGATAATACGATAACAGGCGCCCGGGGGGCAAGGTGGCGGAGCTTCCGAGGCCGGACGCCGGATACCCGGCGGGGGCCCGGTCCCAGCACGACCCCGCCCCCACGCCCGGCCCGACCCTGGCCGGTCCCCCGCCCGCGGGTCTTGGCACGCGCGGTTCTGCTGCCTAGAATGAGAACGCACACCGACAGAGACGAGGAGCCGAGCTATGATGACCGAGCTCGCACGGAAGAACCGCAGCTATCGCCGTTTCGACGAAACCAGCCCGATCACGCTGTCCCAACTTCAGGAATGGACCGCCAACGCTCGTCATGCTGCGTCGGCGATGAACGCCCAGCCGCTCCGCTACATCCTGTCGGCGGACCAGCTCACAAATCAGCAGATCTTTCCCCTCCTGAAATGGGCCGGCTACATTCGCGACTGGGACGGGCCCGAGGACGGCGAGCGCCCGACCGCCTACGTCGTCGTCCTGCATGATACCGAGGTACAGGTAAAACCCGAGTTCGTGTGGTGCGACATGGGCCTCGCGTGCCAGAACATCCTGCTGTCGGCCTCCGAGGAGGGATACGGCGGCTGCATAGTGGCATCGGTGGACCGGGATGAGCTCCGCGCCAGGTTGTCCATCGACTCACGCTACGAGCCGCTCGCCGTGGTCGCGCTCGGCGCCCCCGTCGAAACGGTACGCATAGTGGATATCCCCGCCGACGGGAGCATCGAGTACTATCGCGATAATGCGGGCACCCACTACGTGCCGAAGCGATCGATGGACGAGCTCGTGCCGGCGGCGCACGGGTGAGCCGGAACACCCTCATCTTTCCAAGGGGGCATCGCGCATGAGAGAACTCCCCGCACGGCGAACGAGGGCGTATGTCGATCTGGACAACCTTGCCGCGAACCTGGCTGCGCTTCGCGCGCAGTCGGGTGGTGCAGGAGTCGTTCTGCCGGTGAAGGCCGACGCCTACGGCCACGGCCAGGTGCCGGTCGCCCGCCGGGCGATCTCCGAGGGCGTGGCGATGCTCGCGGTTGCAAACGCCCAGGAGCTTGCCGTCCTTCGCGCCGCCGGCATCAACCATCCTACCCTCGTTCTCGAAGACCTCTTCGACGACGAGCTCCCGGCCGCCGTTTCCGACCCCGAGGCCAGATTCAACGTCTCGAGTCAGGCCTACGCTCGCCTTCTCTCGGCCGCCGCCGAGGCTGCCGGAACCACGGCGCGCGTGCACGTTAACATCGACACCGGCATGGGCCGCATGGGACTGCTGAGCGACTCACCGGAGGCGGACGTAACGAGCATCGCCGGTCTTCCGGGAATCGAGGTCGAAGGCGTGTTCAGCCACTTCCCGGACAGCGACGAAGAGGACCTGCGGGCGGCGCGCCGCCAGCTCGAGCGCTTCGGGGAGATCGTCCGCGGTATTGAGCGGGCCGGCGTGTCGCTGCGATTTCGCCACATCGCGAACAGCGCCGCCGTCATGGTCTTCGGCCCCGACGCTGCGTTCGACCTCGTACGACCGGGAGTGTCGGCCTACGGCATGTATCCGAGCGCGGCCGTGGCCGAACGCATGCGGGGTGTGGTGGAACTTCGCCCGTGCATGACGGTGGTAAGCGCACTCGTGAAGGTCACGGCCTATGATCGCGAGTGGACGGTCGGCTACGGCAGGAGCTACACGGTGGGCCCTGGAAGCCGGATCGGCGTCGTTCCGGTAGGCTACGGAGACGGCTACCGGCGTGCGCTCTCGAACTGCGGTACCGCCCTCGTTCACGGCACCCGGGTACCGGTGTGCGGCCGTGTGTCGATGGACATGATCACCCTCGATCTCACCGACCTCCCGGAAGAGCCTTCGGTGGGAGATGAGGTGGTGCTCCTCGGCCGGCAGGAGTGGCCGCGGAGGGGCGACGCGGGGGCCGCGGCCGGAGCGCGCGAGGCGGCCATCCTCGCCGAAGAGATGGCGGAGACCATCGGCACCATCAGCTACGAGATTACCTGCGGCTTCACGCCGCGGATCCCGCGGGTCTACCGCGGTGCCGGCGCGCCTGCCGCCCGGCCCGCATAGCGGTCGCCGCGCGCGGCTTGTGCTCGACCTGCGCCTGCCATATGATGACATCATGATCGATGTCGATCCCCGCAGAGTTCTCCTTGTAAGCGGCAGCCCGCGAAAGAACGGCAACACCGACCGGCTGCTCCACGAGATCGAGCGCGCCCTCGGCGAGCGCGGTGTGGCGACCACCTTCGCGGCGTTGCGCGACTATGCGATTCACTCATGCACCGGATGCGAGCGCTGCCGCGTGGACGAAACCTGCACCGAGTTCTACGACGGCATGCACCTGCTCTATCCGCTCATAGAGCAATCCGGCGGGCTCGTGGTCGGCTCCCCCACCTACAACTACAACATCACCCCGGAGATGAAGTGCTTCATCGACCGGTTCTACCCCTACTTCCACTTCGGGAAGGAGAGACCCGGCCCGTACTCGAGCAGGCTTGCCGGCGCCGGGCGCAAGCTTGTGACGGTCGGGGTATGCGAACAGAACGAGGAACGCGAAATGCGCTTCACCATGCCCGCCATGAGCGATGCATTCGGCGCCATCGGGTACGAGGTCGTCGAAGAGCTCGCCGTGCTCGGCCACTTCGCCGGGGGATCCGTCGCAGGCGATGAGGATGCACATGCACGCGCCGCGCATGCCGGGGCGGCCCTCGCCGACGCGCTGCAAAGCTGACGCCTTCCGGCGCGAGCGTGACGCCGCCGCGTCGCCGATGCCGTCACCCGAGAGCTCCGTGCAGGGCGCAAACAGAGCCACTGGATGTGGTTCGTCTTCCCGCAAGTCCGCGGTCTGGGCAGCAGCTCAACGGCCCGGCGATACGCCATCGGCTCTCTCGATGAAGCGTCGGCCTTTCTCGCTCACCCGGTACTCGGCAGGCGATTGCGGGAATGGACGCAGATCGTACTGGAAGTCGAGGGCCGAAGCGCAGAGGAGATCTTCGGCTATCCGGACTACCTCAAGTTTCGCTCCTCCATGACCCTCTTCAGCCGTGTGCCGGAAGCCGATGCGGTCTTTGAACGGGCGCTCGAGAAATACTACGGCGGGAAGCCCGACCGCACGACGCTCGACATCCTCGGAGTGGGTTGACGCGGGCGCATTCACGGGCGGATAACGCCGCCTGGGTTCACCGACGACCTCGAGAGTGCCCGGCTCGAGGCGGCCGGGCCTGCCGACTATCCGATTGAGCGCATGTATCGTTACATTCAGCCCGATATGAACAGGCCGCAGAGCAAGCACATTGCATCGAAAGAAGAGGCTCCCGCAGACGCGCAGCCCTGGGTGAGCTGGAACGGGAGAATCGTTCACACCTACGACACTATTGTGCGTCCGGGTACCGAGGAGGAGTTTGCCGAAGCGGTGAGGTCCGCACGGCGGGTGCGGGTGTACGGCAACAAGCAGTCCTCATCGGATATTGCCGCGGGAACCGAAACGCTCATCGACACGAGCCGCTACAGCCGCGTGCTCGCCTTTGATGAGGATGTCGGGCGGGTGACCGTGCAGAGCGGCATCACGCTCAAGGCGCTCATGCACACGCTCGAGTCGCGCGGGTGGACCCTTCCCTGCCTGCCGGATATCGACACGGTCACGATCGGCGGGGCGCTTGCAACCGGCACTCACGGTACGGCCGGCGACGCCCATCCGCTGACCGAATACATGGTGGCGGCGCGGATCATCAAGGCCGACGGGAGCATCGAGGAGGTCGACGAGGCAAGCGAGATTATGCCGGCGCTTCGCACGTCACTCGGCACCCTCGGCGCGCTTTCGGCGGTGACCTTTCAGCTGCATCCGCTCTATCACCTGAGAGTGGAGGAGCAGGCAATCGCCGACGCGGAGTGGTTGGCCCACTACAGGCGCTGGCTGGACGAGTACGATTTCGTCAGAATCATCTGGCTCCCGCACACCGGATACGGATGGGTCGTGCTCGGGGAGAGAATCGATGCCGACACCCCGGTGGAGGAGCGCACCGCACCCCGCTACGTTCGCCATCGACGCGAAGTCTCGAAGCTCCTGTACAAGCGCACGCTCCGCTTCCCGCGTTTCACGAGATTCGCGAACCGGCTGCTCCGGAGGCTGTTCTTCGCCCACCGAACCGTGGAAAAGGGTACGCTGTACGGCGCAACCGTCACCAAGTCGCGCAGCTCGCCCCTCGAGCTTGCCGAGTGGACGGTGTCCATGGATCGCTTCGAGGAGCTCTTCGCCCGGCTTCGTGATGCCCTCGAAAGCCCCGACAACGGCGCCTACGCCCACATCCCCATGGACATCCGGTTTCTCAAGGGCGACGAGACATGGCTGAGCAACGCCTACGGCCGCGATACCGTCACGGTAGGCTGCGTCACGCGAAACCCCGAGCATGCCGATGAGTATGCGGCGTTCGACCTGGTGGAACGGATCTTCCTCGAACACGGCGGGCGCCCGCACTGGGCAAAGCGCTTCCGGGCGACGGCTCGCGAGCTCGCACCACTGTATCCACGGTGGGACGACTTCGTGGCGCTCAGGCGCCGGATGGATCCTGAGGGCACGTTCCTCAACTCCTACCTCGCGGAGCTGTTCGAGTAGCCGGCCCTGGGCGCCTATTTGCGGAATCCGCGAACGTAGAACACATGTCCGCCGAACTCTACCTCGACGATGTCGCCCGCGTCGATGAGCTCGCGAAGCTCCGCGTCCGAGGCGTCGTCACGACGGAGAAGCTCGTCCACCGCGTCACGGCGCAAGGGATGCACGGCGGTGATGCCGAGAAGATCCTCCCGCACGTCCCCGGAGGCCGCGAACTCGCTCCCCTCGTAGCCGATGAGGTTCTCCACGGAGAGCCCGCGCGAGGCGAACGCACCGTACGCCCGGGCAACGGCGTGCTCGGACGGGGGGCGGGCCCATGTCTCGGCGGGCGGTCGAGTCGGGATGGAAATGTAGGAAACATCGGGGCCGAGCTCCGCAATGATCTCCGCGACGGCCTCCACGTGCTCGGTACCGTCGTTGACGCCGTCGACGAGCATCGTTTCGGTGGTAAGGGTGCCGTTGAAACCGGCGGCGAAACGGCGAAGGCCGGTTATCATCGCATCGAAGTCGAGGCGGCGATGCGGGCGGTCGACGCGTTTCCAGGTGTGACTGTCGGCGGCGTCCACCTTTACCGAGATCCAGTCCACGCCGGAGACCTCCGCACGGACCGCCTCATCTCCCATGAGAGAGCTGTTCGTGATAAGGGCAACCGGCACACCGAGGTCCCCGAGCCCACGAATCAGGCGACCGAGATTGGCATCGAGGGTCGGCTCGCCGTCGGGGACAATGGTGAGGTAGTCGACCCGGTCTCCGCGCTCGAGCGCCGCGGCCAGATGCGCCCGTGTCTCCTCGACCAGCGATTCGGCGTCGAAGAACTCCCGTCTTTGCGCCGTCATCTCTATCGCGCGCCCGAGCTGGCAGTAGACGCACGAGTAGGAGCACACTTTGGGAGGAATGTTGTTTACGCCGATACTCCGCCCGAGCCGACGTGATGGAACGGGGCCGAAAACCCGGTGCATGCCCTCAGTATACACCCGCTGCTCGCGTCGGTCGACGAGATCGCTAGGCCTCGAACTCGAGTCGTGGCGGGTCGGCGGGGTTATAGCCGTGTTCCTCGATATTGGAGCCGTGGCGAGAGAGAACGGTGGCACGCGCGCCGCCATCGGGCACGCGGAACTCTCTGGTGCCGAAGGCAACGACCACGCCCCTGTACATGGATTCCTCTGCGACGAGCATGGCACCCCGGGTGACGGTGAGCCTGTCGCGCAGCTCGTGCATGTCGCCTCGCAGCGACTTGATCTTTGCGCCGAGGTCGCCGGCGGTGTCCTCGAGCTGGGCGCGTGCCTGCATCAGTTTCTCTCCTGCACGACCCTGCGCAATCGAGTGCTCAATCTGCCGAAGCTGCAGCTGCACGCCTTCGAGCTCGTTCTGCGCCTCTTCGAGGGCGCGCTTGGTGTCGCGGAAGGACACGAGGACACGCGGAGGGATCCCGACGGACACGTACACGGGCCCTTCGGCGACGCTTCCGATTTGCTTGCACCAGACGCTGCCGCCGACGATCATGTTCGAGGCGATGATCTCGGAGCGGCGACCGTTGAGCACGCAGTGCCCCCAGGTGGACACTCGACTGTGGAGGATTCCCTCCTGCACCAGCAGGTGGCCTCCGCACTGCACCGTAGCGCTTTCAACGTACTTGGCGAATACGTTGCCGTCGCACTCGATGCTGCCCTCGCCGTTGCCGCTTATACCGGTCTTGAGCAGGATGTTGCCGCCGGCTCTGAGGGTGGCCTTGCCGACGCCGGCGCCGACTTCGATGTCACCGGTTGCCTCCACTACAAAGCCGTCCGCCACGTGCTTCTGCACCACCACCGACCCGTCATGGTGAATATGGCCGGTCTCGTAGCCGACGTTCTCGACGGTTACAACCTGCTCCACCACGATGAGCCCGTCCCGCAGCCGGACGTTTCCGTCTGCCGCCGCGTAAACCGCCGTGGCCTTCGCGTTGAGCTCCGTCCCCGCCCCGGCGCGAAGCTGCACCGGTTGCACCCCGGTCTCGGCTGCAACTACGGCGCCGGTCACCGTCTTTCCGTCCTGCGGCTCTACCGGAGGGACGAGCTCGGCGAGGAGGTCGCCGGTGTAACGATTCTCGATGAACTTCAGCTCCCGCAGGTCGATGCGGCCGAAGTCGAGCTCGATGTACGGCTTCCCCCGATGGGGATCGAAGTGATAGGTGATCTCCGCCGATCGCGCGTGGACGGGTGTGCGACCCTCGGCAATCGTGATCCACCTGTCGTAGTCCCCTTCTTCGAGCAGCCGTCGAATGCGGTCCCGGTCGATCCCGAACGTGACCCCTACCCGGTGCAACTCCCTCGTGATATCCTTCATAGTGGGTTGAGCCGCACCTTTCTTCGGGTGCGTGACGAGCACGGAGGCGGACATGAGGTCATCGGCGACCACCGCCCGGATCGTCGACGAGAGGCGTGCACCGTCCGGCCACTCAACGAGCCGTCTCGGCTCCCCGGCCGCCTCGTCGATGATAGACATGATGGTCCCGTAGGAGACCTTCGGGCAGTCGAGAAGACGCATGCGGTTACGAATGTCTTCGTGGTAGACAGGTCTGCCCTGATCTCCGGGCGGATACACGGTAAGCCAGGCCCACCCGTCTTTGTACTGGAGCTCGAAATGTCCGTCGGAATTGCTACCACGGCGCGTCACATCTCCAATATCGGCGAATTGCGGAGTACGGTCAAACCTCGCAACGGACGCCGCGCCGGGGCGCCGAGGTTCTTGACAACCCCGCGGATTCACACAACAATGAGGAGTCGTTACATCATTCAAACAAGGGTTCGAATAGTGAAACACTTGGCACGCCGTCGACGGTCGGGGAGATGAGATGATAGCGGAAGGTGCAGTACTCGCGGTAATCGGCCTGGCGGTCGTGTTCCTCTTTCTCTCGCTTCTCGTTCTGGTGATGTATCTCATCTCGGCGGTCGTGCATCGACTTCCCGGAGCGCCTGCGCCTGCCCCAGCGGCAGTCGAAGACGCCGGCCGGAAAGCCGAGATCGCCGCGGCCGTTGCGGCGGCACGCGCACATATGCGATCGCGACGCCCGGGAGGTTCACGATGAAGAAACGAATACACGTCATGACGACCGCGTTTCGTGACGGGTTTCAGTCCGTCTACGGCGGACGGGTTGCCACCGATGATTTTCTGCCCGCGGTGGAGGCGGCGGTGCATGCCGGACTCAATCATTTCGAGGTGGGCGGCGGCGCGCGGTTCCAGTCGCTGTACTTCTACTGCAACGAGGATGCCTTCGAGATGATGGACCGCGTGCGCGCGGCGGCCGGACCGGAGGCCGACCTGCAAACCCTCGGCCGCGGCATCAACGTCGTGGGCCTCGAGTCGCAGCCACGCGACATCATCAAGCTTCACGCGGAGCTTTTCAAGAAGCACGGGATTACGACGATCCGAAACTTCGACGCCCTCAACGATGTGAACAACCTCATCTACAGCGGCCGGAGCATTCACGATGCCGGTCTCAACCACGAGGTTGCGGTCACGTTGATGGCGCTGCCGCCGGGCATCGCCGGCACCTCCCATACGCCGGAGTTCTACGAGCACACCCTCAGGAGAATTCTCGACGCCGGGATTCCCTACGACTCGGTCGTGTTCAAGGACGCCTCCGGCACCGCGACACCGAGAACCGTGAGCGAGACCATCGCGCGTGCGCGCAAGATGCTCGGCACCGATACGAAGCTGGTCTTTCACACTCATGAAACCGCCGGCACCAGCATCGCCTGCTACATGGCCGCCGTCGAGGCCGGCGCGGATCAGGTTGACTGCTCCCTCGCGCCGGTCTCCGGCGGAACCTCTCAGCCGGACATCATCTCGCTGTGGCACGCGCTTCGCGGGAGTGACTTCGAGCTCGAGATAGACATCGAGAAGGTGCGCGAGGCCGAGGAGGTCTTCAAGGAATGCATGGCCGACTACTACATGCCGCCGGAGGCAAAGTCGGTCGAACCGCTCATCCCCTTCTCGCCCATGCCCGGCGGGGCGCTCACCGCCAACACGCAGATGATGCGCGACTCGGGTATTCTCGACCACTACGCCGAGGTCGCGGCAGCAATGGAGGAAGTCGTCTCCCGCGGCGGCTACGCCACATCGGTGACGCCGGTCAGCCAGTTCTACTTCCAGCAGGCATTCAACAACGTCATGATCGGACCGTGGAAGAAGATTGCCGACGGCTACGGCAAGATGGTACTCGGCTACTTCGGCAAGACACCCGAGGATCCCGACCCGGAGATCGTCGAGCTCGCCGGGGAGCAGCTCGGGCTCGAGCCGACAACCGCCAAGCCTGTAGATCTCAACGACGCCGATCCCGGCAAGGGAATCGGGCCCGCGAAGGCCATGCTCGAGCAGGCCGGACTGCCCGTCACCGACGAGAACGTGTTCATCGCCGCCACCTGCAAAGAGAAGGGCATCACCTTTCTCAAGGGAGAGGCGGTTGCCAGGATTCGCAAAAAGACGAAAGAGTCCGAGCCGGCCG
>CAZWNS010000012.1:43427-51616 GCA_964635245.1 uncultured Spirochaetaceae bacterium
GAGCCGGCCCGGGCAGGCGCCGGCGGCGACACCTACACCGTCACCGTAGACGGACGCGGCTACACGGTGAGAATCGACGGCGACACGGCTGTGGTCGACGGCGCGCCCTACGCCATACATGTTACCGAGGGAGGGGCTCCCGGGAACGGCACCGGCGGCGGCACGACATCCGGGGAGTCGGCCGGTACCGCCTCCGCGGGACCGGCGGCCACGGCGCCCGCCGTCCCGGTTCCCGCCCCGCTTCCGGGCATCGTGCTGCGCCTCAACGTCGGCGTCGGTGACGGCGTCCAGGAGGGCGACGTGCTGCTGGTTCTCGAATCGATGAAAATGGAGAACCCGTTGCCGTCTCCGGCTGCGGGCACCGTGCAGGAGATCAAGGCGTCTCCGGGCGATCAGGTGGCCGCCGAGCAGGTTCTCGTGACGATCAGGCGGTAATCGATGGAGATCACCACCGCGCTCTCCCAGATCTGGAATACAACCGGCATCATGACCTTCTCGGCGGGCCAGATCGCCATGATCGGCGTCGGGCTCGTGCTGATATACCTCGGCATCGCGAAGGAGTTCGAGCCGCTTCTGCTGGTTCCGATCGGCTTCGGCGGCATCCTCGCGAACATCCCCGCGGCCGCCATAACGGAGGTCACCACGCTCGCGGTGAGCGCGGTGAACCCGGACACCGGTGAGACGGTGCGGCATCTCGTACAGTCCTCGGAAGGATTCATCGGGCAGATCTACGGCTTCGGCATAGAGTCGGGCCTCTTTCCCCTGCTCATCTTCATCGGTGTCGGCGCGCTCACCGATTTCGGCCCGCTGATCGCCAATCCCAAGACCGCCCTTCTCGGCGCCGCGGCCCAGGTCGGCATCTTCGCCACCCTCATCGGCGCGCTCGCCCTCACCCAGTATCTCGGTTTCGAGTTCACGCTTGCCGATGCAGCGGCTATCGGCATCATCGGCGGAGCGGACGGGCCGACCGCAATCTTTCTTGCCGGGAAGCTCTCCCCGCATCTGCTCGGAGCCATCGCGGTGGCGGCCTACTCCTACATGGCCCTCGTTCCGATCATACAGCCGCCCATCATGCGTCTTCTCACCGGCCGCGAAGAGCGCGCGGTCGTGATGAAGCAGCTGCGCCCGGTGAGCCGCCTCGAGCGCGTTTTGTTTCCGCTGGCCGTGCTCGGCATCTGCATTCTGCTGCTGCCGAGCGCGACACCGCTCATCGGCGCGCTCATGTTCGGGAACCTGATACGGGAGTCGGGCGTCACCGATCGCCTCGCGCGGGCCGCGCAGAACGAGCTCATAAATGTCGTCACCATTTTTCTCGGCCTGGCGATAGGCTCGAAGCTCGCCGCCGGGCTCTTCCTGCGGTTCGAGACCCTCGGTATACTCGCCCTGGGGCTCGCGGCCTTCGCCGTCGGCACGGCATCCGGCGTGCTCCTCGCGAAAGTGATGGCGCTTGTCTCGCGAGAGCCGATCAACCCCCTCATCGGCGCGGCGGGAGTCTCCGCGGTTCCGATGGCGGCACGGGTCGCCCACAAGGTCGGGTTGACCGCGAACCCCGGCAACCATCTGCTCATGCATGCCATGGGCCCGAACGTCGCCGGGGTCATTGGCTCGGCGGTGGCGGCGGGAGTGCTCCTCGCGGTCATCGGGGGCTGAGCGCATCGACGAAGGGGCACGGACGGAGATGACTATGAGTGACGAGGAGAGCTCCCTCCCGCGGACATTCGGGGTGCCGAAGCTGCGACGCGCGGCGCTCGAGCGTCTCGCACGCGCCTATGCCGACGATGATCTCGAGCTCGAGGACTACGAGCGGCGCACCGGCGAAATCCACGCCGCCGAGACGGTACAGGAAATCGCACGCGTGATGGCGGACATTCCCGATTTCGACGGCGACGCACCCCGCGCCGGCGCGCACCGGAGCTCAATCGAGGTGGAAGAGGGCGAGCACGGGACCGCGGTGCAGGTGCTCGGCGACAGGGAAATCGGCCTCGCGGACTTTCGCGGCGGCGCGATGCACGTGTTCCGCCTGCTCGGAGATACGAGGATCGATCTTTCCGACCTGGCTCCCCACGACACCGTCGTTGTAACCGATTTCGGCGTTCTCGGCGATGTCGTCGTGCGGGTCCCGGCGGGGACGGAGATCGTCGAGCGCCACGTCGTGGTTCTCGGGGACTTCAAGCGCGGGCCGGCCCGAACCGCACGCGGGCGACGAGCCTCGCGATGGAAGCTCGAAAAGCACGACCGAAGCACCCCGCGCGGCCGCCGTCTCGAAGCCGGAGACCCACCGGCCGCCGGCTACTCCGTCGGCGGATCCGGGGCACACCCCGCCCGGGCACCCCGCGTAATACTGCAGGGATTCAGGCTACTCGGCGACACGACGATCATCGATGTCTGAGGGGCAGGCCGGCGAACGCGTGAGGATTCCGCCTCGCCCGCGCCTGTGATACCCTGCCTCATGCGACGCATCCCGGCCGCGCTCGCGGCGGCGCTCGTTCTCCTCACGGTGCTTGCCCTCATCCTGCTATCGGTGGTAAACGGCGCGGTTCTCCCGGCGGCCGTGGAGAGACTCGAGGTTGCGGCGGGCAGCGCCCTGGACTGGGATCTGAGCATCGGGTCCGCGCGGCTGCGTCCGCTCCGGGGGGTGCACCTGCGGGACATCCGCCTCTCGACCGCGGACGCCGCGCTGCGGTCCACCGTCGAGAGCGTGGATGTCGATACCGATCTGCGCGGGCTGCTCAGGCTTCGGCGGGCGGCACGGACACCCGCTTCGATAGATACCGCGACGGCATGGACTCTCCTCGAAGACCTCGCCGGGCGGCGGCTGGTGCCGAATGCCGTACGTGCCCACGACGTCGACATCGTAATCGCCGAGACGGCAAGCTCTCAGGCCTACCGCCTGCGCTTCGATGCGCTTCGTCTTCTCCACGATCATGACGGCGCGGTCGTACGGCTGCAGGCACGCGGCTCCCCGCGGCGAGGGGTGAGCGCCGGCTCCCCGCCACAGGCGATCTCGGCCGAGGTCGCCGCCGCCTACGGCTCTCGGACCGCAGAGGTCACACTCGAGCTCGACCGCGTCGAGCTTCCCCGCCTCAGCCTTCCGTCGGCCGCGCTGCTTGCGGGGGCCACGTCCGCTTCGCTCTCCGCTGAGATATCCCGTACGGGCGCGACCAAGGTGACGGGCACCGTTTCGCTTCACAACCTCGCGGTCGAGGCACCGGTCGTCGCCCCGGGGACGATCCGCCCCCTCGATATCAGCTACCGCTTCGCGGCCGACTACGCGCCCCGCCGGGTATCCGAAGACATTCCGCACTCGGTGCCCGCCTCCATCCGGCGTAGCTTTCCGCGCGGCGAGCTCACCATCAGCGAGGGCGCCGCTTCGATCAACGGAATCGACTTCGGGCTCACGGGCCTGTTGCGGGGCGTGCGCTCCGACGCCGCACATCCGGCTTCACGCGCACCTGCTTTCCTCCCCCGCCGTCTTCGGCTCAGGCTCGACCTGCCGCCGACATCGGCCTCCCGTATACATGCCGCGGTCCCGCGCGCGCTCCGCGGCCCGCTCGACACGATGGAGCCGGCCGGAAGTTTTCGCTGGAAGCTCGACCTCGACATGCCGCGCTATAACCCCGGCGGCCTTCGATGGGAGGCGGAAACCGAGCTCCGGGATTTCGACGTGCTGCACATCGATGAGTCGCTGAGCCCATTCGGACTGAACGACGCGTTCGTGCACACCATTCACGATCCGGAGATCGGCTACACACGCCGCGTGCGGATCCCGCCGGCCGCCTCGCCGGCCGACCCGCCGGCCGCCTCGCCGGCCGACCGGCGGGAGGAGGCCGGCGCCTCCGGCGGGGGCCGCACGGCGCCGCCTGCGGATTCCAACTCCACCTACGTACGCCTCGACGACATGTCGCCCTGGGTACCGCGAGCCGTGCTGACGGCCGAGGACGGTGAGTTCTACACCCACAACGGCGTCAACTTCCGCACGATGGCTCAGGCGGTCGTGCGCAATCTCGACGCGGGCGGAGTGGTGCTCGGGGCGAGCACCATCAGCATGCAGCTCGTGAAGATGCTCTTCCTCGACGACGACCGGATATTCTCACGGAAGTTACAGGAGGTGTTTCTGGTGTTTCTGATGGAGCATGAGGTGCCCGTCCCCAAGGATCGGATCCTCGAAATCTATCTGAACATCGCCGAGTTCGGCCCCGCGGTCTTCGGCATACAGGAGGCGGCCCGCTACTACTTCGACACGGAGGCCGCCGATCTCACCGCCGGGGAAGCGATGTTTCTCGCGAGCATCCTGCCGGCCCCCAAGCGCTACCACTGGTATTTTGAGCGGGGCGGCATCACCGACGGCTGGTTTATTCGCATGCAGAGCTACTACGATGTCATGCTCAAGCGCGATCGGATGACTCCGGAGGAGTATGCGGAGGCGATGCGCACCGTGCCGCAGTTCGCGGGCTATCGAGACAGGTAAGAAAGCTCCTCGGGAAGCATGATGTTGTTTCCCATGTCGTCTTCGCCGTAGCCGTGTTCGGCCAGAATCCGCAGATCGTTCACCGCGCGGCTGTCTCCGATGAAGGTAACCGTAATATCGCTTCGAATATCCATCTTGGCAATCGACATAAGATGCACGACATAGCGCGCGGCGAACTCGGCGAGCGTTGCCTGCTGATCGACCCTGATATCGTCGAAGGACAGGCGCGAGTCGTAGAGAACGATGTTCCCCTCATTCATCAACCGAACGAACAGGAGCTGGAGCTCCCGCGTGCGCTCGTCACTGTCCTTCGGCATCGTGACCTGGAGGTCCGGTCGCCTGCTGAGCATGTCCGCGACATATCGGCGCTTCGCCGCATTAATGGCCTCGTTGGCCCGAAACAGGTCCAGCGATGAGCCCGCGTCGTATGCCTCGTCGCCGAGCTTCATCGTCACGGGGCTCCCGTAGTGGGAAACGATCTTCGCCACGAGGGTCGAGGGGCGCACGTGAAACCCCCGGTAGTTCGGAATGGGCACCTCCACGCTGGTTTGCTCCGAATACGCGCGTATCATCGACTGGCACAGCTGTACGGCTGAATCGAGATAGAGACGGGAAAAGTGCAGCGGATAGTCGAACAGCAACCGGCACAGGGCGGCCGGAGCCATGGGAAAGCGCATGTTGAGGAAGGTGTCGCGCCGCAGTGAACTCATGTGGCGAACGTAGTAATGCACCATGTCGGTAGCCACCGCGAGCAAGTGATAGATCAGGCTGATATGGCCCCTGAGGATCGGCAGATCACCGTTCTGCTCTTCGATGTCCGATTCGAAGATGTAGGTATCGTACATCGACTGAAGGTTGTGAAACCGCGCTTCCACGATGCGCAGGCGCTCTTCACTGATAGGCTCGGGGATGAAGTCGTCGTAGGTTTCGGCGCTGCGGGTCCGCACGACCTCGTGTACGTCGCCGTCTTCGGAGAGGTTGAGGAACTGCGTGGCGAGGTAGACCACGGTCTCGCCGACGCGCTCGGTATGGCGCACGGTCCGGTCGGCGGCCAGACGGACGGGCAGCATCTCGGTGGTGCAGGGCTTGAACTCATGGTCGCTGTCCGTGCCCAGATTGCAGCGCTCGAGCTCGGTCCGTATGGTATCGCAGACGATGAGGATCGCCTCACGCAGGGAGTCCACCACCTTGGCCGTGGCGGTCTTGAGGTCGCTGTCGACGCCGAGGAGACGGTACCGCGACATCCCGTCCCGTATGTGAAGGACCTCATGGGTTACCGAGGAAAAGAGCTTTGCGGCGGCGATGACCTCCCGAAACGGAAACCACTTTTCGTTGGTCTGCGCCCCGTGGGCATCTACGAGCTCTTCGACCCGGGCGGCTTCGCGATTGAGCAGACTGAGAAAATCCCGGCAGGGAAACTCCGGCATCGATTTCGATTGCTCGGCAAACCGGCTGAGGCCGGCAAGCCTGCCCGTCTGGCGCGAGAGAAAACTCGTGAACTCAGCATCGTCGGATCGAATCGGTATCTCGCCGCCGCCGGGAATAGGCATGCTATGTCGATAGTAGTATGTTGCCCGGCGGGGTTCAAGTGATTCTTGCCGCTGCGGCAGCCGGGCCACACCGTGGTCGCACCCAGACGGCGGGCGGTGGCGCGCTCACCCGGCGTCCGGCCGAGCCGGCAGCCGCCCGCTACCGGGTGAGGCTCCGGTGTACGAAACGGTGCGGTCGGTCGGCGCGATCGCCGTACTTCGCCCGCCGATGCTCGGCATACTCGCTCCAGTTGCCGTCATACCAGAACACGCCGTCCTCCTCGAACGCCAGGAGGTGCGTGCAGACACGGTCGAGAAACCAGCGGTCGTGACTGATCACCATCGCCGAGCCGGCGAACTCATCTATTGCCTCCTCGAGCGCACGCAGGGTGTTTACGTCGAGGTCGTTGGTGGGCTCGTCGAGGAGCAGGACGTTCCCGCCCTCCTTGATCATCATGGCAAGGTTGATCCGGTTCCGCTCGCCTCCGGAGAGATTCTTCACGAGCTTCTGCTGATCGGCGCCGTAGAAGCTGAACCAGGTGCAGAAGGCCCGCGAGTTCACCTCCCGGGCCGGGGCGTCCCCCGTACCGCCGAGGCGAATGAGGTCGTGGCCACCGGAGAGCTGCTCCCAGACGGTCTTCTCGCCGTCGAGGCTCTCGCGCATCTGGTCGGCCCAGGCGATGCGGACGGTGTCCCCCACGCGCAGGCTGCCGGCGGTCGGCTCCTCCTGTCCGGCGATGAGCCGAAACAGCGTGGTCTTCCCGGCGCCGTTCGGCCCGACGAGACCGACGACCGCGCCGGGCGGGACGTGAAAGCTGAGGTCCCGGTAGAGCAGCGTCTCTCCGTATGCCTTGGTGAGCCCATCAGCCTCGACGACGAGGTCGCCGAGCCGCGGACCCGTGGGAATCGTGAGGCTTGCCGTCTTCTCACGCTGCGAGGAGCCCCTGGAGAGAAGCTCGTTGTAGCGGTTGATGTGTTCCTTGCTTTTCGCATGCCGCCCCTTGGGCGTCATGTGAATCCACTCGAGCTCTCGCTCGAGCTGCCGGCGGCGGCGGCTCTCTCCCTTCTCCTCGTGAGCAAGGCGTTCCTGTTTCTGCTCGAGCCAGGAGGAGTAATTGCCCTTCCACGGGATGCCTTCACCCCGGTCGAGCTCGAGAATCCAGCCTGCGATGTTGTCGAGGAAGTAGCGATCGTGGGTTACGGCGATGACCGTACCGGCGTACTCGCGCAGATGCTTCTCGAGCCAGGCGACCGACTCGGCATCAAGGTGATTGGTGGGCTCGTCGAGAAGGAGGATATCGGGTTGCTGCAGGAGCAGCCGCACGAGGGCCACCCGCCGGCGCTCGCCGCCTGAGAGCACGTCCACCGAGGTATCGCCGGGCGGGCAGCGCAGCGCATCCATGGCCATGTCGAGGCGGGCGTCGAGGTCCCAGCCGCCGAGCGCATCGATCCGCTCCTGTATCTCGGCCTGCTGCTCGCCGAGCTTCTCGTAGTCGGCGTCGGGATCGCCGTAGGCCTCATTCACCCGCTCGAACTCCGCGAGGAGGTCCGTCACCTCCTTCGCACCCAGCGCGACGGCCTCCTTCACGGTGAGCCCCGGCTCGAGCTTCGGCTCCTGTTCGAGGAACCCGATGGAGTACCCGGGCGAGACCGAGACCTCCCCGTTGAACTCGGTATCCACGCCCGCGAGAATGCGCATCAGCGTCGATTTGCCCGAGCCGTTGAGCCCGATGACGCCGATCTTCGCACCGTAGAAGTACGAGAGACTCACCTCGTTGAGAATCGTCTTTGTTCCCAGCACCTTGGTTACGCGGTGCATGGTGTAGATAATCTTCTTGTCGTCCTGTGTCGATGCCATGTGTCGGTACTATACCAGATCGAGGGAAAATGGTGTCGGCCCTCGACGGTGAACCGGGTGCGAACGCAGCGCGCCGCACCGCATGTGCCTTGCGCAGGGTCGCGCGCGGATCGCCGGGCACCTCCGAAAGATCGGCCCGGATACTCCCTCCGACCGCGTAGCGTTCTCCATCCGGACCGAGACGCGTGCTGAACGTGACACCCGAAGCGGCGTAGGGCCCGAGCGCCGGCAGATGCGCCTGCTCGTGACCTCGCACCTCCCGGTCGCGGGCTTTCGCATCTTCCGAGGTGCGGTGCTCGTAGGGAGTGCCGGGGATCGGGATGCCCGCATCGCC
>CAZWNS010000013.1:0-33904 GCA_964635245.1 uncultured Spirochaetaceae bacterium
CCGCGCGCGGCTGCGGCGTATGGTGTGGGGCGGCGCGAGCCGCCCGGCGGCGCCGCGGCGTGCCGGCGACGCCGGCGTGCTACACGCCCTCGTAGATGAGGACGGGGTTTTCCACCATCTTCGCGAAGCTCTGCATGAACCGCGCGGCGTAGGCGCCGTCGACGACGCGGTGGTCGGCGGTAATGGTTGCCTGTATGACCGAGCGGAACGCGATACCGCCCGGCGTTTCAACCGGTTTTCGCTCCACGGACCCGAGGGCGAGGATGGCGGCCTGGGGCGGATTGACGATCGCGCGGAACCACCCAACGCCGAACATACCGAGATTCGACAGGGTAACGGTCGCCCCGCTGAGCTCGGCGGGGCCCGCTTTGCCGGCCGTGACGGTCTCGGCGGTGGCCTGCCACTCCTTCGCCAGGGCCGCGAATCCGCGTGTGGTGCAGTCCTTGAGGACGGGGACCATGAGCCCGTTCGGGGTATCCATCGCGATGCCGACATTCACGGTCGGGTGTCGCCGGATCCTGCCGTCGCCGATCCACTCGGCGTTCAGGCGCGGATGGGCGGCGATGGCGTGCGCGAAGATCTTTGCGAGTACGATATTGAGCGATATCTTCGTCTCGCTGGTCTCGCGGAAGTGGCTGTGAAGGCGAAGCAGTGCTTCCGCGTCGATCTCGCGCTGCAGGGTGAACTGGGGAACGTTCTGCCAGCTCTCGATCATTCGCTCCGCGCCGACCGCCTGAATGCGGGTGAGGGCTTCTTCTTCGGTCGTTCCGCCGGCGGTGGCGCGGACGGCTGCGCCCGACTCGACGGCAGCAAGAACGTCTTTTTCGAGGACGCTTCCCTCCGGGCCCGAGCCGGCAATCTGCGCGAGATCGACACCCTTCTCGGCGGCGAGCGCCCGCGCCCGTGGTGATGCGAGCACAAACCCGTCGGCTGCCGTGCCGGCGTTCGCCGCGCCGTCGCTCCGGGGCGCCGGCCCGCTCGTGGCGGCCGGTTCTGCGGTGATCGGTGCCGCTTCGGCCGTGTCCTCCGTCCCTGCGGTTTCTGCGGCTTCACCCGGCTCAGCGGGTGGCTCTTCTCCCTCGGCTACGATCCATGCAATGGGGGTGCCGACAGGGACGGTCTCACCCTCCGCTACGAGTATCCTCCCGAGAATGCCTTCGTACTGGGACTCTACGTCGACGGTCGATTTATCGTTTTCCACGACCAGGAGCACTTCCCCCTTCTTGACGGGCTCACTCTCCTTTTTGCTCCACTCGAACACCGTACCTTCGTTCATGGTGAGCCCGAGTTGAGGCATCGTTACCTGTTGTGCCATGATGTCACTCCCTTGCTCATACCATGTGGAGGGCGGCTCTAACCGCCTGCTTCACTTTGTCCGGATTCGGAGCGACGAACTCCTGCAGCACGGGGCTGAAGGGTATGGGTACGTCGCGTGCGCCCACGCGCTCAATGGGGGCATCGAGATAGTAGAAGGCGTCCTTCTGGATGCGAGATGCGATTTCGGCTCCCACACCACCGGTAACCGGCGCTTCGTGGGCTATGACTGCGTGATGGGTCTTTTTGATGGATGCCGTGATGGTTGCCATGTCGAGGGGCTTGAGGGTGAGAAGGTCGATGACTTCGACTGAGATCCCCTCTTCCTTCTCGAGCTGCTCGGCGGCCTGCACCGACTTGCCTGCCATGATCGAGTATGTGCAGATGGTGCAGTCCCTTCCCTCGCGCAGCACGCGAGCCTTGCCGATGGGGGTGAAGTACTCTTCCTCAGGCACGAGGCCCTTCTCGCGATAGAGCACCTTGTTCTCGAAGAAGATGACCGGATCGTCGAGGCGGATTGCCGATTTGAGCAGCCCTTTCGCGGTTTCGGCATCCGAGGGGGTCACCACGATGAGACCTGGGACGTTGTAGAACCACGCCTCCACCGACTGGCTGTGCTGTGCCGCGGCGGAATTGATGATGCCGTCGGGTGCACGAACGACCAACGGGATGTTCGCCTGACCGCCGAACATGTAGCGATTCTTTGCAATCTGGTTCGCCAACTCATCTCCGGCGATACCGAGAAAGTCGGAAAAGTGCATATCTGCCACGGGGCGCGCGCCGGTAAGCGCGGCACCGAGGCCGGCACCGACGATCGCGGTTTCGCTGATGGGCGTATCGAGCACGCGCTCGGCGCCGAACTCTTCAGGTAGACCGGCGAACTGGCCGAAGATGCCACCCTGCCGCGCGATATCCTCACCATAGACGAATACCGTGGGATCGCGGCGCATCTCCTCCTGCATTGCCTCGAGGGTGGCTTGCGAAAACGTAATCTCTTTCATCACTTCACCTCCGGGGGAAACTCATTCGGCGAGAACGTGAACAGGTCCTCGAGGGCTTCCTCGGGTGCGGGCCACTCGCTCTTCTCCGCGAAGTCCACGGCTGCCTGCACCTCTTCTTCCGCTTCCTTCTCGATCTTCTCGATCTCCTTATCCCACTTCTTTCCCTGCTCGGCGAGGTACTCGTGGAAGCGCTTGAGCGGATCGTTTTCACTCTGCCACTTCTGCACCTCTTCTTTGGTGCGATAGCGCTCGGGATCGCCGACGAAGTGTCCCTTGATCCGGTAGGTTTTGCACTCGAGCATTCCCGGGCCTTCACCCTTGCGCGCGCGTTCGACCATGAACTTGGCCGCATCGTATACTTCCGTCACGTCGTTTCCGTCGACGGCCATACCGGGGATTCCGTATCCTTCGGCGCGGTCGGCGATCTCGTCGGTGGATACGCAACCCTGCACCGGTGTAGTAGAGGCGTAGCAGTTGTTCTCGTTTACGAAGAGGACCGGCAGCTGGTAGACAGCGGCCCAGTTCAGCGCCTCGTGAAAGGTGCCGCGGCTGCTTGCTCCGTCCCCGAAGAAGCAGACGGCGACCTGGTCGGTGCCCTTGATGTTGATGGACATGCCGGCGCCGGCGGCGATGTTGTACCCACCGCCCACTATTCCGTTGGCTCCGAGCATACCAACAGAGAAGTCGGCGATGTGCATCGACCCACCCTTGCCACGGCAGTAACCGGTCTTCTTCCCGAAGAGCTCCGCCATCATGCGGTCCATCTCCGCGCCCTTCGCGATCGCGTGACCGTGACCGCGGTGTGTGCTGGTAATGTAGTCATCGGTGCGAAGATTGGCCATGACGCCGGTGGCCACGGCCTCCTCCCCGACGTAGAGATGCACGAAGCCGGGGATCTTCTTGTTCAGAAACAGTTGCTCGACGTTCAGCTCGAAGGTGCGAATGCGGAACATCGTACGGTAGAGATCAAGCAGCTCGTCCTTGTCTAGTTTTGACGAGGCGTTCGGGATCTTGTACCGTTCTGCAACCGTCGGAACGATCATTCTGTCTGTCATGCGGTACCTCCTGCCCTCGCAACATGCAAGAAGCATGCCACTGTTTCGGAATTACGAACGACGCAAGTACAGGCATTTCCATGGCTTAGCAGTCCGGGTATTGTGAATGGCTCACAACATTTCGTTGACTGTTCAGAATTCTAACGCTACAATGTGACAATTCAGAGCAGTATGGACCACTCACTATGATTCAATGGACAAAGGCGTGGACTCGTGTTCGATCGAACGGCCGGCAGGCGGGCGGGTATGTAGAGCAGTTTCTAGACCTCGATACCGACTCGCTTCTCAGGACATTCGTGGAGTCGCTGCCCGAAGGTGTGCTGATTATCGATCGCGAGGGGCGGGTTCTGTATATGAACGAGGCCGGTGCCAAGATGCTCGACCTCGACGCGCCGTCGTGCATCGGACAGAGTGTGGAGGACATCGTCGACTTCCGGCCCGTCGTGCTTCAGGCGCTCGAAACGGGCCGCGGTTATCTTGAAAAGGAGTTTCGCATCGAGAGTCCCACCCGGGGGCCGCTTCACTTCATCAAGTCCGCGATACTGCTACGAAACGACGACGGTGAGGTCCTTGGCGTGATCGACTGCTTCCGCAAGGCGCGTACGGGCGTTCCGACGGGCTGCCGCGATGCGGAGCCGAAGGCTCAGTACTGCTTCTCCGACATTATCGGGAACGATCCCCAGTTCCTGAACGGTATCCGGCTTGCGCAGCTCGCCTCGACCACCGATGCCACGGTGCTGCTCGACGGCGAAAGCGGCACGGGTAAGGAACTCTTCGCCCACGCAATCCACAACGAGGGCGAACACCGTGACGGTCCTTTCATTGTGGTCAATTGCGCCGGCCTGCCGCAGTCTCTCATCGAGAGCGAGTTGTTCGGTCACGTTCCCGGCGCGTTCACCGGCGCAACCCGCGAAGGATACGCGGGTAAGTTCGAACAGGCGCATAACGGCACGATCTTTCTCGATGAGATTTCGGAGCTTCCCCTGGAGATGCAGGCAAAGCTGCTGCGCGTACTGCAGGACAAGACATTCACACGGCTCGGTGGATCACGGGCCGTGACCACCAATGCACGCATCATCGCGGCGACAAACCGCGACCTCAGCGAGGAGGTTCGAAACCAACGGTTCCGCGGCGACCTCTTCTACCGCCTCAACGTCCTGCGGATCACGATTCCGCCGCTTCGAGCTCGAACCGGTGACGTGTTCTATCTCGCCGAGAGTATTATCGAGAAGCTTGCGGCGCGCCACGGGGTGCCGACCCCACGCATCGACTGGCAGGTGCATCAGGCGCTCGCCGGCTACGATTGGCCCGGCAATATACGCGAGCTCGAGAACATGCTCGAGCGGGCAATCATTCTGGCCAACGGAGAGTCGGACATCACCCTGTCCCATATTCCCGCGAATCTGACTCCCACGCTCGACGCGCAGACGAGTCCCGCGGAAGCAAGCGGGCAAGCCGGGACCGACAACCTGGACACCGTTGAGCGGTCGGCGATCATGGCGGCGCTTCGTGCGAATCACGGCAACGTCAGCCGTACCGCGCATCGGCTGGGCGTGAGCAGAAACACCCTCTACCGGAAGATCGAAAAGTACAATCTGCGATAGGTCGACCGGCGTTGCTCCATTTCGTGACAGTCTCCTGCTAACTTTTCGTACAGTGCGGCGGAACATGGCTCCCGCTTCCGGGTGAGCTGTGAACGAGCCTGCCGTAAGTGGCCATGCGACGGAAGGTTACCGTGCAGCACGGTTAGAGGCGTGTTGGCACGCATCTTGTTAAAGTCTTAGGGACCAGTACCTCCTCCGGACCCGCGGGCGGGGGAGGATAATGGAGAATACACTTGCAAAGGGAGGTTCGTGAGTATGAAGAGATCAGCAGTTCTGCTGTTGGTTGCTGTGTTGGTGGTCGGCCTGTTCGCCGCGTGCGGCGGGGGCGGCGGAGAAGCCGGCGCTGCGGATGAAGGGGACGAGCAGGCCCGGATGGAGACCTATAGCTGGATCGTCCAGAGCTGCTTTCCCAAAAACATGCCGTTGACCGATCGCACCATCGCGCTCTGGGCCGAGAAGGTCGGTGAGATGAGCGGCGGCCAGCTCGAGATTACCCTGCATGGCGACGGCGAGATCGTTCCCGGTCCCGAGGTGTTCGACGCCGTTCGCGACGGCGCGCTGGACGCGGGCATGAATACCCCCGCGTGGCAGAAGGGTGAGTATCCCGCCGGCGACCTGTTCTATACCCTGCCCGGCGGTGTCACCGAGTTCCACGACCTCTTCGTCTGGGAATGGGGCTACGGCGGCAAGGAGCTCGAGCAGGAGATGTACGGTGATGAGATCGTTGTCTTCCCCCTCGGCCTGACGCCCCCCGAGCAGTTCTGGGCTAACCGGAACATCGAGACGGTCGAGGACTTCGGTGGACTGAAGGTTCGTTCCGCGGGTCTCAGCATGGATCTGTTCGAGGAGCTCGGCGGATCGGCCGTGCTGCTCTCCGGTGGTGAGGTTGTGCCGTCTCTGCAGCGCGGTGTCATCGATGCGGCCGAGTTCGCATTCCCTTCCATGGACGTGCCGCTGGGTCTTCCGGATGTCGCCGATTATGTCTACGGACCGCCGATCCACATGGGATCGAACAAGTTCCAGCTTGTCATCAATCCCGAGAAATGGGCCGAGTTGCCTGATCACCTGAAGGCCATCGTTGAGAACGCCGCCACCGCCGCAACGTTCGAAGGGTATGCCCAGGAGTGGGTCGCAACCATCGAGGTATTCCAGGACATGGAGGAGATGGAGGATCTCACCATCCAGAAGCTTCCCAGGGACGTTCAGCAGCACGCCATCGACCTTGCGTTCGAGATTCTGGAAGAAAAGTCCGGCGAGGATGAGTTCTTCGCCAAGGTGTGGGAGTCCCAGAAAACTTTTCTGCAGGAATACCAGCCGTACTACCAGTTCTCGTCATTCGACGTGTTGCCCGGGGAACTGCAGTAAGCACGCGCAGATATCACCCGGGAGAAACGGTGCGGGGGCGTCATGTGATGCCTCCGCACACTCTCCATTTCCGTTGACCAAGGGGTTTTGTGTCTACTATGGAAACCGTAATCAGAGTCATAGACAGCGTCAACGATCGTCTTGGAAAGCTCGCTGCATGGATCGTTATTCCGCTCACGGTGATCGTGTTGCTCGAGATCACCATGCGGTACTTCATGAACAAGCCGACGGTCTGGGTCTACGATGTGTCGTGGATGCTGTTCAGCCTGCTCTTTCTTCTCGGCGGCGGCTATGCGATGGTGCACAAGCGACATGTGCGTATCGACCTGCTCTACAGCTTGCTTCCCGCACGGGGACAGGCCGTCTACGAGCTGTTCTTCTTCATCGTGATGTTCCTGCCGACGATAGGCATTCTTGGCTGGCGTTCGGTCGAGTACGCCGGGAGAGCCTGGCGCACAGGGCAGTCGCTGTCCACCACCGTGTGGAGTTTCCCGGCGGCACCGATACGAACCGTCATAACACTCGCGTTCCTCCTGCTCTTCCTACAGGGCATTGCCGAGGTGCTGCGAAATATTCTGATAGTAACTCGCAAGGAGCACAACGATGACTGAAGCCCTCGCCATCATCATGCTCGTGCTGCTCATCGTGCTGGTCATCGCCGGCGTTCGACTCGGTTTCGTCATGATGTTCCTCGCAGTCGTGTTCGGGCTCATGTTCCGCGGGCCGACCATGCTGTCGCTGTTCATGCAGAGCATTTTCGGGACGATGAGCAACGAGATACTGATTGCCGTTCCCCTGTTCATCTTTATGGGAGCCATCCTCGAGCGAAGCGGTGCCACGGAAAAGCTGTTCGAAACAATGTTTCAGCTCATGGGCCCGATCCGCGGCGGACTGGCGATTGCCGCGATCATTATCAGCACCATCTTTGCGGCCTGTACCGGTGTTATCGCGGCCTCAGTCACGGCGATGGCACTCATCGCTATGCCGGCCATGCTCAGACGGAACTACGCGAATGATCTGGCCACCGGCGTCGTCTGCGCGGGAGGCTCGCTGGGTATCCTGATCCCGCCGAGCGTTATGCTCGTCATGCTCGGGCCGATGACGCAGCTCTCGGTGGCCCGGCTCTTCGCCGGCGCGCTCGTTCCGGGACTCCTGCTTGCAGCCGGCTATCTCATATACGTCGTGCTGCGCTCGCTTTTTGATCCGAAATCGGCCCCTGCGATCGAGATTAAGGACAGGCTTCCCACCGGCCGGCTGCTCCTCGATATGGTCATTTACTTGATCCCCATCCTCGGCCTTCTGGTGGCGGTTATCGGCTCGATTCTCGGTGGTATTGCTTCACCGACCGAGGCATCGGCACTCGGTGTTCTCGGTGCGGCGGTGATTGCCGTCGCCTACCGGAGTCTCAACCTCAAGAAGGTCGCCGAGGCGGTTCAGGAATCGCTCAAGATCACCGCAATGGTGTTCTTCGTCATCCTCGGCGCCGGCATGTTCACCTCGGTTTTCCTCTACATGGGCGGAGGCCGGGTCATCGAACAGGCCATTCTCTCGCTGCCGCTCGGAGCCGGTGGGATCCTGGTTCTGATGATGGCGACCGTGTTCATCCTCGGCATGCTCATTGACTGGATCGGTATTCTGTTTGTGATCGTGCCGATCTTTATGCCGATTGTGCAGACACTTGGTCTGGACCCGCTGTGGTTTGTAGTCCTCATCGCGGTCAACCTGCAGATGTCTTTCATTACTCCGCCGTTCGCCTACGCCATTTTCTTCGTGAAGGGTGTCTCACCACCACATGTGAAGACGACCGACATTTACAAGGGCGTGGTCCCGTTCGTTGCGGTACAGATCCTCGTGCTCGCCCTGTGTATCATCTTCCCGCAGCTCATCCTTGCGCTGCCGTATGCGATCTAACGACTGTACGAGACTGTAGGAGGGAGGCATCATGGCTGAGCGATTGAAAGGCAAGGTGGCGATAGTGACGGGGGCCGGCTCGGTCGGCCCCGGCATGGGAAACGGCAAGGCGTCGGCGATTCTCTACGCCCGCGAAGGGGCGCGGGTGGTTCTGGTCGACCTCAACCTCGATGCGGCTCGGGAGACCGAGAAGATCATCCGCGAGGAGGGCGGCATCTGCATGGCCGTTGCGGCCGACGTCACCAAGGCGGACGACTGCCGCCGTGTCGTGGAGACCTGCGTCTCGGAGTACGGCGGGTTGGATATCCTCCACAACAACGTCGGTGTGACCAAGGCCGGCGGGCCGGTGGAGCAGAGCGAGGAAGACTGGGACCGTATCATGGCGGTAAACGCGAAGAGCATGTTCCTTATGTGTAAGTTCGCGATTCCCGAGATGGAAAAGGGGGACGGAGGATCAATCGTCAACATATCGTCGATCAATTCGATCAGGAGCACCCCGGCGATCGCCGTAGCCTACGCCTCCTCCAAGGCGGCAGTGAATGCCCTCACGCGCGAGGTCGCGGTGCAGTACGCCGCGAAGAGTATTCGCTGCAATGCGGTACTGCCCGGTGTCATGCGCACGCCGATGGTGGAGGCCCAGCTGCCGAAATCCTATGGCGGCGATCCGGAGGAGATGAACCGCCGGCGGAGTGCTCTCTGCCCGATGAACAAGCAGGGCGAGGGGTGGGATACAGCCTACGCTGCACTCTACCTCGCCTCCGATGAATCGAAGTACGTCACCGGAACGACTCTTGCGGTCGACGGTGGGCTCACCGGCTGGATGCCGCAGGTTGAACCGCGCTAACCGCCTGCGACTTTACGTGTCTGTGTCGGCGGGGACGGTCCCGGCGGGACGGGGGCCTGGCGGGGACGGAGGATGAAATGAGCAAACCACGAGTACAATCAGTGGCCGTCGACAGCGGTCGCGTCATAGCGGGACGTTTACGTCCCGGAACGGATCTGCTGCCGGGGCTGCTGGAGGCATGTCGCGAGCACGGTGTGACATCCGGGACCTTCATGACGGTGATGGGCAGCCTCAAGCAGGCACGGTTCGTGTACGTCCTGCCGAAGGCGGAATCGCCTATCGGCGTCGGCTACGGCGATCCGGTGCAACTCGATTTGCCGGTCGAAGTACTTACCGCTCAAGGCACTATCGGCGTCTGGGAAGACGGCACGCCGTCGATACATATGCACGCGCTTCTCATAGACACCACGGGCGCCCTGCACGGCGGGCATATGCTCGACGAAGGTAACCCGACACTGGCGACGATCGAGTTCTCGATCCGCGAGCTGCCCGATACCGAGGTCGTCCGGCGGGTCGAGGAAGAGATCAAGCTGCCTGTGTTCTCGTTCACCGCGAAGTAAGCGGCGACCTGTCGCCGGTGGCCGCACGCTTGGGACCCCGGAGACGGCGGCGCCGGCGACGCCGGCGACGGAAGACGGGGCGGTTGCTATCGCGTGATGCTCGGTGTGTCTTCGGCTACGGCCTTCTTTACCTCTTTCGCTATGATCTCCAGCCCCCGACGAACCTCGTGGTCCGGCATTGCATAATTGATGCGGATGCATTCATCCGCGTGTTTCCATGGCTCATCCAACCCAAAAAAGAAATAGGTTCCCGGAACGACGATGACATTTCGGGCTTTGAGGCGCCGGTAGAGTTCGTACGTGGTGATCGGCAGGTTTCTGAACCACATCCACAGGAAGAATGCCCCCTCGCTTTCGTGCACCGAGTAGTCTACGGCTTCGGCGAACAGCTCGTCGATCCACTCCAGCGTCCGCCGCGATTTTTCCAGGTAGAAGGGTCTGATCACGTCGTTGCTGAGACGAAGTAGCTCACCGGAGCGGATGAGGGGCTCGGCCATGAGCTGCCCGAACGTGCCCGTTGCAAGCGACATAATCGCATTCGCTGAACCGAGCGCACCGATAATCTCTTCGGACGCCACGATTATTCCCGTTCGTGCCGAGGGAAGACCCAGCTTCGACAGACTGAGGCCCAGTACGATGTTCTCGTTCCAGGTCGGAAGGGCATCCGTGAAGACAATATTTGGAAACGGCATGCCGTACGCCCCGTCGATGAGTAACGGCACGTCATGGGATCTTGCCAGCGTGTCGAGGCGAGCGATTTCATCATTGGTCAGCACGTTTCCCGTGGGGTTCGTCGGGCGGGAGACACAGACCGCTGCGATGTCGTCGGTGATTTCGAGCGCGTCAAAGTCTATTCGATATTTGTGTCGGTGCGGGCCCGTCCGATCGATGACGGGCTTCACGCCTGTGAAGTCCTCGTGTGAGAGGGTTTGATCGGCGTAGCCGATGTATTCGGGGATAACCGGGAACAGAACGCGTCGGCGTCCTCCGTCCCTCGCTACGGCGTCGCCGGTTCGGCCGGAGTCTTCGAACTCGCCCGCGAGCATGTTGAACAGCATATAGAAAGCGGTCTGACTACCGTTCGTCACCGCGATATTCCTGCCGGTGATGTGCCAGCCGAGCGTCTCTCTCAGGAGTTCTGCGAGGGCATCGACAAAGGTTGGCCGACCCAGATGAGAGTGGTAGCGAGCCAGCCCTGCCTCAAAATCGACCATATTCGCGGCAAGCTCGCTCATGCGACGCTTCCAGACCTCGCTCATCTCGTGGAGTAAGCCCGGGTTGCCGCCGCCGAGCATGTACTGCTCGCCGGTGTTCACCGCAGCCTTCCCGAGATCATCTATGAGCTCGAGGATACCGGTTTTCGCGGTATACTTCTGACCGAACCTGGAAAGCCTCATTGTTCACCCACCTACCAGACCGAGTCGTCCCAGTGCCCCCACGACTCCGAACAGCATGACGATCACGATGGAGACCCAGTAGTACGCACGCGCGTGGCGCCCCGGCTGAAAGCGCTCCGGCAGATGCCTGCGCACAATGAAGTAATTTGCGAAGTAAAAGAAGATCTGAAGGATCGACATCAGTGCTGCCGAGAAGATCAGGAGCGTAACCGGCAGTTGGCCAATGATGAGGATCGGCAAAATGCTCGCCGCGCCCATCACTAACAAGAGAACGCGCCGCACGTTCTCCGTATTCATCGGCCGCTCGAGTACCAACGGCAGCAGATCGGCGTCTACGCGCGATGCGCCGTCAAGCACCGTAATGACTGTCGAATACAGAGCGGCGAATGCGCCTACCGCGATAACGTAGAAGGTCCACGCCCCCACCGAGTCCGCGAGGATATTCCCGATCGCGATCGCGATATCGGCGTCGGTCGGCGGCTCGGGGTAGAGGACCGCCGTGGACAGCAGAACCATCGTTATGATCAGCACCAGGCTGAAAATGAAGCCGATGTTATAGTCCCGCCGGCCGGTCTTGATCCACGCCGCGATGTAATCGCCGTAGCGCTCATCATGCGGGTCGAGATTCCGCTCCTTCAGAACGCGGGCACCCTGTTTCTTGGCCATGCTCCAGCTTCCGATAACGGCCGTGGTGCTCAGACCGGTCGGCGCGTAGCCCGCGAGCGCAGCGAACATGCCGAGAAATGCAGCACTCGTCACGTCGGGGAACCGGAAGAGCGTGGCGCCGAGGGTCTCTGCGTTCGGCGGAGTGAAGAACAGGCCCACGATGATCAGGAGTGCGAGCAGGATCATGAAGATCCGAAGGAATCTCTCGAGCCAGGTATACCGCGCGAAGAATACCATGGCGAGTGCGATGGCGATGAGCACCACGTATGCCTGGCTGAGTGTCACGCCGGGTATCAGGGCAGATGCGAAGGCGGCGGTGCTGGTCCCGACCGCCGCAACGATCACCGTCCAGCCCACCAGGTAGATGATCAGGGTCAACCATTGCCCCCAGTGCTTCGGACCGGGCAGGTCGCCGTAGCCTTCAATGGGGTTTCGACCGACGCCGTAGTTGTAGCGCACGCCGAGATCCCATGCGCCATACTTCACGACGTAGATCAACAGAATCACCCATATCGAAAAGCCGCCGAAGAACGCGCCCATCGTGGGTGCCAACACGATGTGGCTGCCTCCGATGCCGAGCAGGGCCCAGAGCATCGAGGGGCCGAAGTGATTCTTGAAGAACCCGCGCCAGTCCTCATTCGGGAACTCGAGTTGCAGGTCCGGTTGTTGAGAACTGCCATCCGCCATTGCATCCTCCTGAGTTGAATTGGAAAAGTGGGCACAGGGTAGCGGAGGTGGAGGCAAAGATCAATGATTATTCTCGGTGTACGGGGACGGAGGCGGCTGTAGGGGGACCGTGTACGGGGGCGGCGGCGCCGCCCGCGGGAGCGGCGGCGCTTATGGGTTCAACCGTTCATCGTACTCCATGGGGTATCCGGCCGCTTTCCAGTCATCCTTCCCGCCTTCATACTCGTATACATTGGTGAATCCGAGCTTCTCGAGTTTCTCCGCGGCGCGGGTGCTTGCCTTGCAGCTCGGATTGTGGCAGTAGACCACGATCACGTCGTCGGGGGCGAAGCGCTTGCGTGCTTCGGCGGTCATCTTCGTGAAGGGGATGTTGATCGCCCCGGCTATGTGGCCTTTCACGTATTCTCTGGGCTGCAGCGTCTCGACCAGCTGTATAGGCTCGCCGGCGTCGAGGCGCGCTTTGAGCGTTTCTCTGTCGATTGGTTCCCTCATAGCGACTAGAATACAGCCGCCGCCGGCCTCTCGTCACGCCACGCTCGGCCGTCGAGGGCTACCAGGGGGCCTACAACACCACCACCGCGCCGAGCAGAGAAGCGAGCGTCGTTGCGGAAAACACGATGAAGGCGCGCGACACTGCTTGCATGGAAACGCCCTTGGTTTCGTGCGAGTAGCCGCGGCGGTGCATTCGTATGAACTCGAACAGGCAGAAACTGTAGGAGATGGGTGCGGCAACAGCCGTGGCGGCCGGGAATCCTCCGTCCCCAATCGCCAACGCGAAAAGGACCGCGTGGGCGACCGTCGCGAGGATGTACACCAGCGTCTCCGAGGCACGGCGCCCGAAGACGACCGCAAACGTGCGCCGATTCGCTCCTCCGTCCCCATCCCGGTCGCAGGTATTGTTGACGGCGAGGATCGAACCGACGAACAAAAGCGATGGAATACCGGCCTGCAGCGCTTCGGCCGTAAGTGTCTCAGTCTGTACGTAGTAGGAGAGCACGAACAGCACCCAGCCAAGGAAGCCGCCTGCGAACAGCTCGCCGAAGGGCGTGGAGGAGATCGGCAACGGCCCGCCGTTATAGAGAAAGCCGACGGCCATCGAGACAACGCCGACCAACAAAACCTCCGTCCCCACGAGGATGACGATAACGAGCCCGAATGCCCCCGCTACGGCGAAGCAGGCAAGCGCCACCAGCAGCGCGAAGCCTGCGCTGAGCCCCGTGTGCACCAGCACCTTGTCCCGCTCGCGGTTGAACCGCCTGTTGTCAACGCCGCGTTTGACGTCGAAGTAGCTGTTGAAGGCCGTGGTTCCCATGTCCACGCCAAGCACCGCGACCAGCATGAGAGCGGCCATCAGGAGTGAAAACGCTCCCGCCTCGTAAGCGGCGTAGGCAGTGCCCAGCAAGAATGAAGAGACACTGATGACTTTCGTCCGCAGCTCTACGACCCTCAGGACGTCCGAAAAACCTGCGGAGACCAACTCCATGCGCCGTCTATTCCTTCAGCGCCGGGCTGCTGCGCGGTGTCGGCGGATTCCCGACGACCGCACCGCGGCTCGCCGAGCCGACCAGGCCGGCGTACTTTGCAAAGACGCCCCGGGAGTACTTCTGCTGTGGCGGCTCCCAGCCCTCCGCACGGCGACGAAGCTCCTCTCGGGCGACCTGCAGATCAATCGTACGTGCGTCGATATCGATGTCGATTGTATCACCGTCTTCTACGAATGCCAGCGGTCCCCCATCAGCGGCCTCCGGCGTCGCATGGCCGATCATGAGCCCGCGGGTCGCGCCGCTGAACCGCCCGTCGGTGATGAGCGCGACGGAGGTTCCGAGTCCTTTTCCGACAATGGCCGCCGTTACGCCGAGCATTTCTCGCATGCCCGGCCCACCCCGAGGGCCCTCATGTCGGATGACCACTACGTCACCGGCGTTGACGCGATCGTTCATCACCGCATCCATCGCATCCTCTTCGCAGTCGAACACGCGCGCCGGTCCGGTGTGCTGCATGTACTCAGCGCCGGACACTTTTACTACGGCGCCGTCCGGCGCGAGACTACCGCGCAGGATGACGAGGCCGCCGCGCGGCTTCAGCGGCTTGTCCACGGCCATGACGACCTGCTGTCCCTCACGCTCGACAGCCTCAGCAGTTTCTTCGCCAATGGTCCGGCCTGTAACCGTCGCGCAGTCGGCGTTCAGCTTGCCGGCATCGAGCAGGCGCTTTGCCACGAGGCGCGTCCCACCGGCGTGAAAAAGCTCGAATGCCGAATACTTGCCGCTCGGCATCATGTCGGCGTACAGCGGTGTCTTTTCGGAAATCCTGTCGAAGTCCTCGAGCTCGAGGTGAACTCCCGCTTCGTCGGCAAGGGCAAGCAGATGAAGCACAGCGTTTGTCGATCCGCCGGTCGCAGCCACGCTCGCGATGGCGTTCTCGAAAGAGGCTCGCGTCAGCACGTCTCTCGGCCGGCGGCCCTGCAGCAGGGCTTTCATGGCGAGCTCACCGACGTGTCGCCCGACCTCGCGCTTGGCCTCGTCGACCGCGGGGACGGAGGCGGTGCCCATAGCGGACAAACCGATGAACTCGAGTGCCGTCGCCATCGTATTGGCGGTGAACTGCCCGCCACAGGCCCCCGGGCCGGGGCAGGCGCAATCCTCGATTTCCTTGAGCTCAGCATCATTGATCTGTCCGGCGGAGTGTCGGCCGATTGCCTCGAAGACCTGCTGTATGGTTATGTTTTGCCCCCTGTACTTCCCCGGCATAATGGTGCCTCCGTAGAGCACAACCCCGGGAATGTTCAAGCGGGTGAGCCCGATCGCGCCTCCGGGGATGGTTTTGTCACATCCGACAAGAACGACCATGGCATCGAACTGATACCCGTGACCCATGAGCTCTATGGAATCCGCGATCACTTCACGACTGACGAGGGAGGCCCGCATCGCGGGCGTGCCCATCGCCACGCCGTCGGAGACCGAGATGGTATTGAACTCCATCGGCGTGCCGCCGCCGGCCCGCACGCCCTCTTTCACGTACCTGGCCAGGTCGCGGAGCCCGTAGTTGCATGGCATCGTCTCCGTCCATGTGTTCGCAATACCGACGATGGGCTTCTTGAGGTCCTCATCCTTGAAGCCGATTGCCTTGAGCATGGCGCGGGCGGCCGCGCGGTTGGTGCCTTCGGTTATGAGGGCGCTGCGCCCCTTCGGATCGTAGGTAGCCATACTATCTACTCCTTATGTGCGTGCCTGTGTTTCGAGATTTTCTACGATATGGGTCCCGAACTCTGAGGTGCTGATTGCCTCACCGGGCGCGGCGAGATCCCGTGTGCGGTAGCCGGCGGCGAGCGTGGCGTCGACGGCGGCCTCCACCGCCCGTGCCTCCGTCCCCAACTCAAGCGAGGTGCGGAGCATCATGGCCACGCTCAATACCGTCGCCACGGGGTTGGCAAGGCCTTTCCCGGAGATGTCCGGCGCCGACCCGTGCACCGGCTCGTACAGCCCAAACCGGCCCTCCGCAAGCGAGGCGCTCGGAAGCATGCCGAGGGAGCCGGCAAGCACGGAGGCCTCGTCACTGAGGATGTCGCCGAACATGTTTCCGGTGACGATGACATCGAAGGCAGTCGGCGAGCTCACGAGCTTCATTGCAACCGAATCCACGAGACCATGTTCGAACTCGATATCCGGATTCGCCGTTGCCACTTCCTCCGCAATTTCGCGCCAGAGGCGGGAGCTTTCGAGCACGTTCGCCTTGTCGACCGACGTTACATGCTTCCTCCGTCCCCGTGCCAGCTCGAACGCGAGGCGCACAACGCGCTCGATCTCCGGCGCCGTATACACGAGCGTGTCCGCCGCCCGCCGATCGGCTCCCGCCCCCTCGCGGTACCGCGGCTCGCCGAAATAAATGCCGCCGGTGAGCTCGCGAACGACGAGAAGATCGGCGCCGGTGACCACCGATTCCTTGAGCGGAGAGGCCGATGCGAGGCTTGAGGTCAGGCGCACCGGTCTGAGGTTGGCGAAAAGACCGAGCTCCTTGCGAATGCGGAGAAGCCCCTGCTCCGGCCGCACCGGGCTCGAGGGGTCATCCCACTTCGGCCCGCCGACCGCGCCGAGAAGCACCGCATCCGCCCTGCGACAGTCGGCGAGGGCGTGCTCGCCGAGCGGGTCACCCGTGGCATCAATGGATGCCCCGCCGATAAGGTGCTCTTGGAACTCGAAACGATGACCGAATATCTCGGCCACCATCTTGAGGACCCTCACGCCCTCCGCCACGACCTCGGGACCGATGCCGTCTCCCGGCAATAGTACGATACGTGCGCTGCTCATCAGCACAGCCTACCCGACCGGACTGCCGTAGACAACGTGGCGACGCTCGAACTCCTCTATCTTCTCGCGAAAGGACAGGAGGTATCCGAGCTGGTCGACGCCCTGGAGAATGCACTTTCGCGCGAAACTGTCGATGGGGAACTCCTCGTTCGTGCCGTCGGGCAGCCGGAGCTGATTCGAGTCGAGATCGATTGAGACCTCCGTCCCCGGTTCTTCGTTCACCATCTCGAAGAGGCGGTGATGCGTCGCCGGCGAGACGATGACCGGCAGAAGACCGTTCTTCAACGCGTTGCTGCGAAAGATGTCGGCGAACGAGGTCGATATCACCGCACGTATGCCGGCACCCAAGAGAGCCCACGGAGCGTGCTCGCGCGAGGAGCCGCAACCGAAGTTGTCTCCGGCCAGAATGATCGTCGCGCCCCGGTAGCGCTCGTCGTTCATCACGAAGCTTCCGTTGATGGTTGCCGTATCGGCATCATCGATTTTCGCGACGGTGTCCTCGTACCGCCAGTCGCAGAACGCGACCTTCCCGAGGCCCTCCTTGTCGGTTACCTTGAGGAATCGTGCCGGGATGATCTGGTCTGTGTCTATGTTCTCCGTCGGTATGGGCATGAGCCTGGATGTCAGTCGTGAAAAGCCTTCCATGTCGTATCTCCTGTGATGGTCGTCCTGCTGCATCCTACACCGCTGCGAGCTCGCGGTCGAACAGTCGCCGCGGATCGGTCACGCTGCCGGTGATGGCGCATGCCGCGGCAGTGAGCGGGGAAGCGAGAAAGGTGCGGCCGCCCTTGCCCTGTCGTCCTTCGAAATTGCGGTTGTTCGTGCTTACCGCGTACTGACCCGGTTCGAGTTGATCGCCGTTCATCGCGATACACATCGAGCACCCGGCCTCCCGCCATTCGGCGCCGGCTTCCTTGAAAACGCGGGCGATGCCCTCTTCTTCGGCCTGTCGCTTCACCGTCGCAGAGCCCGGCACCACGAGCACTCGGACCCCCGGTGCAATCCTCTGACCCTTCATCATCTGGGCGGCAAGGCGAAGATCGGAGATTCGCGAGTTTGTGCAGGATCCGATGAAGACAACGTCTATCTTCTTTCCAAGCAAAGACTCACCGGGCCTTAGATCCATGTAGGCGAGCGCCTTTTCGAGGGTCCCTCGTTGATCGGGACCGGCGAGATCATCGGGGCGCGGGACCCTGGCGGTGATCGGCATGCCCATGCCGGGGTTCGTTCCGTAGGTGATCATCGGCTCGAGCTCGGATGCATCCATCACGAAGCTCTTGTCGAAACGCGCACCCTCGTCGCTGGGCAGTGTTCGCCAGTAGGAGAGCGCCTCGTCCCACTCCTCAGCCTGCGGCGCGTGCGGGCGACCTGAAAGGTATTCGAACGTAGTATCGTCCGGCGCGATCATGCCTGCGCGCGCGCCGGCCTCGATCGACATGTTGCAGATCGTCATGCGCTGCTCCATCCCGAGCGATTCGATAGCCTCGCCTCGGTACTCGAACACGTGGCCGGTGCCGCCGCCGATGCCGATCTTACTGATGAGACCGAGTATGATATCCTTGGCGCTCACCCCTGGCCTCAGCCGGCCGTCCACCCGGACCTCGTAGGTTCTCGGCTTATCCTGCAGAAGCGTCTGCGTGGCCAGGACGTGCTCGATCTCGCTCGTACCGATGCCGAAAGCCAGCGCACCGAAGGCGCCGTGGGTCGAGGTGTGACTGTCGCCGCAGACAATTGTCTTTCCCGGCTGTGTCAGTCCGAGCTGAGGTCCGATCACATGGACGATTCCCTGGTTCTCGGACCCCAGCCCGTAGAGGGTGATGCCGAACCGGCCGGTGTTCTCCTCGAGCGCCTTCAGCTGCGCCGCCGCGAGCGCGTCCTCCATCGGCATGTGGTGCGGAGTTGTCGGCGTGGAGTGGTCCATCGTCGCGAGCGTCCTGTCGGGACGGCGAACGGTGAGTCCCCGATTCCGCAGGCCCGTGAAGGCCTGCGGCGAGGTGACTTCGTGAACCAGGTGGAGGTCGATGTAGAGGACCGACGGCGCGTCGGGTTCATCGACGACTACGTGCCGGTCCCAGACCTTGTCGAAGAGCGTGCGTGCTCCATGATCCATAGCTGGGTCTCCTATTCTGATTCTGAGGTCTCTGCCGCAACAGTCGGCCGTGAGCCGGCCAAAGCGGGCTCGCCGGTCGCCCCCTCCGGGCCTCCGTCCCTGGTTCCTCCGTCCCCGGCCCCGCCGTCCCCGGCCCCGTTTCCTCCGTCCCCGGCGTCTGCGGCGCCGGCGGTGGCGAACTTGCCGGTGGCATTGAACATGTTGTTGAGCGCCGCGAGATAGGCTTTGACGCTCGCCACCACGATATCGGTGTGAGCACCGTGGCCGCCGAAGGTGCGACGGGTTCTCGTCTCGTACTGGGGGTTCATACCATCGTCTTCGTCGCCCTCATGCATGATCCGTACGGTGACCTCGCCGAGCGCGTCGATGCCCTCGGTCACCGCGTTGATGGTGAACTCGAGCAGCGTGACGTGATCACCGACAATCTGCTCGACGGCGGTGAACGCCGCGTGAACGGGGCCCGTGCCGATGGTTGCGGCCGTGTGTGACGAGCCGTCGGGTCCTTTCAGTCTTACCGCCGCGGTCGGCATGCCTGCCGTGCCACACGTTATCTGCAGATCCTCGAGAGAGAAGATCTCCCGCGGCTTGTAGACCTCATCGGCCATCAGCGCTTCGAGATCCGCGTCGGTGATGTTCTTCTTCTTGTCGGCGAGCTGCTTGAATCGTGCCATGACCGCCTTCAGGTTTTCATCTGAGAGCTCGTAACCGAGCTCCTTGAGCCTGTCGCGCAGCGCGTGGCGGCCGGAGTGCTTGCCGAGGACGAGCTTCGACTTTGACAGCCCGACCATTTCCGGCCGCATGATCTCGTAGGTTTCGTGATGCTTCAGCATACCGTGCTGGTGGATCCCCGCCTCGTGCGCGAATGCATTGGCGCCGACGATCGCCTTGTTCGGCTGAACGTACATGCCGGTGTAGTTGGAGACCATGTGGCTGACCCGGGTGATTTGCGTCGTGTCGATGCCGGTTTCGAGATTGTAGGCGGCTTTACGCGTGCGAAGCGTCATCACCACTTCTTCGAGTGATGTATTCCCGGCGCGCTCGCCGATGCCGTTCATGGTCACCTCGACCTGACGGGCGCCGTTCTGCACCCCGGCGAGGGTATTCGCGGTTGCCAGCCCGAGGTCATTGTGGCAGTGCACGGACACGATGACGTTCTCCGCCCCGTCCGTGTGCTTGATGATATCGTGGATGAGTTTGCCGAACTCGGACGGCGTCGTATACCCCACGGTGTCGGGGATGTTTATCGTTGTCGCCCCGGCCGCGATCGCAATGCTGAGGACGCGATAGAGAAACTCCGGGTCACTCCGTCCGGCGTCCTCCGGGCTGAACTCGACGTCCTCGGTGAGAGACTTTGCGTAGCTCACCATCTCACGGGTGCGTTCGATGACCTGTTCGGGCTCGAGCTGCAGCTTGTGCTTCATGTGGATCGGCGACGTCGCGATGAACGTGTGAATGCGCGGTCGCGCCGCGTCCTTTATCGCCTCCCATGCCTTGTCGATGTCCGAAGTGTTGGTGCGCGCGAGGCCGCAGATGGCAGGCGGTGTGGGGAAGGTCGTGCGCGGCTCATTGCCGACCGTCTTCGCGATCCGCCTCACCGCTTCGAGGTCGTCCGGCGACGACGCGGGAAACCCGGCCTCGATGACATCAACGCCGAGGCGGGCGAGGCCCCGTGCGACGTCGAGTTTCTCTGCAGAAGTCAGGGTGGCACCCGGCGACTGCTCGCCATCGCGCAGGGTCGTGTCGAACACGTATACATAGTTATTTCGCTCGCTCATGTTGCCCTCCTTCGGCAGCATCTATTTGCACACGCGCATGCCCCACCCGTCCTCGGGGTTTTCTCGAGGCTCCGTCCAGGACTGCGTCTACTGTTCGACGCGGACCTAGCGGAGCAGACTAAGGAGGCTAAGGAGTAGAATGCTGATGTAGAGGTTGATCGACCGAAGAGGCGAGAAAGGGCGGACAAGCGGACGAAACACTATGGATGCCGACGATGAGAAAGGGGGAGATAATCTGTTCTGTGTCGCCGGCGTCAACATCATGTCCTCACGTCCGTCTAACGCGTGTGTTGGTCGCCACAGTACACAAACTTCACGGACTCGGTCAAGTAAACTTTGGTAATTATACGCAAATTCCGTATGAAACATACGCGGACCACGGGGACGGAGCCGACGAGCCGACGAGCCGACGAGCCGGCGCGGCGAGAACGGCGACTGACAACCTCAAGGAATTATCCGCCGCATGCAAGCAATAGGCCCGAATTCGCCGTATCCAGGGGTATGAGAAAACCGCGAAAGATTGTGCAAGGTGCTACGTACCACGTCATGGCTCGAGCGAACCGCCGAGAGTTCATCCTGAGTTCGAGCATCGTGAAGGCGATGTTTATCAGCATCGTCATGCGCGCCAGATTCAAATTCAATTTCACCGTCGTCAACATCTGCATCATGGAGAACCACTTCCACCTGATGATTCGTCCAGGCGACGGGGAATCGCTTTCTCGCATTATGCAGTGGATCCTGAGTTGCTTTGCCATGCGTTTCAATCGCTATCACGGCATCAACGGCCACGTGTGGTACGATCGGTTCAAAAGCTACGTTATCGGTAGTCTGCGCCAGTTTCAGCGCACTTTCGACTACATTTTGGACAATCCCGTGCGTGCGGGGCTCGTCGCTACGCCTGAAGAATACAGGTATAGCGGCCTTGCGTTCATCCGTGACGGCCCCGGGCGGGTAGTCGATTCGCCGACGGATATCCTGCGGCTATTGTTCCCTCGCTTCATGCACCCGCTACTCGTGTAGCCACCGTCGAGGGTGGGGATTCCCGGATGGCTGTCTTTGCCTCTCTATCGGCGCGCGCCTAGTGTTGAGGACCACGTGCTATTTGTTCTCTGTAGCACGCTCCTTGCTTTGAGCGTATACTTCGATCCATTCTGCGAGCTTTCGAAGCTCGTCGGCAGAGAGTTGATCGAGCTTCTCCTTTATCAGTACCAGGATTTCGCTTACTGGTTCACACTTCATCTCTTGTTCCCGGGCCGGATCCGTGGGTTGCTGCGGCCCCTCCTGCTCCGCCGTATGGTACTCCCGGCGCAGAGCGCCACCGGGTCCGCAGCTCAGTCATGCAGCCGCTCGTGAAGCGCATCGGCCGCAGTCTCGAGAATTACCGCCATCACAGTGAACTTGGTCTTCTCTTCTTCGTCAAGGGTTCCGATGAATTGCCATAGCTTCTGTAGGGCCTCTCGTTGTGTAGCTCGATCTGCTTTCAAAAACTTGTCGGCAACCGAGCGGAGCTCGTCAACTCCGTGAACGTGCTCCAGAGCTTCTTGTATCCAGTCCATAGTCCTCCGTCCCCAACCGAAAGTGTACCTCTTCTCTGGTTGTTTAGCATACGCGAATGCGCCCGTGTAAATGCTCGATCACTCCCGAGGTTCAGCACTGGTTTCACGCCCGGCAGCTCCGAGGCGCTTAAAGTGTGGCTCCGTCCCCATTCTGTTGGTCGGGAATGTGCTCACACTCTGTCAAAAAACGTCAAAACGTGGTAAGGTCACACTGATCCTAACCGAAACCTCCCGCCTTGGAGGGGCGTAATGAAGCTCGCTGGAAAGCTCACCTCTATCGTCATTTCAATCATCGTCGTATTTGCCGCACTGGCAGTATTCGCGGGGAACGCATGGGTTACGTCGCGCGGACTGTATTCGCTTCAACATGACGCACTTCGGGCTGCGCGGGACGTATATCGTGTCACCGATCAGAATAAAACGCTGATTCTTGCCGAGCACAACTTGAGTCGCCTGTTACGCGAGTGGGACGAAACGGTTGAATCGTTCGAGGCGTCCCTCAATAGTCTGGCAGAGAATCGATGGCTCGAGCACATGGATCCGGGCGTCAAGGACCGCCTGGACCGAACGGTCGTTGTCTGGCAGACCTCCCGACAACGTATGGAGAACGCCCACCGGGCACTCGACGATGTACTGGAGAACGAGGCCATCCCCGATTTCTTTAAGTTCGGTATCGACCCGATGCTTGAAAGCGATTCCTTCCGGAGACTCGCCGATGACTCGACCATCGCGTCTCTCGGGGCGGCCCGGCAGGAACTGCAGAGCGTCGATACCGTTGCACGAGAGGCACTGGTGGCCAATCTCGAATCGATAAATGCGGCAGTGGAACAGCGTATCTCGGTGCTCCAGTCACGTGCACTGCGCGCGTTGGGAATCGCCGTAATTGCGGCGCTGGTGCTATCAGGGACGGTGCTGATACGATTCTCGCGGGGCTTGACATCGCGGGTTCGTGCCATCGAGAGCGCCATGGGGCGAATGGCGGAACTCGATCTGACTGTGCAGCTCGACGGCACTGCACAGCGGGATGAAATCGGTTCACTTTATAGACACACAAACGCCGTGCTGGGTAGTATTCGCGAGTTCATGCGAACGGTTCGGTCGGCCTCCGGGCAGATGACTGAGCTCCAGGAGACGCTTACTCAGGGCTCTCAACAGTCGGCGGGAGCCCTCGATCAGATTGACCGAACGATCAAGTCCATTCAGGAGCAGTTCGCAAGTCTCGATGAAAGTATCGGCGCGAGCGCACATGCAATCGCCGAGATAACGCAGCGAGTCGAAGGGCTGAACACAAGCATAGAAACGCAATCAAGCGCCATCGAAGAATCATCCGCTTCCATCGAGGAGTTTGGAACGTCTATCCAGAATGTCGCGAAGCTCAGTGAGGATCGGCGAGCGCGTGCCGAGGAGCTGGCCGGTGTGACGGGCCAGGCCGGTGAGCGGGTTGCAACTACCAATACCATCATCAGCGGTATCAGTGAAAAGATCGACGACATGCTCGAGATCATACAAATCATCAATACGATCTCCGAGCAGACGGATCTCCTGTCGATGAACGCGGCGATCGAGAGTGCACATGCGGGTGAGGCCGGCAAGGGTTTCGCCGTGGTTGCCGAAGAGATTCGTAAGCTTGCGGAGTCCACCTCCGAGAACGCCTCGCAAATCGACGAAGCTCTCCGATGGATTACCGGGAAGATCAGCGAGGCGCTTGACGCGAGCGAGCAGAGCCAACAAACCGTGGAGGAGATCAACACCGACATTCGGTCGTTTGCTAACGCGATGGCCGAGATCTCCCAAAGCATGGACGAACTGCGCCTCGGAAGTCGGGAAATCATGGACGCCTCGAGTGAAATACGCCGGGTCACCGGCGAGGTGAAAGAGGGCTCCGAGAGCATCGGTGCGGAGAGCGAAAACATCCGGGACGCGATGGGCCGGGTAACCGACGTCTCCAAATCGGTGAGATCGAGTCTCGAGGAGATCAGCAACGGCAGCTCCTGGATTCTGCAATCGATGACGGAGATCAGTAGCGTTTCGGAACGCGGCCGTGAGCAGATGCGCGACCTCGACAGACTCGTGGATTCATTCAGGACCGAGGCGGCGGACCCTCCCGCAGAACATGGGACGCCCGCGAAGGAAGGGACGGAGGCCGAGGGGGCTGGAACCGGACGGACGGAGGCAGCAGGGACGGAGGAACCGGAGGAACTCCAGGCTGCCGAAAGTGCCGAGGTGGGAGTCACCAGGGCCAGACCTGAGGATGTAGCCGGCGCGCAGGACGGAACATAGACGCATCTTCGGCGCAGAATCCGGCGGTCCTGCGTCCTATGCGACGTCAACTCCCGTATCTTGGCGGAGTGACGCCGCGACATGTTCGAGCAGTGCCATGTCGCGAGCAGCGTGCTCGAGCGCGTACGGCGCTTCGGTACCGGTGGCTGCAGCGTTTGCCAGCGCCCGCCACATCCGTTCATGGTCGGATGCGGAATCGGCTGGTATGGGCTCGCTCGTGCCGCGTTTCGACTCCAGAAAGGCTCCCGCCTCATCGATGTGAATCAAGCCTTCGGTTCCGCGGATGGTGAAGTAGTTCCTCCGTCCCCCGAGGAAAGCCGAGTGGCTGAAGAAGCCGATGAGCCCGCCCTGGTAACGAAACACCGTCGACACGTGGTCGAACTCCCCGAACTCAGCTCGAAAGCTGTTGCCCCAGGCCCTGAGATGGGCGGGAGAGCCGAATAGCTTTGCGTGCACGGCAAGGTCGTGTACGCCCCCGTCGAAGAGGTTGCCGATCGGGAACGTCGTGTTGATGCGCCAGTCGGTTGTCCCGTAGCCGCCGCTCTGGTCCTCGGCGGGGTCGAGAAAGACATGTCGTACCTTTTCATACGTTGCGGGCGTGCCGATCCGGCCGGCTCGGATATGCTCGTCGACTCGATCCCATAGCTGCGCGTATGGTGCCTGCTCGAGAACGTAGACCGGCGTGTTCGCGCGCGCGGACGCATCGATGACATCGTTACCCTCAGCCACGCTTACCGCGAACGGTTTCTCCACGAATACCGGTTTACCCGCCTCGAGGGCCCGGATAGTCATGGGCGCATTCAGAGGAATAGGCGTGAGCAGCACCACGGCATCGATTTCCGGTGCTTCCAGAAATGACTCGTAGTCGTAGTACAATGATGCCGAAGGAATCTGCCCCCGAGCTTTCGAGAGCGTGGCCTCGCTTCGGGCGAGAAACGCCACGACTTCAAACGAATCCGAGAGTGACAGAAGCACGTCCCGGTGCGCATTGTCCCAGATGAGGCCGGGACCGACGACTCCGAGTCTGATTGAAGCTTCGCCATTGTGGTGGGTCATATCTCTCTCCTCTGGATCGGGCTTCGGTTGCCGGGCACCTCGTTATCCTACGCAGCCGGCGTCCACGGCGGGGGCACGGCGAGGCCCCGCGCCGGACCTTTGACTCTCACGCCGCGCCACCGGTTAGAGCTTCTTCAGCGACGCGAACCAAAAAAAGCGACCGGGCGTGCAGCGCCCGGTCGCGATGGGTGTCAAGCTCGACGCGCGTCAGCGGGAAAGAATGCTCTTGGCTTCGCGGATCATCTGGTGGGAATATCCCCACTCGTTGTCGTACCAGGCGGTAACTTTCAAAAGGTCGCCGTCGACGACCATGGTGCCGTTGAGGTCGACTATAGAGGCATGGGGGTCGGCCACGATGTCGCCGGAAACGATCTCGTCTTCCATCGCGTCCATGATGCCTTTGTACTTGCCGGCGGCCTCTTCCCGAAAGATGTTGTTGACCTCTTCCACGGACGTGGGCCGCTCGGTCACGAAGGTGATGTCGGAGATGGAGCCCACGGGCACGGGTACGCGCAGAGCCATACCGTCGAACTTACCCTGCAATTCCGGAAGAACCTTGGTTGTCGCCACTGCGGCGCCGGTCGTTGAGGGGACAATATTGGCTGCGGCTGCGCGACCGCGGCGAACCTTCTTCTGCGGCGAGTCCACAATGGATTGCGTCGAGGTGTAGGCGTGTACCGTGGTTAGCATCGCCTTCTTGATCCCGATACGGCGGCCGATGATTTCCACCGGCGGGGTGATGCTGTTGGTGGTGCAGCTGGCGCAGGAGATGATGACGTGCTCGTCCTCAGGTGCACCGTTGACGCTGTGCACGACCGTGCGAATCGTCTTGCTCTTGGTCGGAGCCGAAATGATGACGTGCTTCGCGCCGGCCTCGATGTGCTTCTTCGCGTCCTCTTCTTCGGTAAACAAACCGGTACTCTCGATGACGAGGTCCACGTTCATGTCCTTCCAGGGAAGCTGAGCGGGATCCTTTTCCTTGAGGACCTTTATCTTGTGCCCGTCCACGACGAGTGCGTCGCCGTCCACCTTCACTTCCTTCTGATAGCGGCCGTACACGGTGTCGTACTTGAGAAGATAGGCAAGTGTGTCCGGAGGAACGAGATCGTTTACTGCTACAAGCTCGAGATCGGGCGTCTCTTCAATGATCTTGAATGTCGCTCTACCAATTCTGCCAAGTCCGTTGATGGCAATGCGCGCCATATGGGAACCTCCTTTCCGATTGGATCTGATTTGGATCAACTCTCCAGGTGCAAGCATACCGCTAAACGCGGCCGCGGTTCAAGCTCATGGTGCATCAAACACTTGCGCGATAGCGCGCCGGGGAACCCGACGCACGGTTCGAGGCCCGGGCCTGTGAAGGCCGGCGATGAGCCGCCGGCTGATGCGCCGAAGGCACCTGCAAACACTGACCGCGTCAACCGTTCTTCGCAGCGAACTCTCGCATGAACTCTGCAAGCGTCTGCGCGCCCTCGAGGGGCATAGCGTTGTAAAGCGAGGCACGTACACCGCCGACGCTACGATGTCCCTTGAGGCCGAGCATTCCGGCCTGCTCGGCCTCCTGAACAAAGAGGGTTTCGAGCTCCTCGCTCGGAAGCCTGAAGACGACATTCATGAGTGAGCGGTATGCGCGGTCAACCGGCGAAACATAGAACCCGCCGCTCGATTCGATCGCCTGGTAGATCAGTCCGGCTTTCTCCTCGTTTCTCTTTTCGGCCCCCGCGATGGCGCCGTTCGATTTCAGCCAGTGGAGCACCTTGTTCATGGCATAGATCGAGAAGACCGGCGGCGTGTTGTAAAGTGAGTTCTTCTCAACATGGGTTGCGTAGGAAAGATAGGCCGGAAGCCCGTTTCGCGCCTGCTCGAGCATGTTCTCACTGATGATCACCACGGTTACGCCGGCCGGACCGAGGTTCTTCTGTGCACCGGCGTAAATCAGATCGAACTGCCCGGTCGGGATCCTGCGTCCGGCGATGTCGCTCGACATGTCGCAAACCATGGGGACGGAGCCGGTATCGGGAAACGTCTTCCACTGAAGTCCTCCGATCGTCTCGTTGCTCGTGAGGTGCACGTAGGCGGCATCGGGGTTCACGGAGACTGAATCGGGTGCGGGAAGACTCGTGTAGTTCTGTTCGGCGCCATCGAAGATGATGTTTACCGTGCCGAGCTTCTGTGCATCGGAGAGAGCCTTCTTTGCCCATGCCCCGCTCACGACCATGTCGCAGCTGCGGTGATTGCCGAGAAAGTTCATGGGAACCATTGCAAACTGCATGGTCGCACCACCGGCAAGAAGCAGGACGTGGCGATCTTCGGGGACGTCGAGGAGCTCTCGGATGAGCTCGACGGTTTCGCCGTGGATCCGATCGTACATCTTGCTGCGATGACTGGTTTCGATCATCGAGAGGCCGTGCCCCTCGTAATCGACCATTTCCTCCTGAAGCTCATTCAGTACGCCGACCGGTAGCGTCGACGGACCTGCGTAGAAGTTGAGTTTCCGTGCCATATCGCGTCTCCTCGATTTCAACGGGTGGAGAAACATGCTACTTCAACGGGGGCGGTGTGGTCAAATGCTCTGCCCGCAGATAGACTGAGCGCCATGAAGCGCAACGACGACAGTTTCGAGACGCGGGACGGCACGCGCCTCGCGCGCACGGTGTGGGAACCGAGCGGCGGGGACGGAGCTGCCGTCAGGTTGGGGGTCGGGGACGGAGCTGCCGTCAGGTTCGGGGTAGCGAGGGGCGCGGTGCTGATCATTCACGGCATGGCCGAGCATCGCGCCCGCTATGCAGCCGTTGCCGAAACGCTTGCCGACCGCGGCTTTCTCGTGTGGGCCTACGATCAGCGTGGCCACGGTGATAGCGCACCGACTCCTCAATCGCGACGTCATATTGCGCCGGGCAACAATTGGACGTCCCTCGTGGAAGATGCGCGGGAACTGCTTGCGAGCCTGGCACACGCGTTCTCGCGCGCCGGCGCGGGCCGAGGCGGCCCACTCTTCGCGCTGGGACACAGCATGGGTTCCCTGGTTCTTCGGGACGTGCTTCGCCATCCTCCGTCCCCGCTCTGTGGCGCGATTATGATGGGCACGGCGGGCCCGGGCGGACTGAGGGCAGCCGCCGGCAGGGCGCTCGCGGCAATCATCGCATCTTTCAGTCCGCCGGATGCACCTTCGAAGCTACTAAACGACCTCACCTTCGGCGCTTACAACGCTGCCGTCGGCGACGTACAAACGGAGTTCGACTGGTTGTCGCGGGACAGCGAAGAGGTGCGGCGATACATCGACGACCCGTATTGCGGCGAGATAATGTCGGCCCACTTCTACCGGGAGCTGGCGCGTGGAATGATGCGAGTGAGTTCGCCGGCGGCGGTCGGGGCGATTCCTCACGAGATCTCGCTGTTGCTGCTGTCGGGGACGGAGGACCCGGTCGGCGGTCACGGCCGGGGCGTCCGTGAGGTCGCTGAGCGGCTCGAGCGCGCCGGCCATCCCCGCGTCGAGCTGCGCCTCCGTGACGGCGCGCGCCATGAGCTATTGCACGAGATCGATCGCCGCGAGATCATCGACGAAATCGCCGAATGGCTCGAGCGTCGGACGGCGACTTGCCAAAACCGACCACATCAACAAGAATAGGCCGACGCTGGAGGGAGGTAACGCATGCGCAACCCGGTGGGAGCAGCCCTCATATTCGGAGTGTTGGGCTTGACCGTGGGATATCTGATATTCGGTCGCGTTGGCGGCGACTTTGTCCCCATCACCGACCTGATCAGTCTGCCCGAGAATATCTTTCAGGAGTTCGGCCAGGCATTTCGCGGTATTCACGAGATCCGGCGCAATATTCTCATCTCCGGCGCGGTGGGTGTCGGTCTCGGGGTGCTCTATAGCGCCCTGCGGCGGCGATAAGCGCGTTGACTGCGGTCCGCCGGCGGCGCCCGCGGCAGCCACGGCCCCCCGGGCCGCCTGTTATGCCCGCGGCAGCCACGGCCCGCGGCGCCTGCCTCGCGACGCCCGCGGCGCACGCCCCGCCCTGGTGTATCCCGCTACTTCAGGCCGAATATGCGGGCGTACGCGGCGAGCTCAGCGCCCGGTTTTCCGCCCAGCACCTCTTTGGTGAGCTTCTTGCCGAGCTGCACCCCTTCCTGATCGAAGCTGTTTATGTTCCATACGAAGCCCTGAAACATCACCTTGTTCTCGTAGTGTGACAACAGTGCTCCGAGAACCCGCGGAGTGAGCCTCTCGCCGTAGAGCAGGGTCGACGGGCGGTTTCCCTCGAAATGCCTGTTCGGGTTCCCGTCACTCTTACCCTTGGCAAAGGCCACGATCTGGGCGACGAGGTTAGCAACCAGCTTGGTCTGGCTGGTCGAGCCGTCGAACTCCACGTCCTCGCCCCGCTGCGACTGTCGGAATCCGATAAACTGCAGGGGAATGATGTCCGTGCCCTGGTGCAGCAGCTGATAGAAGCTGTGCTGCCCGTTGGTGCCGGGCTCCCCGAATACCAGCGGTCCGGTAGGATAGGCGATGCGTGTGCCGTCGCGGTTTACGCTCTTGCCGTTGCTCTCCATATCGAGCTGTTGCAGGTGAGCGGGGAAACGCGAGAGTGCCTGACTGTACGGCAGTATTGCGGTCGAGGGGTAGCCGAGAACGTTTCGCTCGTAGACGCCGATCATCGCGTCCATCAGCACGGCATTGCCGCGGATGTCCGGTTCGAGCGCCGCCCGGTCGCCCGCATGAGCGCCGGCGAGAAACTCCTCGAATACCTCGGGACCGAAGGCGAGGCTCAGGACGCATCCGCCGACCGCACTGGTGCTCGAATAACGCCCGCCGATGTAATCGTCGATGAAGAATGCATCGAGATACTCCCCCGAGCGCGCGAGAGGGCTCGTCTCGGAGGTGACGGCCACCATGTGACTCCGGGGATTGAGCCCGCGGATATCCCGCTCGCGCATCTTCTCGATCACGAAGGCTTCGTTGGTGAGTGTTTCCTGCGTGGTGCCGCTTTTCGACACAAGGATGAAGAGCGTCGTCTCGGGATCAACCGCCGAGATCACGTCGCCGGCGTCATCGGGGTCCACGTTGGAGATGAAACGCGCGTCGAGTTTGGGTTTCTCTCCGGTGCCGGCCACGTAGTTCTCGAGCGCAAGGTACATCGCCCTCGGACCGAGGTCCGAGCCTCCGATACCGATTTGCACCACCGTATCGAACGGTTTCCCGGTGGAGCCGGTGATGCGCTCGCTGTGCACGGCGCGGGCGAAATCCGCGATCCGTGACTGCTGCTGTGCGTAGAACCCCCGCTTGTCCTGATCGCCCACGGTGACCGGTGTTCCGAGCTGCCCGCGCGTCAGGTGATGGAGAACCATGCGGTCCTCCCCCGTGTTCATGACCTCACCGTCGAGGAGCGCGTGATACTTCTCGATGAGCTGTTGCTCGCCTGCGAGCGCACCGAGGGCGTCGATGAGCTCTTCACTCACCGGTGTCGCCGCGTAGTTGAAGCGCAGCCCCTCGGCTGCGGGGATGTCAAACGATTCGATGCGCCCGACGTCGAGGTCGGCCACCGCCGCAGCGGCCGGGCCTCGCAGGCGCGCAAACGCGTCGGTGCTGTCGAGGTTCCGGTAGGTAATGTCGGCCATGGTTCTTCTCTCCTGGGGTCTCGTCCCTACTTCTCGTGGAAGCCCGCCATCGCGCGCATCTCGCGGGCCGGGCCGTCCGCGGAATCGTCGTGCCGGTGCACGATTGAAGCGACGCCGGTAGCGAGGCCGTAGAGCTTGATGAAGCCGGTGGCGTCCTTGTGATCGTATGAGCTCTCGCCGAAGGAGGCGAGGTCCTCGAGATACAGCGAGTAGGGCGATGTGCGCCCGGTGATGATGACGTTGCCCTTGTAGAGCGCCAGTCGCACGGAGCCGGTGACGTACTCGGCGGCCCGGCGCATGTAGGCGTCCATCGACTCGCGGAAATGGGTGAACCATTTCCCGGCGTAGATCACGTCGGCGTACTTGAGCGCGAGTTGATTCTTCATGCCGAGGGTGTCGAAGTCGAGCGTGAGCATCTCGAGCTCTCTGAGCGCCCGGTACAGAATGGTGCCGGCCGGTGTTTCATACACGCCGCGGCTCTTCATGCCGACGATCCGCGTCTCAACGAGATCGGTTCGGCCGATCGCGTTCTCACGGCCAATGTCGTTGAGCTTCTCGACGAGCTCACGGGGCTTCATCTTCTCACCGTCGATCCCTACCGGGAGACCCTTCTCGAAGTCGATCGTGAGCTCCGTCTCCTCGTCGGGGGCTGCCTTGGGAGATTTCGTGAGGAGGAACATCTCGTCGTTCGGCCGATTCCAGGTGTTTTCGAGCTCACCGCCCTCGTGGCTCATGTGCCAGAGATTCCAGTCGCGGGAATAGATGTTCTTCTTGGAGATGTCGCCGAGGGGAATGCCGCGCTGCTGTGCGTAGTCGATGGCCTGCTCGCGCGAGGTGATGTCCCACATGCGCCAGGGTGCGATCACCTGAAGGTGGGGTCCGAGGGCCTTGTAGGTGAGCTCGAAGCGGACCTGATCGTTCCCCTTACCGGTGCACCCGTGTGCCACGGCGTCCGCGCCTTCTTCTATCGCAACCTGCACCTGGTGCTTCGCCTGCAGGGGACGGGCAACCGAAGTGCCGAGGAGGTATTTCCCCTCGTAGATCGCGCCTGCGCGCAGCATTGGAAAGATGAAGTCCTCCACGAACTCGTCACGGACATCGATGATATGCAGCTTTGATGCGCCGGAAGCCTTCGCCTTGTCTTCGAGCTGATCCCAGTCCTCTTCCTGGCCGACGTTGGTACATACACCGATAACCTCGGCGTTGTTGTAGTTCTCGCGTAGCCATGGAATGATGATGGAGGTGTCGAGGCCGCCAGAATAGGCCAGAACGATCTTCTTGATTTCCGAACTCATGCCAGATCTCCTTTGAACTCCTCTGCGATGTGAGACAGGGTGACCTCGAGCAGGCCGAGGCCGCGGTCGATCTCGTCCGCCGTGATGACGAGCGGCGGTGCAATGCGGATGATGTTCCCGCCGGACTTGAGGATCAGGAGCCCGTTCTCCCGGGCGGCGGCGAGGATCCGGCTCATGATCTCCGCCGTTCTGTCCTCCGGTGCCGCCACCTCGAGCCCGCGAAGCATCCCCAGTCCCCGGGTTCCGGTGATGAAACCGAAGCGCTCGACGATGTGGGCGAGGCCCCGTTCCAGATGCTCGGCGGCCACCCGGACCCGTGCGAGGAACTCGAGGTCGCTCACAATATCCCATACCCGCCTCGCGACGGCCGTGGTCACCGGCCCGCCTCCGAAGGTGGATCCGTGGTCACCGACCTGCAGAATGTCATTCACCTTTGCGGGAATGAGCGTTGCCGAAAGCGGCAGCCCTCCGGCAAGCGGCTTGGAGAGGCTCACGATGTCGGGCTCGAGGCCGACCGCCGTGCTGCCGTAGAGGAAGCCCGTGCGGCCGAGGCCGGTCTGTATCTCATCACCTATGAGCATCACGTCGTACTCTGCGGTCAGTTCGTTGAGCGCCCGGGCGAACTCCCGGGTCATTACGCGCAGGCCGCCTTCGCCCTGTACCACCTCCACGATGACTCCGGCAAAGCTCTCGTCGAGCGTCTTCTCGAGCGCGTCGGGGTCGTTGAACGGTGCCACCTCGACGCCGGGGACGAGGGGTTCGAACTTCGTCCGATACTTGGCATTTGCCGTGACCGAGAGCGAGCCCATCGTACGGCCGTGGAACCCGTTGGAGAAGGTGAGAAACCTGTGATGCCCGGGACCCTTCGTCGCGCCTGCGTACAGGCGGGCGTACTTCAGCGCGGACTCGTTTGCCTCAGCGCCGCTGTTGCCGAAATGCACCGCTGCGAAGCGTTTTCCCTGCGTGCTCGGTGTGGAGCCGACAAGGGCCCGTCCGAGCTCCAGGGCGGGGCGTGTCGTGTAGAGATTGGACACATGGATGAGCTTCCGCATCTGTTCCTGCGCGATTTCGGCGAGGTCGTGACGGCCGTAGCCGAGGGCGTTCACCGCGATTCCGGCGCCGAGATCCAGATACCGGGTCCCGTCGGTGTCCTCGACGTACACGCCTGCGCCGCGCTCGAGCGCCAGGAGCTCCGATGCGTAGTTCTTCGGGAAGGGGAGATCCCCCGTCGTTGCACTCATAGTTCGATTCTCGTTCCGCTGTTGCCCGCCAGAATATCGGTCAGCGACTCGTCTTCAGTGTAGCTTCCTATGATAACGGTTCCGACCCCGGCGTGCAAAGCCGCGACGCTCGAGCGAACCTTGGGGATCATCCCGCCTGAGATCGTGCCCGTGCCGATTTCCGTCTCGACCTCGGTCGGCGTGAGGCGGCGGATCAGCTCCGGCGCGTCCTCCGTCCCCGTCCCCGGCGTGCCTCCCGCGTCCTCCGTCCCTCGTCGG
>CAZWNS010000013.1:34004-51293 GCA_964635245.1 uncultured Spirochaetaceae bacterium
CGCGTCCTCCGTCCCCGTCCCCGGCGTGCCTCCCGCGTCCTCCGTCCCTCGTCGGCGCAGGATCCCGGGCACATCGGAGAGAAACAGCAGGGCGTCCGCGGCAAGAATCGTGGCGATTTCCAGGGCGGCGTCGTCCGCGTTGAGGTTCAGCCCTCCTCCGTCCCCATCCGTGAAGGTCGATGCAACGACGGCGAGGTAGCCGCCGTTGAGCACATGCTCGAGAAACGCCGGATCCCGCGCGACCACACGGCCGGTGCGGCTGGGGGTGCCGTCCGGACGGACAACCGGCGTGCCGGTCAGAATGCCGCCGTCGGAGGCGCAGATACCGACGGCCCGCAGACCTGCCGCCTGGAACCGGCGCGCGATACGCTTGTTGACGAGGCCGGCGAGCACCATGTCGACGACTTCCATCTCATCCTCGCCGGTCATGCGCACGCCGTCGGCGAACTCGGAGGTGATGCCGAGTCGCGCCGCATACGCGGTAACCTCGGCGCCGCCTCCGTGCACGAGCACGACGCGGTGGCTTCGCAGGAGGGCCGCGATGTCGGCAATGAGGTGCTCGAGCACGCCCGGGTTCGACAACGCCCGTCCCCCGATCTTCACGACAATCGCAGGGCTGTTCATAGGCTCAACCGCTTAGAACTCTCCCCAGAGCTCGAGGCCTGAGGTTTCCTCCAGGCCGAAGCGAACGTTCATGTTCTGCACGGCCTGTCCGGCGGCGCCCTTCTCCAGATTGTCTATAACGCTGAACAGGAGAAGCATGCCGCCCTCGACGTGGAATCCGATGTCGCAACGGTTTGACCCGCGCACATCCCGTGTCTCGGGGACGGAGCGTGATGAGAACCCCACGAAGGGCTCCGAGCCGTAGCTCCGCTCGAGGCTCTCCGCGATACGCTCGGCGTCGGTATCGCCGCTGAGCACGCAGCTCGTGGTGACCGCGATGCCGCGCTTCATCGGCACGAGGTGGGGGGTGAAGATGATCTGATCCGCGACAGCGCCGTCGCCGACCGCGCCATTCGCGACAGCGCCGTCGGCGGCCGCATCCGCGGCGTCCGTGCCGCTCGCCAGGTAACGCCGGGCGTAGTAACTGATCTCGGCCCAGTGGCGGTGGGTGCTGCCGGGTGCGTAGGCGTTTACGTTCTCACTGCGCTCGGTGAAGAGCAGATTGACCGCGGCCTTGCGCCCCGCCCCCGAGATCCCCGACATGGCCATGATGCTTATCGGGCCGGTGATGAGCCGGTCGCGCAGCAGCGGAAGCAGCGGAAGCAGTGCGGCCGAGGGATAGCACCCGGGGTTGGCGATGATGTCCGCACGGCGCACCTCGCCACGAAACCACTCGGTGAGCCCGTACGCGCTGTGCGAGAGGAGATCCTCCCGCGGCGGCCTGCTCCCGTAGGCGCTCTCGAAAAGCGCGGCATCGGGAATCCGGAAATCCGCCGAGAGGTCTATGACGACGCTCGAGTCGAAAAAGGGCGCACAGACCTCCGCCGATCTCAGATGCGGCAGCGCGGCGAAGACGACATCAGGTTTCTCCGCGCGTGCCGCCTCGACGCCGATCAGAACGCCGTCATGTGTCTTCTCGAGCAGAGCGGGCGCGAGCCCCGCGTACACGGCGGTGAGGTGCTCGCCGGTGCGTGATGAGGATACAGGAAGAATGGTCTCCACGGAGGGATGGCGGGCGAGAAGTCTCATCACGCCCATCCCCCCGTAGCCGGTGGCACCGAGGACTGCAGCTTTCACCTGTGCTATTCCTCGAGGTCAGGTACCTTCGATCGGAGCTTGGAGAGCAGCTCGATGCGATCGGTGTCCTCCCGCAGGACGGCGAAGACCGTATTGTTCCCCGCGATCGTCCCGAGGACCTCCGGAATGTTGAGGTTGTCGAGGGCTATGGCGACGCTGTCGGCGTGCCCTTCGAGCGTGTGCACCACGGCGGTCGTACCGGAGAAATCGAGGGATACGTAGCCACGCCGGAAATCCTGGACATAACTGCGCTCGGATTCCCGTCGCTCGTCCTCACGGGGCAGACGATAGAAGTAGCCGTCGATCCCGTCGGAGATCTTTCCCACCCGCAGGAGCTTGAGGTCGCGTGACAGGGTCGCCTGAGTCACGGAGAAGCCCTCGCGCTCGAGGTGACGCAGGAGCTGTTCCTGACTGTTGATGCGCTCGCTGCGAATGATCTTCTTGATCGCCTGGAGTCGTGCCGGTCTTTCTCTCACGGTGGTATTCCTTATCATGTAACGGCGGCGGATATTTATACGATATTATGTATCCGGTGCGCAATACTTGTCAAAACCTTTATTATCGAGATTGAACGGAATTTTTGTTGCGGAAATCCTCAGTACCGGCTGCGTGCTGTCTCGAACGCGGCGATGTACGGTCCTTCGGTGCGCGCGGCATCTATTTCGCCGAGCAGCATCTCCCCGTCCGCGGCCACATTGAACACCTCGCAGGGAACCTCCGTCCCCGTCCCGGTCACCGTCACGCATCCCCCGGGCTGCGCCGTCAGCCCGATCCCCTCGCGCTCGAAGAAGCGAAAGGCTACGCTGATGGGCTGCTCGAGCGTCGCCGGCTGCCGGTGGACGGTCCGGACCGCACGGCTCTGCCTATCGAGGTACGCGCGCGCGTCGACGGCGCCGCCGGCGCTCCCGGGGCTCCCGCCGCCGCTCCCGGGGATCCCGGCGCCGCCCGGGGCCCTCCCGGCGCCGCCCGGGGTTCCGGCGCCGCCGCCTGGAATCCCGGCGCCGCCCGCGGTCCCGCCGCGGCCCGGCGCCTCATGGCCCCGCGCCTCATCGCCCCGCGTCTCCGGCTGCCAGCCGAGGCGGCTCGCTATCCAGCCGAGGTAGAGGGCCGCGAACATGGGCGGGGCGCCGGAGAGCTCCACGGACTCGAGGTCGAAGAGGGCGCGGGCATGCTCCTCGGTGTCGAAGAGGTGAGCGGTAACGCGGCGAAGCGGCAGGGTCCGCTGCCAGGTGAGATCGGAGATTCGAAAGCCTTCGGGTAGCATCACGCCCGAGACCGCGTCGAATATCTTCTCCGTCGTGTCTCCGGCGGCGGCTGCGTATTCTGAGTCGATGATGAGCTTGTCGGCCTGCTCCTGCACGTGGTCGAGGAGGGAGGAGCGGGGCCCGAAGGAGGCGAGCCAGAGCACGTAGACGGGAATGTCGCGGATGAGCAGCGGCGTCCAGCTCCCCGGTGCCGCGCCCACGCCGTCGCCGCCGTTTTCGATGAGGACCTCCTGAAAACAGACGCTTTTGCGGTCGTGGTCGAGGTAGCAGCGCGCCGAGAGCGAGATGTCGCTGTCACCGCGTTTCCCGTCAACAATATGTATGACGCGGGCCGCCCGCTTGCCGAGCACGGCCCCGAGTGCCTGCTCCGCCCGGGGGCGGCTTTCCTCGTCGCTCACTACCAGCAGATTGAGAATGACGGTGCGTGCCTCGGTCGGGGAGTTGCGCTTCTGAATCTCGGCGAGCTCGGTCTCGATCTGTTCGGGATCAAAGGTCATAGTTTTCTCCACTTGCGCTCCGACGAGGCGATGAGCCGGCGGGCTTCCTCGGGGCCGGAGCTCCCCGGCATATAGGTCGGAATGGGCGAGCTATCGCGTCGCCATCCTTCGAGCACGCGGGTGATGAAGGCCCAGGAGGACTCGATCTCGTCTCGGCGGGGGTACAGGGTGGCGTCTCCGAGGATGGCGTCATAAAGCAAACGCTCGTAGGCCTCGAGGGTCGCCTCGCCGAAGGTCGATCCGTAGGCGAAGTCCATGTTCACGGGCCGCATGTCGGTGGTGTGGCCGGGAATCTTTGCGTTCATGTTGAGGGTGATGCCCTCATCCGGCTGAATACGGATGATGAGCGTGTTGCGGTTCATCGCCGGATGCCGGTTCGTGAAGAGCTGCCGCGGCGGCTCCTTGAAGTGCACCGAGATCTCGCTCACCTTCCGCAGAAGCCGCTTGCCGGACCGCATGAAGATGGGCACGCCGCTCCACCGCCAGGTGTCGAGAAACAGCCTGAGTGCCACGTAGGTCTCCGTTCGCGAATCCGGAGATACCCGCTCCTCGTCCCTGTAGGCCGGCACCTTCGCGCCGTCGAGGATGCCCTCATCATACTGCGCTCGGACTACATGCTCATTGATATCCCGGAAGGTGATGGGGCGCACCGCCTGCATCACCTTGACCTTTTCATTGCGGATGCTCCGCGCCGAGAGATCGTTGGGCGGCTCCATGGTTGTCAGGCTCAGAAGCTGGAACATGTGGTTCTGCACCATGTCGCGCAGGGTACCGGCGCTCTCGAAGTATCCGCCGCGGGTTCCCACACCGATCTTCTCCGCCACGGTGATCTGGATATGGTCGACGTAGTTCGAATTCCAGATGGGCTCGAACATCCCGTTGCCGAAGCGCAGCAGCATGATGTTCTGCACGGTTTCCTTGCCGAGATAGTGATCGATGCGGAAGATCTGGTCCTCGGTGAAGTAGCGTGCGAGGAGCTGATTGAGCTCCTGGGCCGAGGCGAAATCGCGGCCGAAGGGCTTTTCGATGAGGATGCGCGTGAACCCGCCGGCCTGCGTGCCGTGACCGTGGCGGCCGAGCTGTTCGATAATATCGTGATAGGAGTCCGGCGGCGTAGACAGATAATAGATGCGGTTGGCGTAGTCCTCGGCATACTCGCCCATGCGGGCGTAGCCCTCGGGATCCTCGAAGGCGGACTGCAGATACTCGAGGCGCCGGAGAAAGGTCTCGCGCTGCTCATCGGAGGCGCCGGGTACCTCGGCGATCATCCCGCGTGCGCGCTCGCGCAGGCCGTCGGTGCCCCAGTCACGGCGAGCGAACCCGACCACCTTGAAGCGGGTCATGCCCTTGAGAAAGAGCGAGAAGAGGGCCGGCATGAGCTTCCGTGCGGTGAGATCGCCGGTGACCCCGAAGATGAAGATGACGAAGGGTGGGGCTTCCTTGCGCGACTCAAGACCCAGGTTCAGCGGATTATCGATCATAGCCCGAGTATTTCACCGAGCGGTGCCGACATCAATCGGTCGACGCCGAAGGAACATGATGTCGTCGTGCCTCGGCCGGTGCGTGTACGATTTCGCTGTAGTCTCGTTGCGCCGGCGAGACGGCGATGCGCACCCGGGATGTCGTTCCGGCTCGCTCGGCGAGATCCCGGGCTCCGAAACGACCGAGGGGATAAAGTGTCAGCGCTGATCCGGTAATCCCGCGGCGTACGTCGAAGCGGAAGGCACCGGTAACACCGGGCTGCGCCTCGATCCGGGAGATGGTGAAGCGACTGCCGAACTGCAGCAGGCTTCCGAATACGCATCCGGAGCCCGTGACGCCGCGAAGGTCGATGCGGCTGCCGCTGCCGTCCGGATACTGCGTGGCGAGCATCTGATCCTCCGCCTGTTCGGGCATGCGCAGGGGCAGCGCAAAGGGGATGAGCTCCTCCACCGTGTCCAGTTCCCCGGGAACGGGAAACTCGAAGCACAACTCGATGATGAGCCACGGAAAGTCTCCGATCGCGGTGTAATCCACGAGCAGTCGCCCCGGAGCATCGAGGCTGTCGCGGCCGAGGGAGAAAACGGCCATGAGCCCGCGCACGCCGATTGCCGTTTCTTCGAAGGAAAAGGCGCTTTCCGTGATGAGGCTGTAGGTAAGCTCACGCGTCCGCATGAAGCCCGACACATCGTCCGCGAGAAGCTGGGCCCGCCTGTCGTGCGCCGAGCGCGCGAAGCGGGAGAGCCGGCCGCGGGAGAATTGCACCGCGCAAGCGTCCATCTCCAATGTAGCCGAACCCATCATGCTGGCATGGATGGTGCGACTCGCCGGCGGACTGCCGTCGCACGGGGTTTCATACCGGGAAGCCGCGCGCTCCTCTTGAAGCTGTCTGAGCACGGTTTCGGGACTGACGGAGGCATCGGCGCGGAGGGCGCCTACGGCGTCGGAGGTTTGTACACGGGGCATACGGCAGGCGCCGGTCTCGGTCGCGGGAGGCGTCGCGGTCGTCCTGTCCCCTGTCCGGGAAACCCATGCGTGGTCGAATCGCATAATCCGTGCGGTCCGCGCGGTGCCGGTCAGCCGGTCGAGTGCGGCGTCGAGGGGCTCCACGGCATTTGCTGCGTCCGCCTGGAGGATAATGACGGCCCCGCCGGGCCGTCTCCGCTCTATCAGGCGCAGGTGGGCGCTCATCGAGGATTCACGTGCCTCGGGGCCGCAGATGAGGGCGGGAAGCGACCACGCGTGCCCCCCGACGGTGAAGAGAATGCGCGCGGGCGCTCTGCCCGTTGGAGGTACGATGCCGCGTGTAAAGGCCCGGAAATGACCGGCGTACACCGACGCTGCCTCCGGTCGTCGCGGATCGGGAGCGGGAGCGAGCAACACGGGATCAACACCGGGGAATACGTCGAGGATGCCGCTCTTCTCCCGGTTCGAGAGACCGAGCGCGCATTCGGGCTCGAGCTCCGCGGCGAGGAGAAGCGAGTGCGTCACGCCGGTATAGCCCGCGGTTGCCACCCCGTCACCAACGGAGTCCACGCGCGAGCGGACGGCCGCCGTCACCGAGGGATTGTCGAGAGCGCCGAGACTGGGCAGGCTCCAGGTGACCGGCGTGCGTCGAAACCGCGCGCTCGCGTTCAGATAGTCCGCAAGCGCCGGTATCTGCGAAGCCCCGGTGCCCGGAGGCGCGAAGGCGAGAACAACAAGGTCGAGCTCGATCTGACCGGCCACACAGGCATTGTGATGCAAAGACCACCGAATAATCAAACCCGGACGGACTGCGATACGGCGAAATTTCCTGTTGATGATTGCGGGATTCCTTTGTATCTTTCCGGCAGTATCGACGACATCGTTAGATCAAACACTCAATGCACCAAAACGACACAAAGAGGGAGTGGATATGGCGAAGCAACTGACATTCGATGAGGAAGCCCGGAGAGCGCTTCTTCGCGGCGTTGATCAGCTTTCCAACGCCGTAAAGGTTACGCTGGGTCCGAAGGGGCGAAACGTTCTGCTTGACAAGAAGTTCGGAGCCCCCACGGTCACCAAGGACGGAGTATCGGTCGCCAAGGAGATCGAGCTCGAGGATCCGTACGAGAACATGGGAGCGCAGCTTCTCAAGGAAGTTGCCACCAAGACAAACGACGTTGCCGGTGACGGTACGACCACCGCAACGGTGCTCGCGCACAGCATGATCCGCGAGGGCCTCAAGAGTGTGGCCGCCGGTATCAACCCCATGGGCATCAAGCGAGGCATCGACCGCGCGGTCGGGCTCGCGGTCGCCGAGATCCAGAAGATGTCGAAGGTCATCAAGGACAAGGAAGAGATTGCCCAGGTTGCGGCCATTTCGGCGAACAACGACAAGGAAATCGGCGAGGAAATTGCCGGTGCGATGGAGAAGGTCGGCAAGGACGGAGTTATCACCGTCGAAGAGTCGAAGACCATCGAGACCACCACCGAGTTCGTCGAAGGCATGCAGTTCGACCGCGGCTTCGTGTCTCCGTATTTTGCCACGAACAAGGACAACATGACCGCGGTGCTCGAGAATCCCTACATTCTCATTCACGACAAGAAGATTTCCAGCATGAAGGACCTCCTGCCGATCCTCGAGAAGGTCGCGCAGCAGTCCAAGCCCATCCTCATCATCGCCGAGGACATTGAGGGCGAGGCGCTGGCAACGCTGGTCGTGAACTCCATCCGGGGCACGCTGAACGCCGTTGCCGTAAAGGCACCGGGCTTCGGCGATCGGCGCAAGGCCATGCTCGAGGACATCGCGATCCTCACCGGCGGCCAGGTGATCTCCGAGGAGCTCGGGCTCAAGCTCGAGACCGCCGACCTCAGCCAGCTCGGACAGGCGCAGTCGGTCAAGGTCGACAAGGAGAACACCACCGTCATCAACGGCTCCGGTAAGCAGGAAGACATCAAGGACCGCATCGCGCAGATCAAGGCGCAGATCGAGGAGACCACTTCCGACTACGACCGCGAGAAGCTGCAGGAGCGGCTTGCCAAGCTCGCCGGCGGCGTAGCCGTCATCAACGTCGGTGCGGCGACGGAGGTGGAGCTCAAAGAGAAGAAGCATCGCGTCGAGGATGCCCTCTCGGCGACGCGCGCAGCCATCGAGGAAGGCATCATACCCGGCGGTGGTGTGGTGCTGGTCCAGGCGGTGAAAGCACTCGAAAAAGAGAGCATCGACGACTGGCCCGAGGACGAGAAGGTGGGCTTCCGCATCGTGAAGCGCGCCCTCGAGGAGCCCATCCGGCAGATCGCCGTGAACGCAGGGCTCGACGGCTCCATCGTCGCCGATCGAGCGAAGGGCGAAAAGGCCGGAGTCGGCTTTGACGCGGCGCGGATGGACTGGGTGGACCTGGTCAAGGAAGGTATTATCGACCCGGCCAAGGTTACGCGCAGCGCGCTTCAGAACGCGGGATCGATCTCCGGATTGCTCCTCACTACCGAAGCTGCCATTACCGACATTCCCGAGAAGGAAGGCGAAGGCGCCGGCGCCGGCGCCGGAGCAGGCATGGGCGGTATGGGTGGCATGGGCGGCATGATGTAACGCCCGTCACGTATACGTGCACGAAAGGGAAGCCTTCGGGCTTCCCTTTTTGTTGAAGACGCGGCGCGGAGGAGCGCCGCCACGCGAGGATGATCGGCGAATGAAACGAGAGGATTTCGTATTCACCATCGGCTATCAGGGTGCGATTGCCGTGGTCAACAAATCGGCCCGCAAGAAGTACGGCCGGCTGTCGACACTGGAGCTCGCCGCGAAGGGGCTCTACAGCCAGGCCTTCCGCTCGGCCGTCTATTCCGGTGACGAGGGGGAGATGGAGGAGCTCATCTCCTACTTCAGGGCCAACACCGCCCTCCCCGCGGATTCTCCGGAGGCGCTGAAGCGGCTGTTCGGCGTCTTTGCGGTACCCGAGGGCATCGAGAAGACCATGGCCGTCTAGAAGCGCGGTTGACTGCGGAAATCGTTCCGTGATAGCGTTTCGCCACTATCACCATACAAAGGGAAGTTATCTGACATGAGCACAATTTTGGGTAGTCTACCTATTCTCATGGGAGCGCCTGCGGGCGGCGGCCAACCCCCACAGGGCGGTCCGGCGTCCATTATGCCTACCCTCATCACCTTCGGTCTTGTTTTTCTCATTTTCTATTTTCTCATCATCCGGCCTCAGAACAAGAAGCAGAAGGAGACGAAGGCGATGCTCGCGTCGCTCGGCAAGGGCGACCGGGTCGTTACCATCGGCGGAATTCGCGGTGTTATCCAGTCGCTGAAGGAGGACGCGGTCGTACTCAAGGTCGACAACAATACCTCGCTTGAGTTCTCCAAGTCCGCGATCTCCAACGTTCTCGAGAAGAAGGCTTCCTCCAAGAAGAAGAAGTTCGAGGAGAAAGTTATCGAGACCGAGACCGAGGACGACGACGACGAGTAGGCGCGACGCTACACACCCCATTACCGTGGAGTTCACCGAATGACTAAACGTCTTCGTTTTCTCATTATCCTGGCTGTGGTCGTTATAAGTGGAGTATTCCTCTACCCGACGGTCAACTGGTATTTCTTTATTCCCGAGGAAGATAAGGAGCTCGCCGAGAGCTCCCGCGGGCAGCTTCGTGATTACGCGCGCAGCGAGGCGCGGCGTGCCATCGACGAGCTGCAGGAGCTCGCGGCCGCGGACGAGGACGTGTCGCTGCCCGAGGAGTACTCCTTCCTGACCGACATCGCGCGGGAGAACTATCGGATCGACGACCGCGAGGTGCCCGATACCTGGACGGCGGAGTCCGTGCTTGCCGCATTCCGCAGTGAGCAGGAGGCGTTCGACGCCATCGAGGACTACCACCGCGCCGAGATTCAGGACCTGAAGGAGATGCGCTCGCGTATCATCATGCTGGGTCTCGACCTTTCCGGCGGTGTCAACGTCATTCTCGAGGCGGACGAAGAGAGCCTCGCCGAGCGGCTCGGTGAACAGCCGACCACCGCGGAGGTTGACGACGCGGTCGATCTTGCCATGGGAATCCTTACCAACCGCATAGACCGGTTCGGCATCACCGAACCGCAGATCCGGGAGATGGAAGACAACCGCATTTCGGTAGAGATTCCCGGCGACAACGATCGCGAGCGGGTGAACTCCTTTCTCATGGGCAAAGGAAGCCTCAACTTCCACATCGTGGACGACGAGGCCACCGAGCGGCTGATCGAGCTGCAGCAGGAGAACCCGGGCTGGAGCCCGGAGGCCGACGGCGTGCCCGACTGGATCCCGGCGGGCTCGGAGGTCGTGCCCTACGTTACGCAGGATCAGTACGGCCTCGACGAGTTCGTCCGCTACATCGCCATACGGTCCGACGTGCAGGAAAACGGGCTGCCGGGACAACACATCAACGAAGCTCAGTTTGCGCGGGATCCCCTGTCCAATCAGCCGGTGGTCAACTTCGTGCTCGACCGTGATGGCGGCGACCAGTTTGCGCGGCTTACGCGCGACAATGTCGGCGGCAGTCTCGCCATCGTCATGGACGACAGGGTTCGCGCCTACGCGCGGATTCAGGAAGAGATCCCCACGGGCCAGGTTCGGATAAGCGGCTTCAACCAGTCCGAAGCCGAGGATATTGCCACGGTGCTTCGTACCGCGGCCCTTCCCATCGATCTCAACATCATAAACCAGCAGTCGGTGGGTGCACAGCTCGGCGAGCAGGCGATACAGACGGGGCTCAGCGCGATCGTGCTCGGCTTCGTGCTCGTGATTGTGTTCATGCTCGCCTACTACAAGGGAGCCGGGCTGCTTGCCGACCTCGTCCTGCTGCTCAACCTGTTCTTCATCATGGCCATTCTTTCGGTATTCAACCTGACGCTCACGCTGACGAGCATCGCAGGTATCATCCTGACCGTCGGTATGGCGGTCGATGCCAATGTCATCATCTTCGAGCGGATCAAGGAAGAGTATCGCCTGGGTAAGAGCCCTCGTGCCTCGGTGGAAGCCGGCTTTCAGAAGGCCTTCTGGACGATCATGGACGCCAACGTTACGACCTTCATTGCGGCTGTCTTCATCTCGCAGCTCGGCACCGGGCCCATTCAGGGCTTTGCGGTTACCCTTGCGGTCGGTATCGTCTCTTCGATGTTTACCGCGCTCTTCGTCTCCCGGCTTATTTTTGACGTGACGACGGAGCAGTTCCGCCGCTCCAGGCTCAGCATCGGCTGGGGGATTCGATGAAACACGTAATTCAGTTCACTCGCATTCGATACATTATGATCCTCATCTCCATCCTCGTGATCGCGGCGGGAACAACCGCGACGGTCATGCAGGGTGGGTTCAACCTCGGCATCGACTTCGAGGCCGGCCTGCTGCAGCGCGTCGAGATCCGAGGCTCCGGCGACGTCGGTGCAGACGCGGTTCGCGATGCGCTTTCCGGGATCGATGGTGTGCAGGTTCAGCGGGTCGGCCGGCCCGAGGATAGCCAGTTCAGCATCCGTGTCCGGGATTCCGGCGATGTGGAGGACTTCAGCCGTGTCATGACCGATGAGGTCGTGACGGCACTCGGCGGCGAGTTCGGCGAGAGAAACATCGGCGTGCTCGAGACGTCCTATGTCGGTCCCCGCTTCTCTCAGGACCTCGCCACCCAGGCGATTTGGTTGACCACGCTCGCGCTGTTGCTGATCCTCGCCTATATCTGGTTTCGCTTCCGGCTCGGGTACGCAGCCTCGGCCATTGTGACGCTCATCCATGACGTTGCGGTGATGCTCGGGTTTATCGGCGCCCTGCAGATCGAGGTGTCGACGGCGACAATCGCCGCGGTGCTGACCATCATCGGCTACTCGCTGAACGACACCATCGTGGTCTTCGACCGGATCCGCGAAAACGAGAGTATCCTGCGGGAGTCACCGTTGGCGACTATCGTGAATACCAGTATCACTCAGTCGCTGAGCCGGACCCTGATCACCTCGCTTACGACCCTGCTTGCGGTGCTCGCGATCTACCTGTTCGCTACCGGACAGATACGGGATTTCGCGCTGAACCTGGTGGTCGGTATCGTGGTCGGTACCTATTCATCGATCTTTGTCGCATCGCCGATCCTTCTCGCGTGGCGAACCCGGGCAATCGCCCGTCGCCGCAAGAAGGAGCTCGAGAGGTACGGCGGCCGCGCCGCCCCCGCGGAGACCCCGAAGCGGGAGGCTCTCGCCCCGGTCGACGAGAAGGGCAACCAGCCTGAGCCGGCCGCAGTCGGCGTGGATGCCGACGCCGTCAAGAAGGAAGTGGCGAAGAAGCGCCAGAGTACCGGCGCGGGGCGAAACGTGCCCCGCTCGAAGCGAAAGAAGAAGAAATAGGAACGATTAATCGTGTTTCAGGAAACGGCGCCCTCTGCGGGCGCCGCTTTTCGTATCGCTGGACAATAATGTCCGCGCGGGCGGGCTCTTCGAGGACGGACACAGGTTCCTGCGATGCCCGGGTGAGATCTACCACGACGAGATCCGGCTCGTGCTCGCGGCCGCAACGCGGTTGCTGCCGGGCGGGCGCTGAGCGGAGCCTATTCCACAAGATACTCCACGAGGTAGTGGTAACGGTCACCGCGCTTCACAGCCAGATATGCTTCTTCACCGTCGAGGGGCACCGTCGCCTCGTAGCGGCCCGTTTCGCGATTGAGTGAGAAGGCATAGCGTCCCACGTTCGGTACGACGAGGAAGTACGGTCGTCTCACATCGGTCGTGAATGAGAAGGTTTGATACGCTACGCGGTCGAGTACGCGAGCGCTCGGGTCGAGCTCGTGAATCCGATAATCGCGAAAAGTGTCGTAGACGGTGGGGTACGGTCCTGCCGCCTCGGCGCCATTCGGGACCTTGAAATGATAGGAGGCCGCGCGTCGGTAGTGGTCGTCACCTGCCTTGTGCTTCGCGACGAGGTGAAACACGTAGTCTCCGGGGCCGGGGAACCGAACATTGAATGTGTGCACGCCGTCCGGGGCTATGGTGACAAGCTCGTGGTTCCGGTACACGGTTTCCGGCGCGGCCGCGGACTTCGTGAGGATCCCGTTGAGTCTTACGTCGTCCGGGACGTCTACACGAATGGAGTACGTGCTCTCGGTGACCGTCGTTGCCCGCACGTGCGAGCCGACGAGCTCGAGTCCGTACTGGAAGAAGCCCGGAGTGATCTCGGGAAGCGTCTTGAACTCCTCAAAGCTCAGCGGCTCGTCGAGCAACTGCCACCGTTCATCGTCCGGAAAGTGTGTGTAGATGAAGTGCTGCGGCGTCGAGAGATAGTAGGAATGCGTGTAGTTGAATGCAAGTCCGTCTTCGTTCCTGTACCATCCGGCGTTGTACGTCACATCGACGAGGTGCCACCTTCCGTCGAGCTCGACGGCGTTCCACGCATGCCGTGCCTTGCCTGCATCCTCGGGACTCCGCAGGGAAGCCTCTCGCGGTCCGGCGGTTGAACCGCCCCGCACATAGCCGACGACATAGGGGCACTCGATACCCAGCTCTCCGCAGAGCAGCTCGAGCGTCCGCGCGTACCCCTCGCACACGGCCTTGCCGTTCGCTATTACCTCGTAGGGCTCATCGACCCGTTCGGCCGCGCCCTCGTAGACTGCGTAGTCGTAGGTGATGTTCCGGGCGACCCAATCGTGCGCATAGCGGAACGCCTCCCGGTCGGTGTCGGCGCGTTCTCGTATGAACGCGACAAGTCGCGGGAAATTCTCCCGCGGTTGCTCCCGGACCGCCTGAGTGATCGCATCAGGAATTTCCTTCGGCCGAGGCCGTGTGTAGTGCGGGCCGGCCGTCCGACACGATACAAGCGCCGCTGCGACCAGCAGGACGCCCCAACAGAAGAGAAAGACGCGGGACGGTGTACGAACGAGGCGTTTCATATAAGACGGCATTATACCGGTCCGGACCGACTTTTCTATGCCCTTATTCGCATTCCCCCCGTTTCCGGGCTCAAACAGGACCTTGACTTCCACGCATTTTCATATTAATACTACTAATATGAAAGTCGAGAGCGAGCCGGAGCCGGCCTCTCGCCCCTACCACAAAAAGGCGCGGGCCGAAGCGGAGCGGGCTACGGGCGAGGCGATTCTCGATGCGGCGTTCGCTGCTTTCGGCCACGAGACCTTCGACCGAGTCACGCTTCAGCAGATCGCCGAGGATGCCGGTGTTACGGTGCAGACGGTTATCCGGCGATTCGGTTCGAAGGAGGAGCTCTTTCAAGCTCTGGCTGCCCGCGAGCGACCGCGCATTCTCGCTTCCCGGGGGTTAGCCGACGGAGAGGGGATCGAGGCGGCCCTTCGGGCCCTCATCAAGCACTACGAGGACGACGGCGATACGGTATTGAACTTCATCGCGCAGGAGAGTCGGGTTCCACTTGTGAGCGAGCTCGTGCAGGAGGGACGTGAAGCGCATCGGGCGTGGGTTAAGCGTCATTGTGCGCCGTTGTTCTCCGGGGTCGATGCCGCGGACCGGGAGGAGCTTCTGTACGCTGCGATTTCGGCGACGGATGTGTACACATGGAAACTGCTGCGGAGGGACCGCGGGCTGGAGGCGCCTCGGGTGCACGCCGTCATGATGCGGATACTGAACGGACTAAAACGGAGGGATTGATGGCACGGATACTTGTCTAGACCTCGTCGGCGCGGGCACCAGGTGCACGTGAAGGCGCTCGCCGGTGAGGTCGAGCGGCTCCGCGGCTTGGGGTTGGCGGCCGATCCGATTGCGGCGGAGGGCGAGGGTCGAGAGCTCGACGACTGGACGGCCGGGAACCCAACGCAGGCGCTCGAGCGCGCGATCAGGACCTTCGCCGATCGGGCCGCCGGTGAGATCGACGATGTGCAGGCGGCCGCCGTAGCGACCGGGGCACAGGCGCTGCTCGTCGACACGAACAGCTGGGGCGCTCAGGCGGTGGCCGAAAGCTCCGGGTTGCCGTGGGCAGTTTTTCAGCCCTATTTGGTTGCGTTGCCGGCGCCGGGTTACTTTGTCGTGGCAACCAGCGCGGCGCACACCGCCGACGACCTCCGTGGAGCCGACGACCCGAACGTCCGCGTCGAGCGCTTTCTCTCCCACGGTCCCGTGATCGAGCGCGCCGACGTGGTGATCTGCCATGGCGGCATGGGCATAACCCAGCGGGCGCTCTCCCGCGGCATGCCGGTAGTCGTGGTTCCCTTCGGCCGGGACCAGCCGGAGGTTGCGCGCCGGGTGGAGTACGCCGGGGCGGGTGTGCGGCTTGATCCCAAGCGGCTCGAGGCAAGGGGCCTGACCGCCGCGGTCAGAGAGGCTGTCGCCAGGCGCGACGGAGCGCGGCGGCTTGCCGGTGCGTTTGCACAGGCAGGGGCAGACGGTGCCGCGGCGGACGCTTTTGAAGAGCTACAGAGGGCCACGGCGGGGCCGTCCGGACGGTCCGAGAAGCCACCGGCCCACCGGTCTCACCGAAATCGCAGAATAGAGTGGCGACGGGGGATTGATGCAGTCGTCGTCGCGCCCGGACTGTCGACCGGTTTCATCGGCAATTGCGGCTTGGCGGCGCGGACGATGCCGGGATATACTCGAGAGGTCATGGCGACGAAAGTGTCTGTGTCCGCATCCACCGAACGGGAGCTTCTCACCGCTCAGGACTTCCTCGACCGGCTCGAGCCGGGGCGCAGGGCGGACCTCATCGACGGAGAGGTGTTCATGCACTCACCCGTGTCTACGCGGCATGCTGATCTATTGAACTTTGTGGACGCGCTGCTGCGCTACTACATCGACCGTCACGACATCGGGCGGTTGTACCGCGAAGTCGTGGCGGTTCGCTTGAGCGGGCGTAACGTCTTTCTGCCGGACCTGGCGTTCTACCGCTCCTCGCGGCTCGAAGCGGTGAAAGAAACACACGTCGAAGGTGCGCCGGACCTCGTGGTCGAAGCGCTGAGCCCCCGCACCGCCGAGCGTGATGTCGGGCCAAAGTTCGCCGAGTACGAGCAGCACGGCGTTCGAGAATACTGGGTGCTCGACCCTGAAACCCTTGCCCACCGTTTCTATCGCCTCGAGGGTGAGGAGCTCGTGGAGTATGCCGCGGGTGCCGAGCGCATAGACTCTGAGGTGGTGGAGGGATTCTTCCTGATGAGATCATGGCTCGATCCGTCTGCGCTTCCAAAGCTCGATCAGGCGTTGGGGGCGCTCCCGCGGTAGCACCGCGCCGCCGTCCGCGGGCCGAACCACCGCTTCGAACGGCTCCTCCGTCCCCGAATTCGACCTCCGTCCCCGAGTTCGAGTTCGCCTCCGTCCCCGAGTTCGGCCCGTGGGAACGCCGGGTGCCGCGGCCGCCCGACGCCCGCGAGGACACGAGGGACACGGAGGGCCGCGCCGCCGGCAGGCGGCGCGGGTCCGAAGGACCGAAGCGAAGCGGAGCCCGCAGTGGCCCGACCCCGCCCACTCCGCGAACGGTCCGGTGCCGTCCATCTTTGCCGACTGCCACGCCTCCGGCGCGCCCCTGCATGTGGTGGGCGGCCCGCGCCCCGAGGCAGGGGCCGTAGTCCGGAAGCTCGGGTGCGCCGGAGGCGGGACTACCCGCCGGCGGGGACGTGCCCGCCTCCTCCGTCCCCGGTGGGAGCTCCGTCCCCGGTGGGAGCTACGCTTCCGCCGGCTCGCCGCGCAGGCCGATGTCGTCCGCGACTTCGCGCATGCCCATGATGGTGTCTTCGATGATGGTGTTGAGATCCTCGCCGAGCATTTCCGCGCCCTTTTCGATGATGGAGCGGTCCACGCCGGCGGCGAAAGCCTTCTGGTTCCACTTCTTCTTAACGGACTTGGGCTTCATGTCGAGGACGCTCTTCGAGGGACGCATGATGGCGGTTGCGTTGACGAGGCCGGTGAGCTCATCGATGGTATAGAGGACTTTCTCCATCTCGTGCTGCGGCTCGACGTCGGTGACGAGGCCCCATCCGTGGCTGAGGATAGCCCGGATCCAGTCCTCGGGCCAGTCGGCCTGCTCGAGAGCTTCACGGGTCTTCGCGCAGTGCTCCTCGGGGTACTTCTCCCAGTCGAGGTCGTGTACGAGGCCGATGATGCCCCACTTCTCCTCGTCGTAGCCGCGCTTTCGCGCCATGTAGCGCATGACGCCCTCGACGGCGAGGCCGTGGGCGACGAGGTTTTCGTTCTGCTGCCAGGAGCGAAGAAGCTCGAGGGCTTCCTCGCGGGTTGGTGTGTGTGCCATGCTGCGATCCTCCTTGTGGATGCTCGAGACGCAGGGAGAAGTATACCCATCACCGAGAGCCGAGTGCAAACGGGAATTGAGTACAAGCGGGGGCGGAGCGCGGTGAACCCGGGCCGGCTCCGTCCCCGGGCTCGGTCCCCGGGC